>DASPTB010000125.1:0-7035 GCA_035623615.1 Actinomycetota bacterium
CGGATCCCGGCAATCCGGAGGTCTTCGAACTCGCTGTACTTCCCCACCCCGGCGAACGCGACCCGGTCGTAGATCTCCGAGACCTTGTGCAACGTCGTGCTCGGGTTCTCCGCGAGGAAAAGGATCCCCTCGGCGTACTCGACGGCGACCACCGACTTGCCGCGGGCGATGCCCTTGCGCGCGTAATCCGAGCGGTCCTTGATCAGCTGCTCGGGCGGAACGTACGGCTGGAACGACACTACGGTCCCGCCTCCTCGGCCTCGCGCGCGCCGCTCGCGCCGACGGGAGGCTGGTTCGCGAGGAGATCCTCCACGATCCCCTCGAACGCGCCCCGCACATCGTCCTCGGACACCGTGTGGAACCCGTCGCGGTCGACCACCTTCACCGACGGGTACACGCCGCGGAACAGGTCCGGTCCACCCGTGGCAACATCCTCCTGCGCCGCGTCGTAGAGCGCCTCGACGGCGGTGCGGATCGCGGCCTGCCGGTCGAGCCCGGGCTTCCAACGCTTCTTCAGCGTCCCGCGAGCGTGGATCCCACCCGAGCCGGTCGCGTGGAAGACCGCCTCCTCCCAGCGTCCGCCGGTGACGTCGTAGCGGAAGATCCGGCCCTCCTCGCGGCCCATGTCCCAACCCGCGAACAGCGGGACCACGACGAGCCCCTGCATCGCCATCGGGAGGTTCCCGCGGACCATCTGCGCCAGACGGTTCGCCTTTCCTTCGAGCGACAGCCGGTCGCCTTCGACCTTCTCGTAGTGCTCGATCTCGGTCTGGAACAGCTTCACGATCTCGGTCGCCTGGCCGGCCGCGCCGGCGATCGCGACGGCGGAATGGTCGTCCGCCGGAAAGACCTTCTCGATCCGCTCGTCGGCGATCGAGTACCCCTCGGTCGCCCGGCGGTCTCCCGCCATGACCACCCCCTCGGCGAACTTGAGGGCGAGGACGGTCGTGCCGTGCGGCACGCCGCCGGGAAGCCCGTGAGGAACGCCGGCGGAAAGGCCGTGCGACACGCCGGCCGCCACCCCTCCCGGGACACCCCCCTGCGCGGGCCCCGGCTGCGGCCCGGAGGAGACGTCGGACGGATCGGATCCGACGCTTCGCACGAGGTCTGTGAAGCTGGGATTGGCGCCGAGCGGGTAGGCGGGCCCCGGGAACCCGTCTGGGCGTGGGGTCACTCGCCGCCCTTCTGGACGTACGACTTCACGAACTCCTCGGCGTTTTGCTCGAGCACCGAATCGATCTCGTCGAGGATCTCATCCATCTCCTCGGTGAGCTCCTGGCCTTTCGCGGACGCCTTGGCGGTGTCGGCGTCCGCGCTGGCGCCGCCCTCGTCGCCACGGCGCTGGACTCGCTTCTGCTCCTGTTCCTGCGGCACGTGCGCTCACTCCCCGGTCTCGGTGGGGCCCTATTCTACGGCCACGGTCCCCCTCTTCAGCCTTGCAGGCCCTCGACGAGCGCCTCGGCCGAATCGGAGGCCTCGAGCAGCGCCTCGACGTGGTCCCGGGTGCCGCGCAACGGTTCCCGCGTGGGGACCCGCTGCAGGGTCTCGCGGCCCGTGTCGAAGATGATCGAGTCCCAGGACGCTGCGGCGATGGCTTGCGGGTACTTCGCGATGCATCGCCCGCGAAAGTATGCCCGCGTGTCCTCCGGCGGCGCGTCCACCGCGTCCCGGATCTCGTCGTCGGTAGCCATCCGGTCGACGCGCCCCGAGGCGGCCAGACGGTAGTAGAGGCCCTTCGACCGGCGAACGTCGTGGTACTGCAGCGCGATCATCGCGAGCCTCGGGTCGCGCCAGTCGAGCCCGTCACGCTCCCGGTACGCCGTCAGCAGCCGATACTTGGCGACCCAGTCGAGCTCGCGGTGCAGGGACAGCGGGTCGTCCTCGAGGCCCGCGAGCACCGACTCCCACCGCTGCAGGACCTCGGCGTTCTCCGCGGTGGCGTCGTTCTCCTTGACGTACTTCTTGGCGTGGTCCAGGTATTCCCACTGAAGCTCGACCGCCCGGATCCTGCGGCCGTCGAGCAGCTTGACCGTCTGGCGGCACGTCGGGTCCCACGACACGTGATGCAGCGCCTGCACGGGGTTCTCGAGCGACATGTCGGGCAGCAGCTCGTCTTCGATCATCTTCAGCACCAGCGCGGTCGTTCCCACCTTGAGGAAGGTCGCGACCTCGCACATGTTCGCGTCGCCGACGATGCAGTGCAGCCGCCGGTACTTCTCCGGATCGGCGTGCGGCTCGTCGCGCGTGTTGATGATCGGGCGCTTGAGCGTGGTCTCGAGGCCGACCTCCGCCTCGAAGAAGTCCGCCCGCTGCGTCAGCTGGTAGGCGACGCGCTGCTCGGTCCCCCTCGCGCTCTCCGATCCGATCTTGCCGGCGCCCGTGAAGATCTGGCGCGTGACGAAGAACGGCGTCAGGTCGCGAACGATCCTGGTGAACTGCGTCCGCCGGTCAACGAGGTAGTTCTCGTGCGTCCCGTAGGAGTTTCCCTTGCCGTCGGTGTTGTTCTTGTACACGGTGATGCGCTCGCCCTGCGGAAGGAGCGCCTCCACCGCGTCCAACGACCGCTCCAGCACGAGCTCGCCGGCCTTGTCGTGCACCACGAGGGCGCGCGGGCCCGCGCACTCGGGCGTCGAGTACTCGGGATGCGCGTGGTCGACGTAGTAGCGGGCCCCGTTCGGCAGGATGACGTTCGCGAGCCCGAGCTCCTCCTCGACCGGCTGGCGCTCCTGCACCGGCTCGAACCCGCGGGCGTCGCGCAGCGGGGACTCCTGTTCGTAGTCCCACCGGATGCGGCGCAGGCTGCCCGCATACGCATTGATGAGGAAGGACGACGCCAGCACCGGATTGAAATCGGGCGTGTTGGGACCGAAGATTCCGTACTCGGTCTCGGTGCCGACGACCTTGGGGATGGCCATCACGACAGCCTAACTGTTCCTACAGGTACTGCCCGGCGTTCACGCGCTCGACCTGCCGGCCGCGGCCCTGGTCGTCCCCGATCAGCGTACGGACGTAGACGATGCGCTCGCCCTTCTTCCCGGAGATTCGAGCCCAGTCGTCGGGGTTCGTCGTGTTGGGCAGGTCCTCGTTCTCCTTGAATTCGTCCCGGATGGCCGAGAGGAGGTAGTCGACCTTGAGTCCCTTCTCACCCGTCGACAGGAACCGCTTGATCGCGTTCTTCTTCGCGCGGTTCACGATGTTCTCGATCATCGCGCCCGAGTTGAAGTCCTTGAAGAACAGGACTTCTTTGTCCCCGGATGCGTACGTCACCTCGAGGAACCGGTTCTCGTCCGCTTCGGAATACATGCGGTCGACGGTGAGGTCGACCATGCGCTGCAGCGCCCTGGTCACATCGTGATCAACCCGCTTCAACTCGTCCTCGTGCACGGGAACGCCTGTGGTCAAGTACTTTCCGATGATCTCCCGCGCGGCCTCGCCATCGGGCCGCTCGATCTTGATCTTCACGTCGAGGCGGCCGGGGCGCAGGATCGCGGGGTCGATCATGTCCTCGCGGTTGGAGGCGCCGATGACGATCACGTTCTTGAGGGTCTCGACGCCGTCGATCTCCGACAGGAGCTGCGGGACGATCGTGTTCTCGACGTCGGAGGAGATGCCCGTTCCGCGCGTGCGGAAGAGCGAGTCCATCTCGTCGAAGAAGACGATGACCGGGAATCCCTCGTCCGACCGTTCCTTGGCGCGCTGGAAGATCAGCCGGATGTGGCGCTCGGTCTCGCCGACGTACTTGTTGAGCAGTTCCGGACCCTTGATGTTCATGAAGTACGAGCGCACCTCGTCACGGCCGGAGCGCTCGGCCATCTGCTGCGCGAGCGAGTTGGCGACGGCCTTGGCGATGAGCGTCTTCCCGCACCCCGGGGGGCCGTACAGCAGCACGCCCTTCGGCGGCTTCAGCTCGTGCTCTGCGAAAAGCTCCGCGTACAGGAACGGCATCTCGACCGCGTCTCGGATGTCCTCGATCTGGCGCGTGAGGCCACCGATGTCCTCGTACGTGATCTCGGGGACCTCCTCGAGGATGACCTCCTCGACCTCCTCCCGCGGGAGCCGCTCGAGCGCGTATCCCGACCGTCCGTCGAACAGGACGGGGTCGCCGGCGCGCACGCCGTCCTCTTTCACCCGGGCCGACAGCAGGGCGACGCGCTCCTCGTCGCCGCGCCCGACCACCACGATTCGGTCGGGGCCGAGGGATTCCTTGACGCGGACGACCTCGCCCTGGATGTCCTGGTCCAGCACCTCCACGACGTTGAGGGCTTCGTTGAGGATGACCTCGACGCCGGGGCGGAATCGGTTTCGCTCCAGCTCGGGATCGACGTTCACGCGCATCTTGCGCCCGCCCGTGAACACGTCCACGGATCCGTCCTCGTTCTCGCGGAGATACGTCCCGAACGTCGCGGGCGGCCGCGTCAGCTTCTCGACCTCTTCCTTGAGGGCCTCGAGCCGCTCGCGCTCGGACTGCAGGACGGACACGAGCTTCTCGTTCTGCGACACGGCCTTGGCGAGCTCGCCGCGGGCCTGCAAGAGCTGTTCCTCGAGGATCTTCGCCTGGCGCGGCGAGCTGGTGATCCGCCGGCGAAGCAGCGCCGTCTCGTCCTCCAGGAACTTCACCTGCGACTGGAGCTCGTGCACCTGCTTCTCGTAGCGGTCGATCTGCTCGTCGCGCCCGCCGCCCCGGGGCCCCTCGCGCTCTGCCGATGGGTTCTGCATACCGGACACCTCGTCGATCGCCGATGCGGGGGCGGCTGCCGGACCGATTCGGTCGCTCCCGACTCCGTATACGGTAACCCTCGGCCCCCGGATCAAGCGGCTTAAGCCCTGTGAATGCGGAAAACCTTCCCCGGGGACTACGCCGATGGGTCGGTGCCGCCATCCCCCGGCCGGCCGGAGCCGCGCCTCGCCACGGTGATGAAGCCGGTGTGCGCGACCATACGGTGGTCGGGCCGCACGCTCCGGGCGGTCACGTGCCAGCGGCGGACCAACACCTCGAAGGTGTCGATCTCGGCATAGCCGGCGACCTCGAGTCCGAGGACGGTGGTCTGCGTCTGGTTGGTCGTGGGCAGGTAGCAGCAGACGATGCCGCCCGGCGGAAGCACCTCCTCCAGCGCGCCCAGCACGGTCCAGGGCTCCGGAAGGTCCAGGACCACGCGATCGAACACGTCGCCCGTCGCCGCGACATCGCGAACGTCCCCGAGGCGCAGCTCGAGCCACGCGGGCAGCTTGCCGAAGAACGACTCCACGTTCGCCGCCGCGGTCTCGTGGAAGTCGGGGCGCAGCTCGTAGGAGACGACCCGGCCCTCCGGGCCCGTCGCGCGACAGAGCGCCATCGTGAGAGCGCCCGAGCCGCTCCCCGCCTCCAGCACGCGCGCGCCGCGGCCGATGTCGGCCTCGACCAGGATGGCACCGACGTCCTTCGGGTACACGACCTGGGCGCCCCGCGGCATCTTCAGGACGAAGTCGGACAGACGTGGGCGCAAGCAGACGAGGCCCGCACCCGTCGAGGAGTGGACGGTGGTTCCCTCCTCGGCGCCCAGCACGAGCTCGTGCGGCACGGCTCCGCCGTGGAAGTGGAAGGTGCCGCCCTGCTGCAGCCGGACCAGATACGTCCGTCCCCGGCTGTCGACGAACATGACGCGCTCGCCGGGCTCGAACGGCGTCCGGGGCGGGAGCCCGGTCACGTGGCGTTCACCCCGCCGTAGATCTCCGCGGGCATCGACTCCGAGGTGAGCTCGGCCGCCACCTGCGCGTCGGACGGCGGCGCGAGCTTACGGCCGAGGATCTGCGCCTGGGCGCGGCAGAAGGCGCAGAACCGTCCGGTCGTCGGCTGCCCGCACTGCTCGCACGGCCGAAGCGTCGCGGCCGCGTCGTCGCCGAAGAGCCCCGCGGCCCGGTCGAGGTAGCCGAGGTAGAACTGCGCCTTGGTTCCCGGCGACCCCGCCTCCAGGCGATTCATCGCCTCTTTGTGCTTGAGCTGTGTGTTGCCGGCCACGAGCGGGCACTCCTGCACCACGTAGTCGATCCCCCGCATGAACGCGTACGAGGCCGTCTCGAGCTCGGAGAGCCGGTGCAGCGGCTTGACCTTCTTCACCATCCCTTCACGCGCCGGCAGCACGGGGAACTGCCGCGCGATGTACTCGGTCTGCCACCGGAGGGTGTTGCCGAGCAGCGTCGCCGCCTCGTCGTCGAGATTGTGGCCGGTCGCGACGACGTCGAAACCGTGCTGGAGCGCCGCGCGGTTGAACACATAGCGCTTGGAGAGGCCGCACACGGCGCACGTGGAGCGGGAGCCCTTCCTGCCGGCGGTGGGAATGTCGTACCCGTACTCGTCGGCGAGGTCCACCATGATCGCCTCGGCGCCGCGATCCCGCGCGAACCCGCGGACCACTTCGGCCGAGCGGTCGGAGTACTCCCCGATGCCGAGGCCGAGGTACATCCCCACCGCGTCGTACTCGAGGTCGAGCAGGATGTCCCACAGCGCCAGCGAGTCCTTCCCCCCGGAGACGGCCACCATCACGCGTTCGCCCGGCGCGAGCATCTCGTGGTCCTTGATCGCGCGCCGTACCTGCTCCCGCACGTAGTGGAAGAAGCAGTCGTGGCAGAAGGCCGCGTTGTGGCGACGGAGCTCCACGACGGCCGGCTGCTTGCAGCGCCGGCACCGCATCGGGCCGCCGGTCCGTCGCGCGCCGCCGGAGATCACCGGCCGCACCTCGACCTCGTCCGCCTCGTCGAGCCAGTCCTCGCGTGTCAACAGAGTCCGCTCGCGGATGACAAGGACGGTGTCGGGATCGACCGACAGCTCGGCGAGCACCTCGCGAACGCGGCGGGCGCCCGCGACGTCGACGTCCCGGTCGGGATTGCGAAGCCGAACCCGCATGAGGGGTTCAGGCTACCGCAGGGGGGTGGCCTCGCCGGCCTGATTCACGCTCAGCCGGCGGAGGGCAGGGGGTTCGTGCCGAGCGTGACTTCGACGATCCGGGACGACCCGTTCTGACCGACCACCTTCACGGCCACCCGGTCGCCCGGGTGCAG
>DASPTB010000126.1:0-12324 GCA_035623615.1 Actinomycetota bacterium
GCAAGCCGCCGCTCGAGCGGTGCTTCCTCTTCCTGCGTGGACGATCTGGGCTCCCGCAGGTATCGGGCCAGCCAGATCCCGTACACCGTGATCATGAGCGCGGCGCCGATCGCCGAGATCGCGACCCGGTGCGTGGCCGCCGGGTCGGCCGACCCGACCGACAGGCCCAGCAGGACGATCATGAACACGGCCAGGATCAAGAGCGTCGTCGTGTCCTGCGGAAGCCTGGGGTGGAACCGCATGATCCCGTCGGGAGCGGCCCGGCACCCCGCCAGCAGCACGAGCCCCAGCACCAAAAGCGCGTTCGCGAACAGCGACCCGAGGATGGAGGTCTCGGCGACGATCAGCTGCCCCGCGCGCAGGGCGAACAGCACCACGAACAGCTCGGGGAGGTTTCCCAGCGTGGCCTGCATGACCCCGGTGATGGCGGGCCCGAAGCGGTCTCCGACGGACTCGGTGGCCACGGTGATGACCCAGGCCAGGCCCGCCAGCGCCACTGCGCACAGCGCGAACGTGGCCACCTCCGGGGCGCCGGCCGAGGACGCAACCCCCGCCGCGACGGCCAGGGTGAAGACGAGCGCGACCCCCCAGCGCATCCCCGCCGATCCCACGGCCCCCATTGTCCCCGACCCTGGCGGGGCGCAGGCGCAGCTTCCCCCTCCGGGGGATCCCCACGAGATCCCGCAGAAGTGGCCCGTTCGTGCCACGCCGCACGGGGTTCCATTGGTAGAGAATGTGACCCACGGCGGCCTGCCGGCCGTCCGCTCGCGTGGCGCGAGCCGGCCTTGTTGGTTGGGAGCGGGGAGTGGCGGACACGACGGCGGAGGTCACCGATCTCCTCCAGCAACTGATTCGCAATCAGTGCGTGAACGACGGCCGCCCCGAGTCCGGGAACGAGGCCGCCAACGCCGAGCTGCTCGCCTCCTACCTCGAGGGCGCCGGGCTCGAGACCGAGCGCTACGACTCCGCCCCCGGCCGCGCGAACCTGGTGGCGCGCATCGACGGCTCGGATCGGTCGGCGCCTTCGCTCGTCCTGCTCGCGCACACCGACGTCGTGCCGGTGAACGCCGACGGGTGGCAGCGCGATCCCTTCGGCGGTGAGCTCGTCGACGGCATCGTCTGGGGGCGCGGCGCCGTCGACATGCTGAACCTGACCGCTTCCATGGCAGTGGCGACGAAGCACCTGGCCGAGCGCGGGTTCCGACCGAAGGGCACGCTCGTCTACGCGGCGGTGGCCGACGAGGAAGCACTCGGGACGTACGGCGCCGAGTGGATGCTGCGCGAACACCCCGACGCCGTCCGCGCCGACTACGTCGTCACCGAGTCGGGGGGGTTCCTCATGCCGCTGCCGTCGACGACCGGCCCCAAGCTTCCCGTGTTCGTGGGCGAGAAGGGTGCGTACTGGTGCACGCTCCGCGTCAAGGGAACGCCGGGGCATGCGTCCATGCCGTTTCGCACCGACAACGCGCTCGTCAAGGCCGCGCAGGTGGTGACCGCACTCGCGTCGTTGGACGCGGAGGTCCGCCTGGACGAGACGTGGACGCGGTTCGTCCGCGACTACGACCTTCCGCCGGACCTGGCCGAGGCGCTGGGGACGCCCGACGGTCTGGCGCGGTACCTGAACGCCGCGGAAGGGGACGGAATCGGCCTCGCGCGCGAGATCCACGCGATGACGCGGACGACCTTCGCGCCGACGATTGCGCACGGAGGCGTCAAGACGAACGTGATCCCCGATTCCGTGGAGATGCAGGTCGACGTCCGCACCGTGCCGGGCGACGACGCCGACGCGGTCCGCACGAGGATTCTGGACGCGATCGGACCGCTCGCCCCAGACGTCGAGATCCTCGTCGACAGCGACGACCCCCCCAACACCTCGCCGCTCGACACGCCGCTGTGGGAGTCGCTGCAGCGCGTCAGCGAGCGCCTCGTCCCCGGCTCGCGGCTCGTGCCGCTGACGACGTCGGGCGCCACCGACGCGCGCTTCTACCGCGCGATCGGGGCGACCGCGTACGGTTACGGGCTGTTCAGCGATCGCCTCTCGTACTCGGACTACATGACGATGTTCCACGGCAACGACGAGCGTGTGGACCAGGAATCGCTGCGGCTCTCCACCGACCTGTGGGAAGCCGTCGCGGAGGACGTCCTGGGCTGACGAGCCCGCCTCGAACAGGAGACCCCGAGATCACATTCCTTCCCCAATCCGGTCCTGCCGGCCGCGGCCCCGCCGGCCTGGACATCTTCGGCGGCGCGGCGCTGCACGACCCGACGCGCCGCCGGGCGATGGGCAGGCTCGCAGGCGTCCTTTTCGCCGCGTCCGGCGTCGTGACGCTCGCCTCGGTGGCGATCCCCGCGCCCGCCATGAACCGCGTGGGCGTCGTCTCCATCGCGGCGATCGCGCTCGGCAGCGGCACCGCCGCCTGGTTCCTCCCGTGGGAACGGTGGCCCTGGTGGACGCTGCTGTTCGTCCCCCCGGTCGCGTTCACGCTCATCGGGTTCGGAAGCCTGTTCGCCGGCGGGAACACGTGGGACTACGGGCTCTTCTACGTCGTCGCCTTCGTGTGGATCGGCATCGCGCTCCCGCCGCTGCTGCCGACCTGGTACTCGCCGCTGGCGGCCGTCGCCTACGTGCTCCCGATCCTCTACCTGCCCGTCGACAACGGGCAGGGACTGGCCACGACGGTGGTCGTCATTCCGTTGTGCGTGCTCGTCGGAGAGACGCTCGCCCGGTTCCGGGACCGCCTGTCGCGCACGGAGGCGAGCCAGGCCGTGCTGCGGACCGCGTTCGAGAACGAACAGGGCGCCGTCCGCAACCTGCGGGCGCTCGAGCGGCATCTTCGCGACGCGGAGGAGCGCTACCGCACGCTCGTCGAGCGGATCCCCGCCGTCACCTACATCGACGCCCTGGACGACGCGAGCACCACGCTCTACATCAGCCCGCAGGTGGGGCCGCTGCTCGGCTACACCCCCGAGGAATGGCTCGCCGAGCCGCGCCTGTGGGAGCGGCTGCTGCACCCCGACGACCGCGAGCGGATCCTCACGGAGCACCTTCGGACCAACGAGGTCGGCGAGACGTACCACGCCGAGTACCGACTCGTCGCCCGCAACGGCCGTGTGCTGTGGGTACAGGACGAGGCGACACTCGTGCGCGACGGGACGGGGCACCCGCGCTTCTGGCAAGGCGTCATGGTCGACGTCACCGACCGCAAGCGCGCGCAGGAGCAGGTGGCGTTCCTCGCGTACCACGACAAGCTCACCGGACTCCCCAACCTCGCCATGTTCGAGGAACACTTGAACGTCGCCCTGGCGCGCGCCCGGCGGCGCGGCCTGGGCGTAGCGGTGCTGTACGTCGACTTCGACAAGTTCAAGCTCGTGAACGACACGCTCGGCCACGCGGCCGGGGACGAACTGCTCCGCGGCACCGTCGAACGGCTGCGCGAGGCGACGCGCGACACCGACCTGGTGGCGCGCCTCGGTGGCGACGAGTTCCTGATCCTGCTCGCCGACCTCGAGGGGCCGGGCGAGGCCGGCAACGCGCTCCTGCTCGCCGAGCTCGTCGCGGCCCGCATCCACGAAACGCTCCAGCGTCCGTTTCACCTGGGCGACACCGAGTTCTATATCTCCGCCTCGATCGGGATCAGCGTGTTCCCGCTGGACGCGTTCGAAGCGAAGACGCTCGTCAAGAACGCCGACCAGGCCATGTACCGCAGCAAGAAGACGTCGGCCGGCAGCTACAGCGTCTTCGCGCGCGACATGACCGACGCGGTCAACACGCCGAACCTGGCGACGAAGCTCCGCCAGGCGGTCGCCGAGCGGCAATGGGCGCTGCGCTACCAGCCGATCGTCGACCTGATGAGGGGGCACGTCATCGGCGTCGAAGCGCTCCTGCGCTGGGATCACCCCGAGATGGGTCTCGTCGAGCCGACGGTCTTCGTCCCGATCGTCGAGGAGCTCGGCCTGATCGGAACGGTCAGCGACTGGGTCCTCGAGGAGCTGGCGCGGCAGGTGTCGGCCTGGCGCGACGAGGGCGTCCACCTGAACGTGGGCTTCAACCTCTCCCCTCGCGGCCTGTGGCACCCGGACCTGGGCTCCAAGCTCATCCAACTGATGGAGTCGATGGAGCCGAACACCGGGGGCATCACGGTGGAGATCACCGAGTCGGCCCTCGAAGCGGACCCCGAGCGCGCGCAACAGATTCTCGTCGGGCTCCACGAGCAGGGCCTGGCGATCGCGCTCGACGACTTCGGTACGGGCTACTCGTCGCTGTCACGGCTGCGCTCGCTCCCGATCGAGGTGTTGAAGATCGACCGGTCCTTCATCGCGGACGTCGAGAGCGACCGCGGCGCCCGAAGCGTGGTGCGGGCGCTCATCCAGCTGGCGCACAGCCTCGGCATGATCCCGCTGGCCGAGGGCGTCGAGACGCAAGGTCAACTCGAGTACCTGGCCGAGCGTGGCTGCACCCTCGGCCAGGGGTTCTACTTCGGCCGGCCGGTCCCTCCGGACGAGATCACGGTCGACCTGCTCGACCGGCCGCTGCGCGGTGTCGGGGGCGCCGCCCGGTAGGGCGTCGTATTACGATCCCGTGAGGGGCGGGCGGGCGCCCCCCGGGAGGGATCGTCACATGGGGGCCGAGACTACGGCACCGCCGGCGCAGCCGGAGAGCGACAAGGTCTGGAGCATCGAGACCCACGGGATCGACCCGATCCCCGAGTCGGATCGCCACGGCCGACCCTTCGACATGTTCTGGATCTGGTGCGCCGCCAACATCAGCATCCTCGGAATCGCGTACGGGACCTACCTCGTCTCGTTCTACAGCCTCGATTTCCCGCAGTCGATCCTCGCCGGGATCGTCGGAACGATCGTGTCCTTCCTGCTGGTGGGGTGGATCAGCCTGGCCGGGATGCTCGGCAGCGCGCCCACGCTGGTCTTGTCGCGCGCCGCGTTCGGCTACTACGGCAACGCGATCGTCAACGCCATCAGCTACATCTCGCTGGTCGGGTGGGAAACCGTGCTCGTCGCGCTCGCGACCTTCGCGGCCGAGGCGGTCCTGAACCGCATCGGCATTCCGCAGGGCAACGTCACACTGGCGGTCTGCTTCGTGGTGATCGCCGCGGCGACGATCGCGATCGGCCTGCTCGGACACGCGACGATCCTCAAGCTCGCGACGTGGTTCACGTGGGCGTTCGCCGTCCTCACGGTCGTCTTCGTGGCGCTCGAGTGGTCGCACCTGAACTGGTCCAAGGTCACCCACCTGCCGTCAGGAACAGCGATCGACTTCATCGGCGGCACGTCGGTGATCATGGCAGGGCTGGGCATCGGGTGGGTGAACGCGGCAGCCGACTACAGCCGCTACCTCCCGCGGTCGTCGAGCCGCGGCGGCGTCGTGTGGTGGACCACGTTCGGCGCGAGCATCGCCCCGATTCTGCTGATCATCTTCGGGGCACTGCTCGCCGCCAACCACCCGAACCTCGCCTTGTCGAGCAACCCGATCGGCGACCTCGGGCGGGACATGCCGACGTGGTTCCTCGTGCCGTACCTGCTGGTCGCCGTGGGCGGCCTGATCGCCGGCGCGATGCTCGACATCTACTCCTCGGGGCTGAACCTGCTGGCGCTGGGCGTGCCGCTTCCCCGGTATCAGTCCGTCGTGATCGACGGAACGATCATGGTGATCGGCAACATCTACATCCTGTTCATCGCGAAGAACTTCTTCTCCCCGTTCGAAGGCTTCCTCATCACGCTCGGAGTTCTGCTCGCGGCTTGGTCCGCGATCTTCCTCGCCGACATGCTGCTGTACCGGCGGAAGGCCGGCTACAGCGAGGCCGATCTGTACACGCCGAACGGCCGCTACGGCGCGGTGAATCCGGCGGGGCTCATCTCGTTCGTCGTGGCCGCCGTCGTCGGACTCGGTCTGGTCACCTCGACCGCCGCCGTGTTCAGTTGGACGGGCTACCTCCTCCAGTTCCTTCCCGGTGGCCGGAACAACCCCCGGACGGGCCTGGCGGCGAGCTTCGCGGGCTCGAGCATCGGACTGTTGATCGCGTTCGTCATCGCGGGCGTGCTGTACCTGGTGCTGGCCCCGCTGCTCGGCGAGCGGCGGACGACCGAACCCGCACCCGCCGCGTCGACCGCATGAGCGCTCCGGCGGGCGACGGTCCGTTGCTGGTCGTCGTCGACATGCAGGAGGTGTTCGCAGACGGTCCCTGGGGAACGCCGGGGTTCCACGACCTGGTGCCGAGGGTCCAACGCCTTGTCGAGCGCTTCGGCGACCGCGTGTGCTTCACGCGCTTCCTCGTGCCCGAGCATCCCATGGGGGCGTGGGCCGACTACTACGCCGACTGGGAGTTCGTGACCAAGCCCGAGGCTCGGCCGCTGCTCGAGCTCGTCGAGCCGTTCGCGTCGAACCGGCGAGCCTCGCGCGTCGAGGCGACCACGTTCGGCAAGTGGGGGCCGGAGCTCGAGGCGCTCGCCGGTCCGGCGCGCACCCTGGTCGTCTGCGGCGTCGCCACCGATTGCTGCGTGATCTCGACCGTCCTCGGCGCCGTCGACGGCGGCATCCACGTCCGGCTGGTCGCCGACGCCTGCGCGGGGATCAGCGCGGAGGCGCACGAGCGGGCGGTGGCGATCATGGCCGGGTACCCGCCGCAGGTGTCGGTGACCTCGGTGGACGAGGAGCTCGCACGACGGACGGCGACGGCCGCTCGCTGAAGGAGAAGGGTCGGAGCCAGGCTGCGATCGACCACCGCCTTCCGGCGTACGGCGCGATCTCGCCCGTCGGACTTTGGTCGTAGGAAGTCGCGGCCGAAGGGCCGTGGACTCGCCCTCTCGCTGGCCTCACGATGGGAGCATGTCCATCCGAGGCAAGGACGCACAGGAAACCCGCTTCCGCCGGCGAATCTGGTGGCAAGCGAACCGCGACTGGATCGGCGTGCTGATGACGCTCTCCGTGATCGGCGGAGCCTTCCTTCTCATCGCGCGCACCTTCGGCTGAACACCCCAACGGCGAGTCGCTTTCAGCCCGTGACCGTGAACGACGGGTGATCGAGCGCGAACGCGAGCACGAGCCGGTCGCCGACGATCCGTGCGCTCGTGTAGCGGACTCCGGACACCGGCGCCGGAAGGTCGAACGAGAGGCTCGCAGGGAATCCCGCCGCGCGCAACACCACGCCGTGCGGCTGCGCGTCCACGTCGAGCGACACGGTCACCCCGACCGCGGGGATGCGGACCTGTGCCCGTCCACCCGAGAACGTCACGTCGCCGTCGATGCCGTGGGAGCGCAGGAGCGCTCCGGCCTCCTCCGCCGAGATCGTCGCCGTGCCGGTTCCCGAGTCGGCAGTGATCGTCCCGCCTCTGCCCCGCGCGAGCGCGAGCGCCGGTGCCCGGACCTGACGCAGGACGGCATGGAAGCTCGAGAGGGTCACAGAGTCCGACCGCACACCCACCGCGTCGATCGTGACGGTGGGGAATCTCCCGGTGAACAGATGGAGCAGGAACGGCGTCCCGGAGATGCTCACCTTCGGCTTGCTCGCCGTCTGCACCTTCTGTTGCAGCGCCTTGCCGACGCCGGCCTCGGTCGCCGCCCGCGCTCCGATGTCGGCGACGACGAGCAGCGCGGCGAGGATCAGCAGCGTGAGCAGCCAGCGGCGCATTTCGGGCCCCATCATCCCTGAACGGGGGCCGTCCCGGGAGGCGGCAGGGCTTGACGGACCGGTTCCGGCCGGGGTATCTCGTCCTACGTGACCGGCGACGCTGCTTCCTGGTTCGCGACGCGCGAGCTTCCGGACGGCGTGTTCCTGGTCGCCGAGCCGGCACACGTCAACTCCTTCCTGGTGGTCGGCTCCGAGCGCGCCGTCCTCGTCGACTCGGGGCTCGGCATCGGCCGCGTGCGCCCGGTGGTCGAGTCGCTGACCGACCGCCCGGTGAGCGTCGTGAACACCCACCACCACTGGGACCACGTCGGCGGCAACGAGGAGTTCGAGGAGACGGCGATCCACGAGCTCGGGGAGAAGCCGCTGGCCGAGGGCGCCTCGGGAGAGGAGCTCCAGCCGTACCTCGCGTTCGTCGAGTTCGTGGCCGAGAACGAGCCGGCGTTTCGCGAACTGGACGAGCAGATCTTCGGGTTCCAATCCGACGAGACGACGCCGCGAAGCCTGCCCGGGGAATTCGATCGGAACGCCTGGCGCCTCGACGCGCCGACCCCGACGCGGCTCCTGCGCGAGGGCGATCTCATCGACCTCGGCGGGCGTGCGCTTCGAGTGGTCCACACCCCCGGCCACACCCCCGATTCGATCTGTCTGTTCGACGAGCGGGCCGGGGCGCTGTTCGGGGGCGACACCATCAACACGGGCGCCATCTACGGCCACATGGCCGACTCCAGCCTGGAGGCGTTCACCGCGTCCACGTCGCGGCTGGCCGACATGGCGGACGGCGTCCGGGCCGTCTACGTGGCGCACGCCAGCCGCTACCAGATGGACGCGCGGTTCCTGATCGAGGTGGCGCGCGGCTTCGCCGAGATCGGCGAGGGCACGGCCCGCTGGCGCGACAACACGGATCTGTTCGGCGCCCCCGTCCGCGAGGCGTTCTTCTCGACCTTCTCGATCTTCCTTCCCAGAGTCTGAGCGCCGGGGCCGGGACCGGGCCGGCGTGCCGGTCGCGGGCCTCAGCCGGGGAAGCGGAACGTGTCGAGGTCGACGTTCCCACCCGAGAGCACGACCATGACGGGTCCCGTCCCGGGAATCAGCCCGTTCGCGACCGCGGACAGCGCGACGGCGCCGGCCGGCTCGACGATCTGCTTGGCGCGCTCCCACTGAAGGCGCATCGCGGCGACGATCTGATCGTCGGTCACGGTGACGACGCCCGCCAGGCGCTCACGCATGATCGGGAACGTCACGTCGCCCGGCCTGGGCGACAGGAGCGCGTCGGCGATGGAGGCCGGGCGGTCGATCGCGACGATGGTGCCTGCTTGCATCGACCGGAACGTGTCGTCGGCGCCGGCCGGCTCGGCGCCGTAGACGGCGACGGGCCGGCCGGCGGCCTCGACGCCCAGCGCCGTGCCGGAGGCGAGCCCGCCGCCGCCGACCGGAACCACCACGCCCTCCAGATCGGATGGCGCCTCGCCCATGGCCTCGAGCACCCACGTCCCCTGCCCGGCGATCGTGACCGGATGGTCGAACGGCGGAACCTCGACCAACCCGTCGCGCGCGGCGAGGTCGCTCGCGAGCCCCGTGTGCTCGTTCCCGGATCCCGCGACGACCACCACGGCGCCGTAGCCCTCGATCGCGGCGCGCTTCGGCGCCGCGATCCATTCCGGAACCGTGATCGTCGCGGGAATCCCGGCCAGCCCGGCCGCCCATGCCACGGCCTGACCGTGGTTGCCGCTCGACGCGGCAACCACGCCGGGGATCTCGGCGCCCGACTCGACCAGCGACCTGATCTGGTTCGTCGCGCCCCGCGCCTTGTACGCGCCCACCTTTTGCAGGTGCTCGGCCTTCATCAGCACGGGCCGGCGGCACACGGCGTCGATCGCGGCGCACGTGAGCACCGGCGTCCGGTGCACGAAGGGGCGGATGCGCTCCGCCGCCGCGATCACGTCGGCCGCGGTCGGTGACGGGGTCGCGGGGTTCACGGCGCCCACCCTACCGCCCACTCGCGAGCGGTCGGCAAGCTCGGACGACACACCCGTCTCACGGCCCTCTCCCGTCGGCGCCGCCGCGGTCACTCGAGCCCGGCCGATTCGCGGCGCCGGGCCTGGATCTCCGATCTGATCAGGAACGTGGCCCCCATGGCCAGATAGAAGACCGCAAGCATCGTGACACCGAGCCGGAACGGGATCGGAAACATCGCGGGGATGAACGCCCCGGCGACCCACGCGAGCTGGAACAGGACCTCGTAGCGGACGAAGACGCGCCCGGTCACTCCGCCCGGCGCCTCGCGTTGCATCAAGCTCTGGAAGGCGAGCCGGCCGATCTCGGTGGCCGCGCCCGCGAGGAACGTGAACAGGCAGAGCGTCACGAGGCTGTACTCGGTGAGCGCGAAGGCCGCCGACGCCCCCGCGAGGACGAGCGCCCCGACGACGACGCCCTCTTCCTGCGTCCCGGGCCGGAGCTTGGGTCCCATCAGATCTCCCACGAACCCACCGACGACGCCGGCCAGCAACATCGCGCCCAGCCAGTACGCAGGCTTGCCCGCCTCCCGAAGCGAGAAGGCGAGCAGCAGCATCAGGAACCCCTGGGCGCCGCGGAGGCACGCCGTCGCGGCGGCCGGCGTGGTGAGCGACTGGATCCTGCCACGCGACGAGACGGCCGGCCGCTCCGCCGTATCGGCCGGTACCGGCGGCGACGGCCGCGGCAGCCGCACGTTCAGCAGGCACGACGTCGCATACACGACGGCCGCGAGGATCAACACGAGCTGCGCACCACCGAGCTTGAGCGCCAAGGCTCCGGGGATGGCGACGAGCGAGATCGCGACGGCGCCGACGCGTCCGAGCTTGGCGTTCGCCGGGATGAGCGACTGCGGATCGCCCGCGTAGGCGGCGACGAGCCCGTTGCGCGTCACGGCGTGGACGCGAGAGAGCACGAGCGCAAGGAAGACGGCGGGAAACAGGGCCAGCGTGTCGAAGTGCGCTGCCGCGTAGAGCGCGCAGGCGGCGCGCCCGCCGCCCGCCGCCGCCGAGATCAGACGGCGCGGCCCGGTGCGATCGAGGAGCGGGACGAGGATCGGCGCGGCGACGGCGAGCGGCGCCATCGTGAGCGCCAAGTACAGGGCGACCCGCACACGCGCCTGCCCGATCGGGATCGTGAAGAAGATCGAACCCGCGAGGGCGATCGCCATCAAGGCGTCGCCGGCGGCGCTCGTCATGTGCACGAGGGCATACGCGTCCATCGGCGCCCGTGAGGTGATCATGCGCCGGAGGGGGCGCAGCGCGAACCCGATCCCGCGCCGCGCCTGATGCCCGGCACTCGAGATCGCGCTGCCGACGTTCACGCGCCCAAGGCTACGGCGCGGCAGAGGACCTCCGCACCAGCCGAACGGCGGACCCCCGCTCGGTCAGTCGCCCGGCCAGCGGTCGGTGTACGCGACGCCGTCCCACTCGTCGAGCGGCGCGCACCACCAGCCCCACTCGGACCCGAGTCGCGCGTGGCCGGGCAGGGCCATGCGTCCGTTGCACCACAGCAGGAGCTCCCACGGGTCGGCGTGATCGGGCGCCCAGGGGAAGATCCGCTCCACGATCCGCCCGGCGATGTCGGCGGGGCCCTCGAAGGGCGTGCCGAGCCCCGCGCACACGTCGTACGTGTGCACCAGCGTCTCGTCGCACCCCATCGCGAGGAACCCCGTCGCGTCGGCCATGCCGGCGCCGTGGTACCCCCGAGCGCCCGCGGCCGACCCCTCGACGGTGGCTGCCAGCACGTTCCCGCCGGCGACCAGCGTCGACAGCATCCGTTCGATCCGCGCCTCGCGGTCGAAGTCCACGACATCCACGTCGTCGGCGCTGCGCATCGCGAGGTTGGCGGCGTACCAGACGACCGCGTCGTTCGTGTGGCCGAGCGTCCGGCGGCAGTCCCAGTCGAGATCACCGGCCTTCGCCGACCAATCGGCGTCGTTCAGCGGCGTCATCGCCTGGGCGGCGACCTCCACCGCCCGCCGGATGTCGTCGGGCCGCAGCTCGTCGCGCCGAAGGCCGCTCACGACCGCAGCCTACCCGGAACCAGGGTGTCCTTTCCGGCCGAGGAACACGCCCCGTGTCCTGCGGTTGTCACACCCCGTGAAAGGTGAGAAAGTCGAATACTTCAAGACATGAATGACTCACCTCGGGAAGGAAGGACGATGCCCAAACAGACTCGGACACGGGAGCGGGCGGCGCTGATCGACCGCTTCTTCGACCTGAAGCTGGGGCTGGAGCGCCGGTTCCGGGCCCCCCTGCCACCGGAGCTCCGCAGCGAGCTCCAGTCGGTCACCCTCCACCAGCTGGAGGTGCTCGGCGTGCTGAAGCACGGGAGCATGCGCATGCGCGACCTCGCCCGGGAGCTCGACGTCAGCGAGCCTGCCGCGACCGCGATCGCCGACCGCCTCGTTCGTCACGGCCTTGTCGAACGGCAAGACGACCCGAACGACCGCCGGACCGTCCGGCTCGAGCTCAGTGCTCGTGCCCGGAACCTGCTCGAGCGGGTGGAGGCCGCCCGGCGGGCCGCCATGCTCGAGGTCTTCGAGGTGATCTCCGAGGAACAGCTCCGGTCGCTGATCGACGTGTTCGAGACGCTCGCCGCCGAACCGGCCGCGACGCCGGTTCATGAGCACGGGGAAGGAGCGGCATGAGCGCGACCGAAGAGACCC
>DASPTB010000135.1:0-2498 GCA_035623615.1 Actinomycetota bacterium
TTCCGCGACCACATGCCGGACGCGCCGACGGACCTCACCGACGACCCGAACGCGCTCGCCGAGGCCGCCCGCCTGCACCTCCGACGGCTGTTCCTCCGCACGAAGGTGGCGGTCAGCGGCGCGAACTTCGCGATCGCCGACACCGGCGGCCTGCTCGTCGCCGAGTCAGAAGGCAACGGTCGGATGTGCCTGACGCTGCCCGAAACGCTGATCTCGGTCGTCGGGATCGAGAAGCTGCTGCCGACCTGGCGGGATCTCGAGGTGTTCCTCCAACTGCTGCCCCGCTCGTCGACCGGGGAGCGGATGAACCCGTACAACTCGGTGTGGTCCGGCGTGACCCCCGGCGACGGGCCACAATCAGTCCACATCGTCCTCCTCGACAACGGGCGGACGAAAGCGCTCGCGGACCAAACGGGACGTCAGGCGCTGCGGTGCATCCGGTGCGCCGCCTGCCTCAACGTCTGCCCCGTGTACCAGCGGACCGGCGGTCACGCGTACGGCGCGACCTATCCCGGGCCGATCGGCGCGATCCTCACGCCGCTGCTGGTCGGAGTCGAGCACGCACCGCAGCTTCCGTTCGCATCGTCGCTGTGCGGCGCCTGCTACGAGGTGTGCCCGGTCGAGATCGACATCCCGACCGTGCTCGTGAAGCTACGGCATGACGCGGTTCGAGCCGAAAGGCACCGAGCCCAGGATGCGACGTTCCAAGTTGCGGCCCAGGCGATGAGCAGGCGCCGGGGCTGGACGCTCGCGCTCAAGCTCGCCCCGCTCATGCGCTTCATCAAGCACGGCGCGCCCCCGCCGCTGTCAGGCTGGACCCGGACCCGGGACCTTCCCGAGCCGCCGCGACAGTCGTTCCGTGAATGGTGGACCAAGCGCGCGAAATGAACGCTAGGGATGACATCTTGACCCGCGTCCGGGCCGCGCTCGGACCGGACCCGGCTCCCGCGACGGACATACCCCGCGCCTACCGGACGACGACGCACGATGCACTCGAGGCGTTCCTCGAACGGCTCGTACATTACGACGCCCGCGCCATACAAACGATCCCCGGTGAGCTTGACGCGACCGTCCGGGCCACGCTCAATCAGCGCGACGCTCGCAACATCGTCGCGCCCGATGGCGTCCCGCCCGGCTGGCTGACCACCGTAAATCCAATCCATGACAAACCCCCACTCGACCACGACTCCCTCGACGGGGCGGACGGTGTGGTCACGACGTGCGCGCTAGCGATCGCCCAGACCGGGACGATCGTCCTCGACGGCGGCCTCGGCATGGGCCGGCGCGCGCTCACACTCCTCCCCGACTACCACCTGTGCGTGGTGCGGGCCGAGCAGCTCGTCGGCTCGGTGCCCGAGGCGCTGGCGCGGCTCGCCCCCACTCGTCCGCTGACGTTCATCTCAGGGCCCTCGGCCACCGTCGACATCGAAATGGTCCGCGTGAAGGGCGTCCACGGGCCTCGCACCCTCGACGTGATCCTCGTCGCGCGCGAATAGACTCGCGCCCGTGCGAACGCAGGTAGGCATCGTCGGGGCCGGCCCCGCGGGGCTCATGCTCGCGATGCTGCTCCACCGCGAGGGCATCGAGTCCGTCGTGGTCGAGGCGCGGACGCGGGAGTACGTCGAGGACAGGGTCCGAGCCGGGCTTCTCGAGCAGAACACCGTGGACCTGCTGCGCGAGCTCGACGTGGGCGAGCGCCTGGACAGCGAAGGCCTCGAGCACAACGGCATCTATCTCCGCTACGACGAGGAGAACCATTACGTCGACATGGCCGGGCTGACCGGCCGCCACATCACGATCTATGGTCAGCAGGAGGTCGTCAAGGACCTCACGCAGGCATTGCTCGGCCGCGGCGTCTCCGTTCTGTTCGAGGTCAGCGACGTCGAGCTCCACGACATCGACACGGATCACCCCCGGATCACCTACGAGCACGACGGGCGGGCGGACGAACTGACGTGCGACGCGATCGCGGGATGCGACGGTTTCCACGGCGTCAGCCGCGAGACGATCGCCGATCAGCTGACCGAGTACGAGTACGTGTATGGGTTCGGATGGCTCGGGATCCTCGCGGAAGCGAAGCCCGCCACCGACGAGCTGATCTACGCCTGGCACGAAGACGGCTTCGCGCTTTACACGATGCGCTCCGAGACGATCAGCCGCCTGTACCTCCAGGTCGACGCCGAGGAAGACATCGGGAACTGGCCTGATGACCGCATCTGGAGCGAGTTGGGGGTGCGTCTAGGCGACGTCAACGCGGGCCCGATCTTCGATAAGGGCATCACCCCGATGCGCTCCTATGTGGCCGAGCCGATGCAGCGCGGGCGCCTGTTCCTGGCGGGCGACTCCGCGCACATCGTCCCGCCGACCGGCGCCAAGGGCCTCAACCTGGCCGTCAACGACGTCCGGCTCCTGGCCCCCGCGCTGACGGAGCTGATCAGGCACGGCAACGCCGAGCGCGCCGACGGCTACACGACCGCCGCCCTGCGCCGGGTATGGCG
>DASPTB010000136.1:0-3747 GCA_035623615.1 Actinomycetota bacterium
GTCGATCGCGACCAGCGAGGCGCTGGGGAGGCCTGAGCCGTAGGGAAGCTCCGCCGAGATGGCCTGATCGGCCGCCTGTTCCATCGAGAGGTCGATCGTGGTGCGGATCTTGAGCCCGCCGTAGTAGGCCCTGTACTCGGCCACGCTGTCCGGAACTCCAGGCTGGCCGAGTCCCAGCGCTGCAAGGATCTGCGGGCGCAGCCAGCTCGTGAAGTACGGCGCCGCGGCCGGCTCCTGGGGCTGCTGGATCAGTGCTGCGGTCGGGAGCGGCTGGTTCTTGCCGTACTGGTACTGCGCCTCGGTGATGTAGTGCTGCCCGAGCATGTCCCTGAGCACGAGGTTGCGCCGTCCCCTCGCCGCCTGCGGGTGGACCAACGGATCGAACGCGCTCGGGTCCGCGACCATCCCGGCGAGCAGGGCCCCCTCCCACGGCTCGAGCACCGACGCGCACGGGGGCCTCGGCGCATCGCCGCATCCTGAGCCGGCCTGGTTGGACGAGACCGAAGAGTTGTAGCCGTGGACCTTGCCGAAGTACACGCGCGCGGCCGACTCGACTCCGTAGGCGCCGTTCCCGAAGTAGATCGAGTTCAGGTACTGGGTCATGATCTTCTGCTTCGGCCACCTCCGCGTAAGGTGATACGCCAGCGCCGCCTCGCGGAGCTTCTCGAAGATCGTGCGGTTGTCCTGCTCGGACAGTGCGTTCTTGACGAACTGCTCGGCGATCGTCGAAGCGCCCTGCGTGGAGCCCCCGGACACGTCGGACATGACCGCGCGCGCGATCCCGCGCAGGTCGACACCCGGGTCGGTCCAGAAGCGGCGGTCCTCGACCGACACGATCGCGCGCCGCATCCACGGCGAGATCTGCTGGAAACCGTCGATGACCTCGTGGTTGGGCGGCGCGAACTGCCCGATCAGATGCCAGTGGTCGTCGTACAGGTAAGAGTTCGCCGACGCCGACGAGTACACCTGACGGTTCTCGATCTGCGGTAGATCGGACGCGACCGCCATCATCATCCCGAACACGGTCGACACGACCGCGAGGGCGCTCAGCCCGATCAGGATCAAGAGCAGCCGCAGCTTGCGGACCCTCGGCTTGGTCCGCGGAGCCCGGCGTCGGCGCCAGAACCGGCCGCCAATCGAGCGGCGCCGCCCACCGTTACCGCCACCACCGTTCCCGCGCGCACCGCCGTTCCCAGCGCGGCGGCCAGGCGAGGACTCGGATGGCATCGGAACCGGCGGCTGATCGCCGTGTGTCGGGATTTCGACGTCGTCGATCATGCAAATGGGAGTACTCGCGACGGACCGGTCCGACGGCCTCAGCGCGCGGCAGGACGTGGCGGCAACAGGAGTCCCGCGGCGGCGAGAGTCTAGCATTGGCCCGCATGGATTCCGAGGTCCGGACGGAGCCCGCCTTGTCCCCCGAACGATCCGCCTCGAGTCCCTCCGAGGCGGCGGACTGGCTGGCCCGAAACGCCGTCGACAGCCTGCCCGATGGGGTGCTCGCAGAGAAGCTCGCGGCCGGGCGGCCGCTGCGGGTCAAGCTGGGTATCGATCCGACCGCGCCGGACATCCACCTCGGCCATACGGTCGTGCTGCGTAAGTTGCGCGAGTTCCAGGACCTCGGCCACGAGGTGGTGCTGATCATCGGCGACTACACCGCCCGCGTCGGCGATCCGAGCGGCCGGTCGGCGACACGCCCCGCGCTGTCCGGAGCCCAGATCGACGCCAACGCCCGCACGTTCACCGAGCAGGCGTATACGGTCCTCGATCCGAGCCGCACCACGATCCGGTTCAACGGCGAGTGGCTCGACATGTCGATGGAGCAGCTGTTCAAGCTCGCGCGCATCCCGACCGTTAGCCAGCTGCTCGAGCGAGACGACTTCGCCAAGCGGTTTGCCGGCCACACCCCGATCTCCGTGCTCGAGCTCCTGTACCCGCTGCTGCAGGGCTACGACTCGGTCGCGATCCGTGCCGACGTCGAGCTTGGCGGCACCGATCAGAAGTTCAACCTGCTGCTCGGGCGGGACATCCAGCGCGCCTACGACGTACCCGAACAGGCGATCCTGACCATGCCGCTCCTGCCCGGGACCGACGGCAAGCTCAGGATGGCCAAGTCGTTGGGCAACTACATCGGCGTGTCCGAGCCGCCGGATGAGATCTACGGCAAGACGCTGAGCATTCCCGACGACGCGCTCGAGATCTGGTACGAGCTGCTCCTGGGCATCGAGGTTCCGCCCGAGCTCGGCCCCCGCGACGCGAAACGGGCCCTGGCCCGCACGCTGGTCGCTCGCTTCCACGGAGACGATGCGGCGGACGCGGCCGAGCGGGAGTTCGACCGGGTCCACATCGAGCGGAAGGCCCCGGAGGAAATGCCGACCGTGACCTGGCCCGTCGACCAGCCCGAGGTGCATCTGCCGGCGCTGCTCGAGCGCGCGTTCTCGATCTCCCGGTCGGAGGCGCGCCGCACCCTGGCCCAGGGCGGGGTCAAGCTCGGCGGCGAGACGGTCGGCGACGGGTCGCTCGACCTGCCGGCGGTCGAGGTCGACGGCAAGATCCTGCAGCTCGGCAAGCGCCGCTTCGCACGCGTACGCGTGGAGTAGACAGGGCGATGCTCCTCGTTGCCGTGCCCCGCCGGGGTCGCCTGTGACCATCCACGGCGGGCTGCTCCGGATGGAGACGCCGGGCAACGGGCACATCGTCGACATCACGCCGGGGGTTGAGAGCGTGGTCACCACCGCCGGCGTCGACCGCGGCGTCGTCGCCGTGTTCGCCACCGGCTCGACCGTCGCCGTCACGACGATGGAGTACGAGCCGGGCGGCGTACACGACCTACAGGAGCTGCTCGATCGCCTGATCCCCAGCGCCGGCGACTACGAGCACAACCGTCTCAACCACGACACGAACTCCCACGCCCACCTCCGCGCCGCCGTGATCGGCCCGTCGGAGACGATCCCGATCGTCGACGGGCGGCTCCGGCTCGGCACCTGGCAGCAGGTGGTGCTGATCGACTTCGACGATCGCCCGCGGCAGCGGACCGTCACGGTGCAGGTCCTGTCGTAGGCGTCGATCCTCCTCAAGCTTTCCCTCGCGGCTGCCGAAACAGGCAACACCGCCGTTCGGGGAAGACGGCCGAGCTGGCCGCAGCCACGGGCAAATTTGCCTGCCCGGGCCAGCCGGTGAGCGTTCCTTCCCCGAACGGCGGACGTTGCCTTCCCGCCCGGGGGACGTTCCTCTCCGGCACGGCGGACGTTCCTCCCCCGCACGGCGGAACGGGCGCTATACTCACCGGTCCGCTCCGAGATCGGAACGGTCTTGGACGCGCCCTGGGAAGGAAACACCTTCCCGAAGAGGTGCGACGGTCTTTGAAAACTCAACAGCATGCGCACCCTTCGGCCGACCCCTCGGTCGAGGAGTGTGTCCAGGTTCGACGCCGTCGCATCGACCGGCCCTCGCGGGCCAGCGATCGACGACGGTGCCAGATTGAAACCCCGTCTTGCGTCCCGGGATCCGTGGTGTACATCGGATCCCCTCGTGAGGACGCAGGGGCCTGATCCCACCAGGGACAGGCCCGGGTCCGCTCACCGCGCTAGGTGGAGCGCGGACCTTGACGACTCTTTGTGAAGCGGGTTGCCCTTGGCGGCCCGTTCAGCAGTTCTTCACGGAGAGTTTGATCCTGGCTCAGGACGAACGCTGGCGGCGTGCCTAACACATGCAAGTGGAGCGACGAACCAGGCTTCGGCCTGGGGC
>DASPTB010000180.1:0-10005 GCA_035623615.1 Actinomycetota bacterium
GGCTACTGGCAGCCGGCGAAGAAGACGGACGCCGCCTTCCATACGCTGACCGAGCACTGGGACGGCACGGCGTGGTCCATCGTGGACAGTCCGACGATGCCCAGCTCAGGATCGAACACGCTGACCGCGGTGTCGGCACTCTCGACGAACAACGTCTGGGCGGTCGGCTACTACTTCGACTCCAAGAACGTCCGCAAGACGCTCATCGAGCACTGGGACGGGACCGATTGGTCGGTGGTCTCCAGTCCCGACCCCGGCGGGATGAGCGACGCGCTCCTCGGGGTTCGGGCCATTGCCGCCAACAACGTGTGGGCCGTGGGCTTCACGAGCGCCGGCTACGGCTACGACGCACTGATCCTGCACTACAACGGAACGTCGTGGACGCCGTTTTCGGCCGCACCCGACCCCACGAGCGCGGAGGACGTCCTGGCCGGCATCGACTCGACGGGGCCGAACGACGTGTGGGCCGTGGGGTATCACGTCATCGGGTCGGACTACCGGACCTTGACCGAGCACTTCGACGGAACGGCGTGGACGGTCCAGCCGAGCGCGAACGGTTCGGATGGAGTCGTGACGGTGGTTCGGGCCGTTTCGGCGCAGCCGGGTGACGTGTGGACCGCGGGCTTCGACTACCGCATCGCGACCGGCCGGTACACCGAGTACACCGAGAACTGGAACGGATCGTCGTGGGCGACGGTGCCTGCGGCCCTCTCGTCCACGAAGGACAAGAGCGAGATGTACGCCATCCAACAAGTGCCGGGCGCCGGCCAGGTGTGGGCGAGCGCCCGGTCGGCTCACATCGAGCTGATCTGTCCGGCCACGCCCGCCACCAGCGGTGCGGCGACGGCGCCTTCCGCGGCGTCCGCCCCGCTGCCGGCGAGGCTCTCGAGCGGCTTCGCGACGACGCCGGGGACGCCGCTCGAGATCCCCGGCACCGTGCACGCCCTGAAGCCGACCGCGGTGGCCCCGCACGTCAGCGTCCCGACGGCCACGGACGTCGCGCAGTCCGCCGGGATCTACGAGACGACGCTCACGCACGGCGCGGTCGTCGCCGACTTCAACGGCGACGGGTGGCCCGACCTGTTCATCAACCGCCACCAGAGCCCGGCGAAGCTCTACCTGAACGACCACGACGGGACGTTCACGCTGGTCGACTTCGGCACGTTCCCGCACCGCGACCGTCACGGGTGCGCCGCCGCCGACGTCAACGGCGACGGGTTGCTCGACCTCTTCTGCAACACGGGCTCGGACCGCGGGACGGAGGCGAAGCGGGACGAGCTGTGGCTGCAGACGCGAAGCGGGAACTTCACCGACGCCGCCGCGCAGTACGGGATCCTGCAGCCGTTCGACCGCGGCAGGATCTCGGCGTTCGTCGACGCGAACCACGACGGCTGGCCGGACGTGTACGCGGCGAACTTCCCGGACCGGGCGGACGGCATGCCGTCGTCCAACCGGCTGTTCGTGAACACCGGCGGCACGTCGTACCGGCTTGCGTCGGAGTTCGGCCTCGACCAGGAACTCAACGGCACCACGATCTCGGTCGGGGACTACAACAACGACGGATACGACGACCTGCTGGTCGACGGCGGTGGGAGCATCCACCTGTTCCGCAACAACGCCGGCGCCGGCTTCACGGACGTGAACAAGGCCGTGGGGCTCGACCACCGGGCGAACGCGACGGCGTTCGTCGACTTCAATCGCGACGGCAAGCTCGACGTGGTCGAGGTCGGGAACACGAAGGTCCAGGTGGACATCCAGCAGGCAGGCGGCACGTTCGTCCCGGGTCCGAGCGCGACGGTGCAGGGGGGGTTCAAGGTCGCCGTCGGGGACGTCAACGGTGACGGTTGGCCGGACATCTACGTGGAGCAGGGCAAGCTCGGGACGCAGAAGAACCTTCCCGACGTCGTCTTCCTGAACGACGGCACTGGGGCCGGGTTCTCCTCGACGACCGTCACGGTGCCGTCCCCGCCGGTCAAGGGGATCGCGGAGGATGTCGTGCCGATCGACTTCAACAAGGATGGGTACACCGACTTCCTGGTCGAGAACGGCAACGCGACCAGCCCGGGGTCCCTGCAGCTGATCAAGTTCTCGCCGTAGCGCGCCGCGGGGTTGCCGCCGTCCTCTAGAGTCGGGAAGGATGGACCGCACGCCCGCCGCGGATCGCGGCACCAGCTCCGCGCGCGACCGGGTCGCGCGCGGAGCCGCACGCGCGACGGGCGCGATCCTGCGCCGGACGGGCGCCGGCGGGGGAAGCGCCCTGCCGGGAACCGTGCTCGAACGGCTGAGTCCAGGCTTCGTCGAGCGCCGCGCCGCGGCGTTCGGCGACGGCGTCGTGATCGTCTCGGGGACGAACGGGAAGACCACGACCGCGTCGATGCTGCGAACGATCCTTCGCGCCTCCGGCATCCAGACCGCCGGGAACGAGAGCGGCTCGAACCTTCGACGCGGCGTCGCGAGCGCCCTGATGGAGGCGCCGGCGACGGCCCGGATGGCCGTCCTCGAGGTGGACGAGGCGGCACTCCCCGCGCTCGTGCGGGCGATGCGGCCTCGCGCGCTGGTGCTCACCAACGTCTTCCGTGACCAACTGGACCGGTACTGGGAGACCGAGACCATCGCCCGGCACCTCGCCGACGCCATGGACGCGGCGCCGGCCGGCTGCCGCGTGATCGCGAACGCCGACGACCCACTGCTCTGGCACCGGGCACGCGAGCACGACGTCGTCGGTTTCGGCGTGGCTTCGCTCGTCGGCGCCGCGGCAACGGGGAGCCGCGCCGACGCCGAGCCCGAGGCGTGCCCGCGATGCGGCGAGACGCTCTCCTACGCCGGGCGCACCATCGCCCACCTCGGCCGCGCGCGGTGCACGGCGTGCTCGTGGGCGTCGGTGGCGCCCGAGTACGAGGCGACCGTGGTCTCCTCGAGCGGGATGTCGGGCATCGTCGTGAAGATCCGCGGGCACACGATCCACCTCGGGATCGGCGGGGTGCACAACGCGTACAACGCGGCGGCGGCCCTCGCCGCCGCCGCGGTCCTCGGCGTCTCGGAGGAGCGCGCCGCGAAGGCGCTCGAGGAGTTCCGTCCGCGGTTCGGCCGATCGGAGGAGTTCTCGGCCGAAGGCCACGCCGGCTGGCTCTTCCTCATGAAGAACCCCGCGGGGGCGGGCGTCGTGATCCGCGAAGTGACCGAGGACGAGCGAGTGGGCGCGGTGGTGGTCGCCGTCAGCGATCAGATCGCCGACGGTCGTGACATCTCCTGGATCTGGGACGTCGACTTCGAGCGACTGGGGGCAGCGGGACTGCCGACGGTGGCGAGCGGCAGGCGCGCCGCCGACGTGGCGGTCCGCCTGAAGTACGCGGGGGAGTCGCCGGTGGGCGTGGACCCCGAGCCCCGAGGAGCGCTCCGCACTGCGGCGAGCGCCGCCGGGCAGGGCCGGAGCATCGCCGTGCTCGCGACGTACACGGCGATGCTCGACGTTCGGAGGGCGCTCACGCACAGCCGCCGGGCCCGGCTGGAGGACGTGGGATGAGCGGACGCGGGTGCGATCTGGTCGTCGTGCACCTGTACGCCGACCTGTTGCGGACGTACGGGGATCGCGGGAACGTCCTCGCCCTGGCGCGTCGTGCGGAGTGGCGCGGCTTCGGAGTCAGGGTGTGTGAGGTGGGCCGGGGCGAGCCGCTTCCGCCGAAAACGGACATCGTCCTGATGGGCGGAGGAACCGATCGCGTGCAGGAGATCGTCGGCGAGGATCTCCTGTCGCGCGGTGGGGAGTTGCTGGAGGCTGCCGCCGCCGGCGCCGTCGTCATCGGCATCTGCGGGGGGTACCAGTTCCTCGGCCGCCGGTATGTCGACGCGCGCGGGGCCGTGATCGAGGGCCTCGGCATCCTGGACGTGGAGACGATCGCCGGCGAGGGCAGGATCGTGGGCAACGTCCGGGCCGAGGCGACCCTGCGGGACGAACGGTTCGAGCTGATCGGATTCGAGAACCACGGGGGGCGGACCCGGCTCGGGCCCGACGCCCGGCCCCTCGCCACGGTTCCGCAGGGGCAGGGAAACAACGGAGGGGACCGCACCGAGGGTGCCGTTCAAGGTACGGCGGTCGGCACGTATCTCCACGGGCCCGTCCTGCCGGCGAATCCACGCTTCGCCGACGAGCTCCTGCGGATGGCGCTCGCCGAGCGCCTGGGTGGCGAGCCGCTCGCGCCGCTGGACGACGCGCTCGAGGAGGCCGCCCACTCCGCCGCCCGCTCGCGTCGGCGATAGCCCCGCTTCATCTCCTCTCCTCTGTGTCCCGCTGCTACCCTCCCGGCCCCGCCTAGAATGGCCGCTCCATGCCGCCGCGCACCACGCCGCGCGGCGGCGGACGAAGGGATCCCGTGGACGCAGCGAACGCACGCCGCACCCTCGAAGACGAGGAGCGAAGGGGCCTGGCCGAGATCGGCTCGGCCGCCGACCTGACGACCTTGGAAGCCGCCGAGACCTCCCTGTTCGGAAGGAAGTCGGCCTTCCAAGAGGTCCAGCGGTCGCTGGGGTCGCTCGGAGACGACGAGCGCCGCGAGATCGGCCGGCGGACCAACGAGGTCCGGGACGGCCTCCGCCGGGCGATCGCCGCGCGGAGGGAGGCGCTCGAGGCCGACCGCGAGCGGCAGTTGCTCGACGCCGACAGGGTCGACGTGACACTTCCGGGCCGGCGACCGCGGCCGGGGTCGTTGCATCCGCTCACCATCGTCGAGTACGAGATCGTCGAGATCTTCACGAGCATGGGCTACCGCGTCGTGGAGGGCCCCGAAGTCGAGACCGAGTACTACAACTTCGACGCGCTCAACATCCCGCCGGAACACCCCGCGCGCCGCGTGAGCGACTCGATCTACCTGGACGTCGCCGGGCACGCCGACCTGCTGCTGCGGACGGAGACGTCGGCCATGCAGATCCGCACGATGGAAAAGCAACGCCCGCCCGTCTACGTGATCGCGCCGGGGCGCGTCTACCGGAACGAGGACGTCACGGCGAAGAACATGCCGGTGTTCCATCAGGTCGAGGGTCTCGCCGTCGACGAAGGCATCACCTTCGCCGACCTCAAGGGGACGCTGGAGGCGTTCTACCAGGCGCTCCTCGGCGACCGGCGCGTGCGGTTCACTCCGTCGTTCTTCCCGTTCGTCGAGCCGGGCCTTTCTGCGGGGGCGCTGTGCTTCGTCTGCGACGGAACAGGGTGCCCCACGTGCGGCTTCGAAGGGTGGTTCGAGATGATGGGCGCCGGGATGGTCCATCCGAACGTCCTGCGCGGCGTCGGCTACGACCCCGAGCGCTACACGGGGTTCGCGTTCGGCGGGGGCTACGACCGTCTGGCGATGGCGCGATTCAACATTCCGGACATCCGGATGCTGTGGGAAGGCGACGTCCGCTTCCTCGGGCGATTCGAGGCGGCGAGATGAAGGTCCCTCTTTCCTGGTTGCGGGAGTTCTGCCCGACCGACCTCGACGCCGAGGACCTCGCCGAGCGGCTCAACGTGGCGGGGGTGCACGTCGAGAAGATCCTTCGCCCGTGGGCGGGACTCTCGGGCGTGATCGTCGCGCGGGTGAAGGGGAAGCGCCCGCATCCGAAGTCGGAGAAACTCACGCTCGCGACGCTCGAGACCGGGAACGGCGAGGCATACATCGCCGCCGGCGTCGCCAACTGGGAGCCCGGCGACCTCGTTCCCTACGCGCCCCCCGGCTCGCGCGTGCCGGTGCTCGACGTTCCTCTCGGCGTGAAGCGAATGGGGGGCGAGGAGTCGCAGGGGATGATCTGCTCGCCGCACGAGCTCGGGATCTCGGCCGATCACGGGGGCATCCTCATCCTCCCGACGGATCTCGCGCCCGGCGCCGACGTCGCGGTCGCGCTCGGGCTCGATGACGTGGTGCTCGACGTCGAGGTCGAGCCGAACCGGCCGGACCTCATGTCGGTGCTGGGAGTCGCTCGAGAGGCTTCCGCCGCAACGGGGACCAAGCTGGTGGCGCTCGATCCGGTGCTGGACGAGATCGCCGAGACGGCGCCGAGCGCAGCCACGGTGGAGGTCGTGGACCTGCAGCGGTGTCCGCGCTACCTGGCGCGCGTGGTTCGCGGCGCCGGCGACGCGTCCTCGCCGCTGCGCGTGCAGGCACGGCTGACGGCGGCCGGCATGCGCCCGGTCTCTGCCGTCGTCGACGCGACCAACTACGTCATGCTCGAGCTCGGTCAGCCGATGCACCCGTTCGACCTCGATCAGCTCGACGGCAACGCAATCGTCGTGCGCCGGGCGTCGCAGGGCGAGCGGCTCGAGACGCTGGACGGCGTCGAGCGGGTCCTCGACGCCGAGGACCTCGTCATCGCCGACCGCTCGGTCGCCGTCGGGATCGCGGGCGTGATGGGCTCGGCGCGGGCGGAGGTCTCGCCCGCGACCACCGACGTCCTTCTCGAAAGCGCGTACTTCGAACGCAAGGGAATCCTGTTCACCGCGAGGCGTCTTCACCTGTCGACCGAGGCGTCGATGCGGTTCGAGCGGGGCGCGGACCCGGAGGGCGTCGGGCTGGCTGCCGACCGCGCGATCTCGCTCATGACCGAGTGGGCGGGCGGCGCGCCGCTGCTCGGCAGCCTCGAGGTGGGCGAGGCGCCGCCGCGCGCGCGCGTCTCGGCACGGCCGTCCCGCGTGTCGAAGTACCTGGGCCTCACGATCGGCGCGGGGGACATCCGCCAGGCGTTCGATCGCCTCGGGATCTCGACCGAGGAAGTCCACGACGACGAAGTCGTCGTGGAGGCTCCCGGTTACCGGCCGGACCTGCGGATCGAGGAGGACGTCGTCGAAGAGGTGGCGAGGCTCCTCGGCTACGACAGCCTGCCGTCGACGATCCCCCGGATCCCGCAGGCGGGCGGGGTCGCGCCAACGTACGCGTTCCGCCGCCGGGTCCGCGACGCGCTCGTGAGGGCGGGGCTGCGCGAGACGTTGTCGCTCCCGTTCGTGTCGACGGATGAGGTCCACCTCGCGGGAGACGACCCGCAGCACGCGGTTCGGCTGCTGAACCCCGTGGAGGGAGACAGGCCGTACCTGCGGACGAGCCTGCTGCCGGGCCTTCTCCGCGCGTTGCAGGTGAACCAGACCCACCGCGTGGAGAGCGCGGCGCTCTACGAGGTCGGGCACGTGTTCGCGCTCGGCGCCGACGGCGTGCGCGAGACCGAGCGAGCGGCGGCAGCCATGATGGGTCCGGTGAGTTCGGGGCACCCTGGCGATCGCCACCCGGCCGATTTCTTCGACGGATCCGGTGCGCTCGGGGCGACGCTGGAGGTGCTCGGCGTCCGCGTGTGGCGTCTCGGCGAGCCCGGCGGCTGGCCCTTCCACCCAGGCCGGTCGGCCGTGATCCGCATCGGCGACGACGAGGCCGGGGTGATCGGGGAGCTCCACCCGAGGGCGGCCGAGCACCTCGAGCTGCCCGGCCGGGTCACCGCGTTCGAGCTCGACGCGGAGACGGTGTCCCGTCACGTCTCGCAGGACATTTCGGTCGAGGACGTTCCTCGATTCCCGCCCGCGGTGCGCGACCTGGCGTTCGTCGTGGACGAGACCGTGCCGGCCGCCGAGGTGGCGGCCGCGATCCGTGGTGCGGGCACGCTCGTGTACGCGGCCGAGCTGTTCGACGTCTTCAGCGGCTCGCCGCTCCCGACGGGCAAGAAGAACCTCGCCTACACCGTGGAGTTCCGGACCGACCGCACCCTCACCAACGAGGAGGTCGACGAGGCGGTGGCGGCGATCGCCGCGTCGGTGCGCGAGCGAGTCGCGGGCGAGTTCAGGGCCGGCTAGCCCCTCGGGGTACGATGGCGCGCATGGGACGGAACTTCCTGTCCATCGACGAACTCTCGGCGGCGGAGCTCGAGCACCTGCTGAACCTGGCGGCGGAGGTCAAGGCCGTGCCCGGCTCCTATGTCGACCGCCTCCGCAACTTTTCCGTGGCGATGATCTTCGAGAAGCCGTCGACGCGGACACGGGTGTCGTTCGAGGTGGCCGCCGCCGCGATGGGCGCCCACCCCCTGATCCTGTCGCCCACCGAGCTGCAGCTCGGCCGCGGCGAGACGATCGAGGACACGGGCCGGGTCATGTCCCGCTACGTCGATTGCATCGTGCTCCGGACGTTCGGCCAGGAACGCCTGGAGGACCTGGCCAAGGCGTCGTCCAAGCCGGTGATCAACGCTCTGTCGGACTTCGAGCACCCGTGCCAGTGCCTCGCCGACCTGCTGACGATCCGAGAGTGGAAGGGGCGGCTTCGCGGTCTCACCCTCACCTACATCGGGGACGGGAACAATGTCGCGCACGCCCTCCTGCTTGGGGGCGCGAAGTCCGGGATGACCGTCCGCGTGGCCACCCCCGTCGGGTTCGAGCCCATCCCGCAAGTCGTCCAGCGGGCCAAGGAGCTGGCCGCCGAGTCGGGCTGCTCGATCGAGGTCACGAACGCGCCCGCGGCCGCCGTCGACGGCGCCGACGTCATCTACACGGACGTCTGGGCGTCGATGGGCCAGGAGGCCGAAGCGGGGGAGCGGACGCTCGTGTTCCGCCAGTACCAGGTCAACCAGGCGCTCCTCGACAAGGCCGCCCCCGACGCCATCGTCATGCACTGCCTTCCCGCCCACCGCGGGCAGGAGATCACCGACGAGGTGATCGACGGGCCCCGTTCGGCAGTTTGGGACCAGGCGGAGAACCGCCTCCACACCCAGAAGGCGCTGCTCCTCTGGCTGCTGGACCGCGAGTAACCGGCTCTCTTCGGATTGGCGCCGTGCGGCGCGTCGGGGCTAGCATTCGCCCGTGGAGGTCCGAGGGGGAGGCTCGGCCCAGATCGTCGCGGGGGTGGTCGCGGCGATCGTCATCTCCGCGGCCCTGATCTGGGGGGCCTACGCCCTGCTTTCCTGGCTGCTCAGCTGAGCGACCCCCGGCGGAAGCTCGGCCCCGACGGGGCCGGGAGTGGGAGCCGGGACGGGTGCCGGCAGGGGCGCCGCGACCGCTTCGGCCGCCTCCTCCCGCAGGTCGTGGTCCTCGGACAGCACGGTGATGCTCGCAACGATGGGGGCCGGGATGTGGGTGACGGCCCGGAAACCGTCCCCGTCCGGCAGGATCTCCTGGGCCACGGACACGACCACCCCGTCGTCCCTGACCAGGAACCCCACGGTCATGACCGGGTAGTCCTCGCGCCAGTCGTCGGCGCCGAGCTGCTCGGGGTCGAACCAGGCATCGCGCCAGCGGACGAGGACCAGCGGCGGAGGGGTCTCCGAGGCGGGCGAGAGGAGGTCGTCCTGGGGGTCGTGGTCCTGGATCTCGTCTTGCTCGAGCTCCGGACCGGTTGGTTCGGCGGACCGCAGAACTCGCACGTGCCCTCGATTCCTCTCGTGATCGAAAGTATCGGTCCCCGGGTGTTCCCTGCCCAGGGGGCAGCCGGATGATTGTGCCCTCGGAGGGAGGCTAGGCACATCGGCCGATCTCTCTAAAATCGCGCCATGCCCCGGGAAAACGAGCGGGTCGAGGCCCTCCTGATCGAGTACGCGGACCTGCTGGCCATCTCGGGTGGGGACCCCTTCAAGCCCCGGGCCTACGAGAAGGCCGCCCGCTCCATCGGGGGCTACCACGCCGACGTGGCCGGGATGGATCTCAAAGCGCTGCAAGCAATCCCGAGCGTGGGGAAGTCGATCGCCGAGAAGGTCCTGGAGTTCCTGGAGACCGGCAAGGTCAAGGCCGTGGAGGACCTCCGGGCCGAGATCCCACCCGGGGTCCGCGAGCTCATGGACATCCCCGGGCTGGGTCCGAAGAAGGCTCTCGTCCTGTACCAGGAGCTCGGGATCGCCTCGGTCCCGGAGCTCGGCGAGGCGATCCGGGACGGGCGCTTGAAGGGGATGAAGGGCTTCGGCGCGAAGACGGAGGAGAACATCCTTCACGGCATCGAGCTCATGCAGGCGTCCGGCGAACGGGTCCTCATCTCGACCGCGACGGAGCTCGCCGAAGAGCTCGTTGCCGCGTTGAAG
>DASPTB010000108.1:0-7695 GCA_035623615.1 Actinomycetota bacterium
CGCCCGCGCTCCCGGAAGCACCAGCTCCCGACGATCCGCCCCCTGCCTGCGCGCCGCGCCGCGTCACCAGGATCTGCTGTGCATCTTGCAACAGCGCGGCCTCGTTGATCGCCGTGAGGTCCGCGCCCGGCCTGGGACCGCCGGCAGCCTGGATCGCGTCGATCACGCGGTCGCCCTGGTGGAAACGGTAGACGCCCGGGTGACGGACCCATCCTGCGACGTCGACGATCAGCTCCGGCCCCAGGCTCGGCGTCGCGGTCGTCCCAACACCGGCGGGTCGCACCGCCCCCGCGGACATCGACGTCTCGATGCGAACCGGTCGCGGCAGAGACCGCCAGTACCAGACGAGCGCCGCCGCCGCGACGAGCGCCCCAACCACGAGCAGCCCGATGAGCTCGCGCCGATCGAGCCCGGCCAGCCACTCGCGAAGCCGCTCCACGCCCTCCCTCCCCCACGCCCCGCACCATGGCGCGGCGATCGACAGCGGACGAATGCCAAGGAGGGAGAGCCCGCAACGACGTCCGTTCGAGCGGACGCCGCCTCGTGAAGCGTCAACGTACCCCGGGCAAGACGCCGCTGTCAGCGATGTGCGTCACACCGAAAGGAAGAAAACGCGGAAAGAGAGGCTACGCGGAGCGCATCGTGACGATGTTGACGAGCTTCGGAGCGCGCACGATCACCCGGTCCACCGAGCGCCCGTCGATGCTGGCGGCCACCCGCTCGGACTCGAGCGCGAGCTCCCGGCACCGGTCCTCGCCGGTGTCGGAGGGGACGGCGATGCGGTCCCGCACCTTCCCGTCGACCTGCACGATCAGCACGACCTCGTCGGATTGCGCGAGCGACTCGTTCCATGTCGGCCACGTCGACCGGAAGACGCTCGTCTCGTTGCCAAGTGCGCGGCGCCACAGCTCCTCGGCCATGTGCGGCGCGAACGGAGCGATCATCTGCGTCAGGGTCTCGGCAGCCTCCCGGACCTCGCGGTCGCCGGCTCCGGCGTCCAGCGCCCGAACCAGCTCGTTCGTCAGCATCATCAGCTTGGAGATGGCGACGTTGAACCGGTGGCGATCCATGTCGGCCGTCACCAACTTCCGTGTCCGGTGCACGAACCGCTGCAGGTCGGCAGCGACATCGTGGCCCGGGGACGTCTCCGCCCGCGCGCCGGGACCGGTGCTCGTCTCGACCGCCTCCCAGACCGAGCGCCACACACGGCTCAGCCACTTGTGCGCGCCCTGCGCCGACACGGTCGCCCAGTCGACGTCGTCCTCCGCCGGTCCCGAGAACAGCATGGTCGTGCGGATCGAGTCGGCCCCCCACCGCTCGATCAACGGGAGCGGCTCGACCACGTTTCCCTTGCTCTTGGAGAGCGCCGCCCCCTCGTTGATCACCATTCCCTGGTTCAGCAGACGGGTGAACGGCTCCACGAAGGCCACCAGGCCCATGTCGTACAGCACCTTGATGACGAACCGGCTGTACAACAGATGAAGGATCGCGTGCTCGATCCCGCCCGTGTACTGCGTCACCGGCATCCACTTGGCGACCTCGTCGGTCGAGAACGCTCGATCCTCCATCTTTCCGGTGAACCGGAGGAAGTACCACGAGGAGTCCACGAAGGTGTCCATCGTGTCGGTCTCGCGCTTGGCAGGGCCGCCGCACTTCGGGCACGACACGTTGACGAACGCCTCGTTCGAGGCAAGGGGGGACTCACCCTGCGGTGAGAAATCGACGTCCTCGGGCAGCAGGACGGGCAGATCCTCCTCCGGAACCCCGACCTCACCGCACGACGGGCAGTGAATGATCGGGATCGGCGCGCCCCAGTAGCGCTGTCGCGAGATCAGCCAGTCGCGCAAGCGGTACGACACGGCCGCGCGGCCGGCGCCGCGCTCCGCGAGCCACTCGATCACGGCCGGGATCCCGTCGGGCGACGGCGTCCCGTCGAGCGGCCCCGAGTTGACCATCACCCCCTCGTGGTCGTACGACTCGGTCATCTCACCCGTTTCGCGCCCCCCGCCGGGCGGCTGGATGACGACGCGGATCGGCAGGTCGTGCGCGCGGGCGAACTCGAAGTCGCGCTGGTCGTGGGCCGGGACTCCCATGACGGCGCCGGTTCCGTACTCCATCAGCACGTACGGTGCGACGAAGCACGGCACTGCCTCGCCGTTCACGGGGTTGACGGCGTGCACCCCCAAGGGGATGCCCTCCCGGGACGCTTCCTCTTCGCCCCGCTGCGCCACCGGCGAGCGCTGCAGTCGGTCGAGCAGCTCGTCCACCTCGCTCTTGACCCCACCGCCCTCGGCGAAGCCGGCGACCAGCGCGTGCTCGGGCGCGAACACGAAGAACGTCACCCCCCACAGCGTGTCGGGGCGCGTGGTGAAAACGGTGACCTCGTCGCCGGTCTCCTGGATGCGGAAGGTCACCTCCGCGCCCTCCGACCTGCCGATCCAGTTGCGCTGCTGGTTCAGCACGCGGTCGGTCCACGTGTCCTCCAACAGCGCCATGTCGTCGAGCAGACGATCGGCGTAGTCGGTGATCTTGAAGAACCACTGCGTCAGGTCCTTGCGGATCACGAGCGTGCCGCAGCGCTCGCAGCGGCCGGCGATGACCTGTTCGTTGGCGAGCACGGTCTGGTCCTTGGGACACCAGTTGGCCGGCGCGTTCTTCCGATAAGCGAGTCCCCGGTCGAACAGCTGCAGGAAGATCCACTGCGTCCACCGGTAGTAGTCGGGGTCGCACGTGTTGAGCTGCCGGTCCCAGTCGAACGCGCAACCGTAGCGCCGCAGCGTCGACCGCTGCTGCGCGATGTTCGCGTACGTCCATTCCTTGGGATGGACCCCCCGCTTGATGGCGGCGTTCTCGGCGGGGAGCCCGAAGGCGTCCCAGCCGATCGGGTTCAGGACGTTCTCGCCCTTCATCCGGTGGTAGAGCCCGATCGCCTCGCTGATGCCGAACGCCTCCGCGTGCCCCATGTGCATGTCGCCGGAGGGGTACGGGAACATCTGCAGGTTGTAGAAGCGGGGCCGGCCGTCCTCCGCCTCGACGGCCTTGAAGACACCCTCGGCCACCCACGCATCCTGCCACGCGGGCTCGATCTTCCCCGGGTCGTAGATGTGCTTCGTCGCCACCTGACGTCCTCGAACGAGCGGGTCGCAGCCGTCGTCACCACGCCGGCGGCCTCGGGGACAAGCGCCCCCCGGGCGCAATCGTACCGCGACGGAGACGCCGCTCCGGGCTCAGTCCTCGTCGGTGTCGGTCTCGGCCTGTCCCTCGAGTCGCACCTTCAGGCGGCGGGCCTGGAAGACCACGTCCCCGAGCATGGCCGGCGCCCGGTGCTTGTCCAGGTACGCGTAGACGCCGGCTTTCGCCGCGTCCCACGCCAGGAGCTGCTCGGAGGCGGTCAGGGTGATGACCTGGGTGAGCGGAAGGATCTTCTTGATCTGCCGGGTGGCCTCGAGTCCGCTCATTCCCGGAAGCCGTAGATCCATCAACACGACATCGGGCTCGAGCTCTGCGGCAAGCCGCACACCGACGGCCCCGTCGGGGGCTTCACCGACGACCTCGATGCCCTCCGTCTCGAGGAGCTCCCGCACGAGCTGGCGGTCGTCCTCGTTGTCTTCGACGAGGAGCACACGGGGCGGACTCTCTTGTTTCGACGTCACGGCTCACCGCTCATGACGGGCTCGTCGCACGCGGGCTGCACGGTGGGACGCGGAACATCAGGCGATGCACGCGAAGCCTTCTCGGCGACGGGACCTGCCCCTATCCCCACTACGCTGATCACCCTACAGCGGATGGCCGACACAATCGATTGGGCCATCTCACCTAATGCACGTGCGGTATGCGGAATCTCCCGCTGCGCCTGCTTCGACCGGGGAAATGGACTTTGGTCCCTTACGAACGGAGAGCGTTCCGGGTAGGATGCGGCCTCGCACCAACCGGGCCGGCTGTGGGGAGGGGAACGGGATGGCGAGGAAACTGGGGCGGCACGCCCTCGTGTTCGCGGTCGTCGTGGCGACGATCGCGGTGACGGGCTCGGCGAATGCCATGCCGAAGGGCCGACCGAACACCGTCGGCCCGAACGGCGCCAAGCGCGACGCCGTCTTCTCCATCACCTGCCCGGACCCGCCTCACGTCCAGTGCGGCTACGTCACGGTTCCCCTGGATCGTCAGGATCCCGCCATGGGCAAGCTCCACATCTACTTCCAGCGGTACCTGCACTCGGACACGGCCGACCCCGCGCTGGAGCCGATCGTGGCGGTCGAGGGAGGACCCGGCTACTCCACCACGGGCAGCCGGTGGAGCTACCGGACGCTGTTCCACCCGATGATGGACCGCCACGACCTCCTGCTGGTGGACCTGCGCGGCACGGGCGGCTCCGACCCGATCGACTGCCCACGCCTCCAGCACTACATCGGCAGCTACGACAAGGACGTCGGCCTGTGCGGGCAGCAGCTGGGGGCCGCGTCGGACCTGTACGGGACACACCAGGCCGCCGACGACATGGCCGCCGTCCTGCGCGCCCTCGGCATCCAGAAGATCGACCTGTACGGGGATTCCTACGGGACGTTCTTCAGCCAGACGTTCGCCGTCCGGTTCCCCCAGATGGTGCGCGCCGTCGTCCTCGACTCGGCGTACTTCGTGCAGTGGCCGGATCCCTGGTACAGCGACACGAACACGGCGATGGTCAACGCTTTCCGGCTCGCCTGCGCGCGCTGGCCCGAGTGCCCGACGCCCGACGGCATGACGCCGATCCTTCGCCTGTTGGACGCCGTGCGGAAGCACCCGATCTCGGGATCGGCCCCGGGCGGCGACGGCCACTGGCATCACGTGAGCGTCGACCCGGGCGGCGTCGGAAAGCTGATGGCGGACGCCGCGACCAACCCCGACATCTACCGTGAACTCGACGCTGCAGCCCTGGCGGCGATCGCGCCCGACCACGACACCCTGCCGCTGCTCCGGCTGATGGCCGAGAACACGTTGTACGGAGGCGGCGGGGGGGTGCGGGAGTGGTCGGAGGGGCTGTACGACGCGGTCAGCTGCAACGACTACCCGCAGGCGTACAACATGAGCGACCCCCTCCCCGAGCGCAAGCTCGAGTACCGGGCGGCGATCAAGGGCCTGGAGGCCCGGGCGCCCAACATCTTCTGGCCGTTCAGCGTCAAGGAATGGGTCACCTACCCGGAGCACTACTGGGACAGCTGCCTGCAGTGGCCGATCCCGAGCCGCATCGATCCGCCGGTGCCGACGAACGCGCACTACCCGGACATGCCGGTGCTCGTCTTCTCGGGTGACCTCGACTCGCTCACGTCGCCCGAAGGCGCGCTCGCGACGGCCGACGCGTTCCCCAACTCCACGTTCGTTCCCGTTGCGAACATGACCCACGTCAGCGCGCTGGCCGACTACGGGCACTGCGCGTCGAACATCGTCATCCACTTCTTCCAGACGCTCTCCGCCGGCGATACCTCGTGCGCGTCGCAGTACCAGCCCAACCGGCTCGTGAACCAGTTCGTCGAGCACGCGAGCGACCTCGGCATCAGCGACATCCGCCAGCGGACAGCGGTCGTCGCGGCCGACACCGTCGCCGACGTCGCCGCCCGCTGGTACGAGAGCTTCGCGACCAAGGGCTTCGGCCTCCGCGGGGGGACGTTCAAGATGACCGGCTACACAGACGTCAACGCGACGCTCGACCAGGTGGAATGGGTGGACGACGTCGCCGTCAGCGGCAAGTTGAGCTGGGACCACAAGAACGGAGACATTTCGGCGACGGTCACCTTGACGGGGACGGGCGCGTCCCCCGGGACGCTGCAGATGTCGTGGAACGACTGGCAGCAGCGCCCGATGGCGACCGTCACCGGCACTCTGGGGGGCCAGCAGGTCTCGTACTCGTTCCTGGCTCCGTAGAAGGGTTTAGCCTCGCATGGCCGCGGCGAGCCGCTCGGCGATCATGATCGTCGGGAGGTTCGTGTTCGCCGACGGGATGTCCGGCATGATCGACGCGTCGGCGACGACAATCCCGTCGATCCCGTGGACGCGGCCGTTCACGTCCACGACGTCCCCGCGTTCCGGGTCCGGACCCATCCGGCACGTGCCGACGGGGTGGTAGTAGGTCCCGTACGTCGCCCGGATCTGCCGTGCCAGACCGTCGTCGTCGTCGTCGTCGACCCCCGGTGCCGGGCGGATCTCCGGACCCTCGACGAGGTCGGCAAGCGGACGGGTGTGAAGCAGCTCACGCGCGGCGCGAACCCCTTCGACCGCCCTTCGCACGTCGTCGGGATCTCGCAGGATCGCGGGGTCGATCGCCGGAGCCGCCTGCGGCTTCGGCGATCGAAGCCACAGCCGGCCACGTGAGCGCGGCTTCACGACCGAGACGCCGATGAAGAACAGGCCGCCCGTGGGGCTGTCGTCCTGTCCCACCGTCCGCGCCGACGCCACGACGAGCTGCAGGTCGGGCGCGCGGGCCGGATCCATCCCGCTGCTGTGCGCGGTCACCAGCGTTTGGCCGAGCGGACCGGGCGGCTGGCCGGGCGCGGTCGGGACGTCGACCGACAGCCAGACGTGCTCGACGAGGTTGCGCCCCACGCCCCTCACGTCGCGCACCAAGGGGATGGAGAGCGCGTTCAGATCGTCCTTCGGCCCGACCCCCGAGCGCAGCAGGATCGCGGGGGAACCGTACGCGCCGGCCGCGAGGACGATCAAGCCCGCTTCCACCGGCTTCTCGTCGCCCACGACCGCGACGCGGGTGGCGCGGTTCCCATCCACGAGCACCCGATCGACCATCGCGCCCGAGCGGATGGTCAGGTTCGGCCTCGACCGCGCGGGCGTGAGGAACGTGATCGACGTGCTCATCCGCACGCCGTCGACGCGGTTGGTCGGCCAGGGCCCCACGCCGACGGCACCGGGACGGTTGTGGTCCGGTGCTGGTGGGTACCCCGCCGCGACCGCGGCCTCGAGTGCCGCGGCCTGGACGGGGACCAGCTGGTCGGACGCGTCACGGCGGATCGGGAGAGGGCCGCGCGCGCCGTGCCACTGCTCCTCGCCTGCATCGAGGTCGCGCTCGAGTGAGCGGAAGAAAGGAAGCAGGTCGGCGAACGACCATCCCGGGTTGCCGCGGGCGGCCCACTCGTCGTAATCGGCAGGCGATCCGCGAACGGCCATGCATGCGTTGGTCGAAGAGCAGCCCCCCATGAGCTTGCCGCGGAGCAGGTCCTCGACCCTGCCGGCCCCGTCGGGCTCCGAGCGAAATCCCCAGTCGTGGCTGCCCGTCGGATTCGCGCCGTCGCGAATCTCGGCCGGGAGGCGGTCGATGCTCGCGTAGTCGGGGCCCGCTTCGACCAAGAGGACGGAGCGCGACGGATCCTCGCTCAGCCTGGCCGCAAGAACGCAGCCCGCCGAGCCACCCCCCACGATCGCGACGTCGTAGCCCACGCTTCCCCCACGCAGACTCTAGCGTGCCGCCCCGTGATCCCCGGACTCACAGTCCGCTATCGCGCGGCTCCCCGGATTCCTTCATGTTGCGGGCGTTGACTCCTTCTCCACGACCACCGGAAGGAGGTGACCCAGCATGCGACACCGATTGACTCGGGCCCTGATGGCGCTGACGCTGTCGGGAGCCCTCGTCGGGGGCGGCGCGGCGATCGCGCACGCCGCGACGAGCAGCCCCTCGGCGAAATCGTCAACCTCGTCGTCGTCCTCGAGCTCCCC
>DASPTB010000193.1:0-7452 GCA_035623615.1 Actinomycetota bacterium
GACCTCGCGGGCCGTGAGGGTCTCGGCCTTGCGGTCGCGTTCCTTGGCGTCGGTGAGCTCCTCGGCGAGGGCCACGACGAGCTGTGGGTCGATGACCATGTTCCCCCCGGCGACGAGCCGGACGGTCTGGATCAGGTGCTCGGCGTCCCGGGCCTTCAGCACGTAGCCGCGGGCTCCCGCCCGGACCGCCTCGACCACGAACTGGCGGTCGTCGTAGGCGGTCAGCATGATCACGCCCACGCTGGGGTGCTGCTGGCGGATGCGCCGGGCGGCCTCGAGGCCGTCCATCTCGGGCATCCGGATGTCCAGGAGGGCCACGTCGGGCTCGCCCGAGCCGTTCTCCATGAGCTTGAGGACCTCGAACCCGTTCGCCGCCTCGCCCACGACGTCGATGTCGCCGGCCATCTCCAGGTAGCGCCGGAGGCCCTGGCGCACCAGGGAGTGGTCGTCCGCGATGATGACCTTGATCGAAGCGGTCGTTGTCGAGGCTGGCGGGTTCGTCGACATGCTGGCTATTCCATCGGCCGGAGGGGCCCGTTTCTGTAGCCTTCCGTACCCGCAATTCTAGGCCGGTCGGGGGCCCCGATGGAAACACCGGACGATGATCTTCGCCGGGGCCGGGGAGGATCGTTTGGGCTAGAAGATGTAGTACCAGTCGGCGAACAGCAGCAGCAGGACCCCGAGCAGCAGGCACGAGACCACCAGGTACACCTCGTGGCGGATGGGCCGTCCCCGGGTCCAGATGGCCGCCGCCCAGAAGATCGGGAAGACGGTCAGCAGGAACCGGGGAAACGACATGAGCGGCCGGGCCGCGAACACCAGGCAGAGGGGGGGCAGGACGCTCGCCACCACGTAGGTGCCGTAGACGGGCCGCAGCCTCCAGACGGCGTAGCCGGCGAGCACGAGGGCCGGCACGCTCACGAGCCAGTCGATCTGGTGATACCCCCCGGCGTAAAGACCCGTGTAGTCGAGCGCGTACCTCGTGGCGTGCCAGAGCGTCACGAATGGATTGGAGAGCTCACGCTGCCACGACGCCTGCTGGTGGAGCGGCGCCAGCCAGTCCCCGGACTTCGCCTTCCAGTACCAGAGGTACAGCGCCGTCCCGGCGACGGGCGCGAGCGACCACGCGAGGCTGCGGATCGGGATGCCGCGCCGCCCACCCTCGCGCCACGACTGGACTGCCTCGACGGCGAGCGGAAGGACGAGGAGGACGCCGATGCTACGCGTCAGCGCCGCGCCTGCGCCTGCCGCCGCGGCCACCTCCCACCGTCCGCGCCGTGCCCCCCACAGGCACACGAGCGCCAGCAGCAGGAACGTCGACTCGCTGTACGGGGCCAGGAAGAAGAACGAGGTGGGGAACACGGCCGCGTACAGCACCGCGCGGCGCGCCGTCTGCTCCGACAGCTCGCTGCGACCGAGCACGTACAGCATTGCGAGCGCGCCGAGAAAGCAGAGGTTGGACACGACCGTGGCCGCCGCCAACGGGTGCCCCCCCACCACGGGCGTCACGATCCTGACCAGCCACGGATAGAGGGGGAAGAACGCCGCGCTGCCGTCGCCGTTCGCGTACCCGTGGGTGGCGATCCGCAGGAACCACAGTGCGTCGAACCGCTCGAAGGACGTCCACAGGTTGTGCCATCCGGGGGTGATGCCCTGCGCCGCCCACCCGGGGACGCTCACGGGACCCGGGATGTGCGCCGCGTCGCGGAGCGGCCCAGGCATTCCGCCGCTGTTCGGTAGCAGCGCCGTCGCGACGAGCGCGAGCAGCGACAGGCCGATTCGCACCGAAAGGAACACGACGAGGCAGTACAGGAGGCCCCGGCGAAGCTCGCTCCGGTCGTTCTTCTCGGGCGCCGGAGCGACGCCGGCCGCCGGGGGTGTCGCGGTCTCGGCGGGCCCGGTCACGTGCCGCACCTACCCCGGCGACAATGCACGAAGCCGCCGAAGCGGCGACGCCTCGGGAATGTCCACCGGGAGCGGGTCGCGGAGCACCCATGCGGCCACGCAGCCGACCAGGACCACGGCGCGGACGACGAGCGCGACCTGGAAGATCCACAGTGGGAGACCCGACCCCGGCGCGAACCCCTGCGCGCCGGCGTCCGCGTCGAGCCGCGCGAACCAGAGGAAGCGGGTGACGAAGACCGCCATGTCGGCGGCCTCGAACGCGACGAACAGGCGGAGGTTCGGCAAGGCCAGCGCGAACCAGGGGAGCAGCCACAGCCCGTACTGCGGCGAGTAGACCTTGTTGGTCAGCAGGAACAGCGCGACGATCGGGAACCCGAGCGTCCAGGCCGGCGTCTCGTGAAGGCGATTCCACCGCAGCATCCAGACGACGAGCACCGCCGCGACGAACACGAGCGCCGAGACGGGGTTCAGCACCGAGGCCGGCCAGGTGCACGTGCCGTGGCCACCTCCCAGGCGGTCGCACGCAACGAACCACAGGCTGTCCCAGTCGGCGCCGCGCGAGGCGTTGAACCGGAAGAACGTCCCCCAGGCGTGCGGTGCGGCGATCGCGAAGGGGATGTTCACGACCGCCCACGTTCCGGCTGCTGCAAGGACGAGCGCGACGCCGGCGAGTCGCCGACCCTCCCGAAAGCGGTCCGCCGCAAAGGGAATGACGAACAGCGCCGGGTAGCCTTTCGCTGCGGTCCCGAGTCCGAGGAACGCGCCGCTCCAGCCGTCGCGATCGCTCAGGAACATGAGCGTGCCGAGCGTCGCCAGCATGACGGCGAACAGGTCCCAGTTCATGAACCCGTACGCGAACAATGTCGGTGCCAGGGCGAAGTACAAAGCGCGCACCCCGACCATGCGGTACAGGGACCACGAGGTGACCAGGGCGAAGGCGGTCAGCAGCAGGACGTTCACGTTGAAGAACATCGCGTAACCGCGGTCGAGCGGCTGCGAGATCCAGGCCGCAGTGCGCATGAGGTACATGGTGAGGACCGGGTACTCGTCGCAGGTTCCCTCGCACCGCTGGAGATACGGGAGCCGGGAACCCTGAAGCTGCTCGGTCCCGTACAGGGGAACGATGTCCGAGTAGCACAGGACCTTGTACTGGCGGCCGTCGCCCCACATGCCCGATGCGCACGGGAGCTTCAGCGCGTAGCCGAGCCCGAGGGTCACGAGCGTCGCTCCCAACACGGCCCACAGCGAGATGCCGGCGACGGCGCGCCTGGGAAGCCCCGGGTTCATTCGCCGATTATGCGGGGTCCGAAGCGCGCTGAGGGCGAAGCCAACCGCTCGGGCTGAGCCGGGTCGTCACTCGTACGAGTGCGCCGCGTCCGGGAACCGGCCCTCGCGGACGTCGGCGGCGAAGTCCCGCGCGGAGCGCTCGATCTCGCCGCGGAGGTTCGCGTACGTCTTCGCGAACTTCGGGAGCGGGCGAGGCCCGAGCCCGAGGAGGTCGTTGATCACCAGGACCTGGCCGTCGCAGCCTGGTCCGGCGCCGATGCCGATCGTGGGGACCGGGACGATCTCGGTGACGCGTCGTGCGACCTCGGCCGGCAACGCCTCCAGGACGATCGCGAAGGCTCCGGCCTTCGACAGCGCGTCGGCGTGGTCGAGGAGCCTGCGCGCGTCTTCCTCGGTGCGTCCCTGGACCCGGTGTCCGCCGATGGCGTTCACCGACTGCGGGGTCAGGCCGAGGTGCCCCATCACGGGGATCCCACGCTCGACCAGCGCGGCGGTGAGCTCGATGACGGGACCTTCGACCTTGACGGCCGCGGCTCCGCCTTCCTTCAGGAAGCGGCCGGCGCTGCGGATGCCGTCCTCGAGGCTCGCCTGATAGGACATGAACGGCATGTCGCCCACGACCAGTGCGTTCTCGGTCCCGCGGACGACGGCGCGCGTGTGGTGCAGCATCTCCTCCATCGTGACCGGGAGCGTGCTCGGGTAGCCGAGCTCGTTGTCGCCGACCGAGTCGCCGACCAGGATCAGGGGCACGCCGGCATGGTCGAGCGCGCTGGCGGTTGGGAAGTCGTAGGCGGTGAGCATCACGAACCGCTCCCCGCGCTCCTTCAAGGCCCGCACGTGGCGGACGGTGACGGGCATTGCTCGCGCCTCCTCTCGAGTGCACGGCGTCCGAGGCGCCAGTGTATCCCCGTGGCGACGACTGATCGTCGAACGCCCTGCTTCGGGTTCGTTCCGGGCGTCTGAGGCCGCCGATTTCGGGCGTGTCGTAGGTGCGACGTAGGATCCGGTGGCGGATTCGGAAAGGCCGAGTGGTGCCGGGCCGGTTCGGCTCGAGAAAGGAGGTGCCGGGGACTGCTAGGATTGGCGTTCCACTCCTGCTCCCCTTGGGAGCCGCCCAGTCCAGAGGAGGTGGAATTGAGGAACTACGAGATCATGCTCATCCTGCCCGCCGAGGCGGACGACCAGACCGTTTCCGTCGTCATGGAACGGATCAAGGGCGTGATAGGCGAGGCAGGCGGGAACGTCGGCAAGGTCGACGCTTGGGGCCGGCGCCGCCTGGCATACGAGATCGACAAGCAGACGGAGGGGTATTACGTGGTCGCCGAGATGACGGCCGATCCCACTTCCATCCGCGAGCTCGACCGGGTCCTGTCGCTCGTCGACGAGGTGATCCGGTTCAAGGTGCTGGTTCGGGCGGCGTGAGCCGGCCCTCAGGGGTCCCGCATCGGCGGGTGCCCAGTGGACTTCCCCCCTCGCGGGCGGCCATCGGCCCGGGAGGCGGCAAGACCTGAAGGTGGTGACGCAGATGGCGAGTGAGAACCAGGTGACGATCGTGGGGAACCTGACCCGCGACCCCGAGCTGCGGTACACGCCGAACGGCGCCGCGGTCGTGAAGCTCGGCGTGGCGGTCAGCCGCCGCGTCAAGGACGAGTCGGGTCAGTGGAAGGACGCCGACACGTCGTTCTTCGACGTGACCGCGTGGAGGTCGCTGGCCGAGAACATCGCCGAATCGCTCGCGCAGGGCAACCGGGTCGTCGTGACCGGCCGTCTGCGGACGAGCTCCTGGGAGACCCAGGAGGGCGAGAAGCGCAGTCGCGTGGAGATCGAGGCCGACGAGGTCGCACCGAGCCTTCGGTGGGCAACGGCGAAGCTCGAGCGCCAGGGGCGCTCCGCCGGCGCCTCCGAGTGGTCGGGCGGCGTGAGCGTCGGCGTCGGCGGAGCGCAGGAGGAGACCCCGCTGGATGCCTAAGGGACCGAGGGCGCCCAAGAAGCGCCGTGAGAAAGAAGAGAAGGGCTGGCAGAAGAAGCAGAAGAAGAAGTTCTGCGTCTTCTGCCAGAACAAGGTCGACCACGTCGACTACAAGGACGTCGCCGCGCTCCGCAAGTTCATCTCGGATCGCGGAAAGATCCGGGCGCGCAGGGTGACGGGCAACTGCACCCAGCACCAGCGCGACGTCGCGAGCGCCGTCAAGAACGCCCGCGAGATGGCCCTGCTCCCGTACAGCGCGCGCTAGGAGGCGGGAACGTGAAGGTCATCCTGCAGAAGGAGATCGACAAGCTCGGCGTCCCGGGGGACGTCGTGACGGTGGCCGACGGCTATGCGCGCAACTACCTGATCCCCAAGCGCATGGCCATGCCGGTGACCAAAGGCGCCGTCAAGAACGCCGATCGGCTTCGCCGGGGCCATGACCAGCGCACGCAGAAGCTCAAGCTCGACGCCGAGCAGATCGCCGCGAGGATGACCGAAGCTCCGCTGACGATCCCCGCCCACGCGGGCGAGGAGGGCCGCCTCTTCGGTAGCGTCACCGCCGCCGAGATCGCGCGCGAGCTCGAGGCGCGGGTGGGCTCGCCGGTCGATCGCCGCACGATCCACCTGCCGGAGCCCATCCGAAGCGTCGGAACGCACGAAGTGACGGTTCGCCTGCACCCGGAGGTCGAGCCGACGGTCATCGTCGAGGTCGTCGCCCAGTAGCTCGCGTGTGGCGGTCCGAGCCGCGTCGGGGCTCGTTTGCGCACGTCGGACCGTGTCACTGGCGAGGGGTAGCGTCGACTCGATGAACTCGCTCGCCATTTCTTCCGCAGGCGCGGTGCCCGTTTGCGCTGGTCCGCCTCGCCGCGCCGCGCAATCCCACGCTCTTCCACAGGTCGTACGCGTTGTTCCCCACAGCGCGGTCGCGAGACACTCTGTCGCCGGCGGGGGGGAGTAGGTGGCTGTTTCCGAAGACGTTCGTACTCGCGCGGGGACCGATCGGGTCCCCCCGCACAACATCGAAGCCGAGGAGTCCGTCCTCGGTTCCATGATGCTGTCGGGCGAGGCGATCGCGGCGGTCATCGAAAGCATCAAGGCTCCCGACTTCTACCGGCCCGCGCACCGCCATATCTTCGAGTCGATCCTTGCGATCTACGCGCGCGGCGAGCCCGTCGACGCCATCACGGTCGTCGAGGAGCTGACCCGGCGAGGAGCGATCGAGGAGGTCGGGGGGGCGCTCGCCGTCTACAACCTGGTCGAGACCGTCCCGACCCCCGCCAGCGCGCCGTTCTACGCCAAGATCGTCGCCGATCGCGCGCTGCTTCGGCGCCTCATCGACGCGGCAAGCCAGATCATGTCGCGCGCGTTCTCGGTGCCTGAGGATCCCCGCAAGGCCGCCGATGAGGCCGAGGGCCTGATGTACGCGGTCGCCCGGCAGGACGAGAAGGAAGAAGTCGTCGCCGTCCGGGCGCTTGTCGACGAGAGCATGCTGACGCTCGAGCAGATCCACCAGCGCGAGTCGGCCTTCGCCGGCGTGCCCACCGGGTTCGTCGACCTCGACAACCTGCTCTCGGGCCTTCAGGCGGGAAACCTGATCGTCGTCGCGGCGCGTCCCGGCGTCGGCAAGTCGTCCTTCGTCACGAACCTCGCAAGGAACGTCGCCGTCGGCGAGGGAACGCATGACGGCCGAGGCGCGACGGTGATGATGTTCTCCCTCGAGATGAGCCGGTACGAGATCGGAATGCGCCTGCTGTGCGGCGAGGCGCGCGTGCCGTGGGATAAGGTCCGTGCCGGGCGCGTCGCCACCGAGGAATGGACCCGCATCGTCGAGGCCGCGGAGCACCTCCACGAGGCGCCGCTGTTCATCGTCGACTCGGGCAACGTCAACATCGTCGACATCCGGGCCAAGGCCCGACGGCTGAGGTCGAGCCGGCAAGGGCTGGGCCTGATCATCGTCGACTACCTGCAGCTCATGGCGGGTCACGGGCGGTATGACAACCGGCAGCAGGAGATCGCCGACATCAGCCGGTCGCTCAAGCTCTTTGCCAAGGAGCTGGAGGTCCCCGTCATCGCCGTCTCCCAGCTGAACCGCAACCCGGAGACGCGCGCCGACAAGCGGCCACAGCTGTCCGACCTGAGGGAATGCGTGCCCGGCGACACTCTCGTCGCGCTCGCGGACGGCCGCCGCCTGCCGATCCGGACGCTGGTCGGGTCGGCGCCGGACGTGCTCGCCCTCGCCCCGGGGGGACGGATCATCGAGGCAAGGGCGGACAAAGTGTGGCGGGTGGGGG
>DASPTB010000209.1:0-5288 GCA_035623615.1 Actinomycetota bacterium
GCGAAGCAGGCGCAACCCCTCCTCGTCCCGGACGGTCGCAAGCTCGCGCAGGGGAAGCTCCAAGCGCCGGGTGGCGTCCGCGACCTTGGTCGGCGCGAGGGCGCCGCCCCGCCCCGACGGACGCGGCTCCCGCGTCGCCACGAGGACGACGGCGTGACGGGACGCGGCCAGGCACTCGAGCGGCGTGACCGACCACCGCGCGTTGCCCAGGAATGCCACCCGCAGCGACCCGTCCGCAGGCGGAGCGCCGGCCGGCACCGAGCTAGCCGCCGGCGCGCTGGCCCGGTTGGGCCATCAACTCTTCGAACTCGGCGAGCGCCGAGCCTCGGTCCGCCTTCGACAGGCGATCCACGTAGAGCGTGCCGTCGAGGTGGTCGGTCTCGTGCTGGAAGATCCGCGCGAGCAGCCCCTCGCCTTCCAGTGCAATCAGATTGCCTTCAAGGTCCACGCCTTCGACCCGGACGGCCAGCGCCCGCGGCGTCGGCCGGTACACGCCGGGGATGGACAGGCAGCCCTCGTCCTCTTCCTGTCCCCCGTCGCGCTCCACGATCTTCGGGTTCACCACGGCGCCCGAGCCCGCTCCGTTGCCGCCGTCGTAGACGAACAGCCGTATCGAACGCCCGACCTGGTTCGCGGCCAGCCCGATGCCGGGTGCCGCGTACATCGTCTCGAACATCTCCTCCGCGAGCGTCCGCAGCGACGCGTCGAACGACTCCACCTCGTCACAGCGCAGGCGAAGTACGGGGTCGCCCAGCCTGCGGATCTCGTGAACCGTCATGGTGCGGTCGGATTCTCCTAGAGATGCGGATCAGCCTCGACTCGCCGGATGATGCCGTCGGCCACGAGGCGAACGACGTGGTCTCGGAAGCCTCGCAAGTCGCCCGGCTCGACGGCGACCAAGCATATCGTGAGATCCTCGCCCATCGTCGAAAGGACCGGGTGGGCCCCGGCTGCGCGAAGGTGCGCCTCGACCTCGGCCCCGGCCCCCGCCGCGGTGACCCGAAAGAGATGACGTTCCGGGGCGAACCCGGCCGCGGCGCGGCGGTCCGCCTCGGCGAGGAGGAACGGCGCCGGCTCCCACCGAACGAGCGCTTGGATCGCGTGGTGTGCCGGCTCGCGCGTCTGCGCGAGCACGCGTCCCCCGCGCGCGCGAGGTCCTGCCCACGCAGCCGCCTCCATCCAGACGGCGAGCGCCTGTTCGCCGGCGTGCAGCCCCGGACGGGCCAAAGCCCGATCCGGGTCCAGCAGTCCGACCAAGTCCACCGTCCGCGGCCCCACGTCCTTCACCGCCTCCGCCGTTCCCACCTGCACGCGCGTCGAAGGAGCAACGGCGGCGGCCCACTCCGCGATGCGCTGGACCCCGCCGCGCTCGATCCCGAACCGCGTCCCCCCGCAGCGCGCGCAGCGTCCGGCGGCCTCGCAGGTCCGGCAGGTCGCCACCTCGTCGTCGACCACGATCGCGCCGCCACAAACTGCGCAGCGCGCAGGCTCGCCGCACTGACGACAGACGCGCGCGACGCCGTACCCCGTTCGTGACACGATGAGAACCGCGGTGCGCGCCGGTTTGAGCAACGCCGCCAGTCGCGGCGACCGATCCTCGGCCTTCGGCGGCGTCGTCTCGACGAGAGGAGCGGCCGCGCGTTCCGCCTGCCGGGCCGGGCGAGCGACGCGGACCACCCCCGCGCGCGCCGCCACGGCCGTTTCCACCGACGGTGACAGAGCGGACAGGACGCAGGCCGCGCCCTCGAATTCCGCCCGCGCCATGCCGATGTCGCGCACGTGGTAGTAGGGGGCGCGCTCCTCGCGATGTGCGGGGTGCACCTCCCGCGAGACCCAGACGAGACCCAAGTCACGAAGCGGCGCGAACACGGCGGGGCGCGTGCCGACGACGACGTCGACCGCTCCCGCCGCGATGCGGAGCCACGAGCGGTAACGCTCCCGCTCGTCGCCTCCGGCGAACCACACCCCCCGTTCTCCCGCAGCGTCGAGGACGGCGGCCGCCGTCGCCGGAACGGGATCCGCCTCGGGCACGAGCACGATCGCTCGACGCCCCGCGGCCAGACACGCGAGCACGGAGCGAACACATGCCTCGCCCTCGTCGCCGGGGAGCGGCCGAAGCCACGTCGTCGCGCCCGGGTCGAGCAGGCGAGCCTCGTGACCGGCGAGGGCCGGCGTCCGGGCTACGCCGCCCGGGAGACCGGCGCGGCCCGGACGCTCCCCAGTCCACGCTCTCTCCTCGGCCGCCACTCGCGGCGGGTGCGATCGCTCGATCACGGTGCAGAGGGGGGTCACGTAGCGCTCGGACACCCAGCGCAGAAGCCGCAAGCGATCCCCGTCGAAGAACGGAACAGGCGATCGGACCCGCTGCACCGGGAGCAACCTCGCCGTCGTCGTCTCAGTCGCGGAACCGAGCACCCAGCCGCGAACGGTCCGTCCGTGGAACTTCACCGACACGAGCGACCCCACTCCCGCACCCGAATCCTCGGGCAGGAGGTAGGTGAACGGGCGGTCGAGCTCCAGACGCGGAACCGCTACGCAGACGTCGACGGGGCCGCAGAGCTCCGGGCGCGCGGGCGTTGCCGGGCCGGACGGGACCGCTACTCGAACGCCCGACGGAGGTCCTCGGCGCGGTCCGTCTCCTCCCACGGGAAGCCCTTCCGGCCGAAGTGCCCGTAGGCGGCCGTCTCGCGGTAGATCGGCCGGCGAAGGTCGAGGTCGCGGATGATGGCCGCGGGGCGGAAGTCGAAGGCCTCGGCCACGACTCCCTCGAGCTTCGCAGGATCGACCTTGGCGGTGCCGAACGTCTCGATGCAGAGCGACACGGGATGCGCCGTCCCGATCGCGTAGGCGACCTGTAGTTGCACCCGGTCGGCGAGTCCCGCCGCCACCACGTTCTTCGCGACGTAGCGGCCCATGTAGGCGGCGGACCGGTCGACCTTGGTCGGGTCCTTGCCCGAAAAGCATCCCCCGCCGTGGGGCGCCATGGACCCGTAGGAGTCGACCATGATCTTCCGGCCGGTGAGCCCGGTGTCGGCCTTCGGGCCGCCGATCTCAAAGCGGCCCGTCGGGTTCACGAGCACGCGCCGGTGCTCGTGCTCGAGCCCCACCTCGGCGAGGACGGGGTCGACCACGTGCTCGCGCACGTCGGGCGCCAGCAGCGTGTCGACGTCCACCTCCTCACGGTGCTGCGCGGAGATCAGAACGGTGTCGATCGCGACGGGGCGGCCCGCCTCGTAACGAATGGTCACCTGGCTCTTGCCGTCGGGCCGCAGGTACGGAACGATGCCCGCCTTGCGGACGTCGGCGAGCCGCTTCGAGAGCCGATGCGCCACCGCGATGGGCATCGGCATCAGCTCCTCGGTCTCGTTGCAGGCGAACCCGATCATCATCCCCTGGTCGCCGGCACCGATCTCGTCGAGGGGGTCCTTGTCGCCGTGCTGCGCTTCGTAGGAGTGGTCGACGCCGAGCGCTATGTCGGGCGACTGCTCCTGGATGGCGACGATCACGCCGCACGTCGCGCCGTCGATCCCGAACTTGGCGTCCGTGTACCCGATCCCGAGGATCGTGTCGCGGACGACGCGCGGAATGTCGACGTAGATCGCGGTGCTGATCTCGCCTGCGACGAAGGTCACCCCGGTGGTGACCAACGTCTCGCAAGCGACGCGGCCGTCAGGATCCTCCGAGAGGATGGCGTCGAGGACGGCGTCGGAGATCTGGTCGGCCAGCTTGTCGGGATGACCCTCGGTGACGGACTCCGAGGTGAAGAGGTATCCGCCGGCTGCCATGTCGGGCGGATTATACCCACGACCACCGACGCGGCCGCGAGGCCGACGCCGGGCTCACGCGCGGCCGCCGGCTGCGCTCACGACCGGGCCGCCAGAAGCGCCGCCAGCCGGTCGCACACGGCTCGCGCGAGCTCCCGCTTGGTCCACTCCCGCATCGGGACGTCGTCCCCGCTCGCAGTCAGGAGCGCCGCCCGATTGGTCGCCGACTCGAAGCCGGTGCCGGAGGTTCCCACGAGATTCGCGACGATCATGTCCAGGTTCTTCTCCGCGAGCTTTCTGCGCCCCTCGGACTCGACGTCGCCCGTCTCCGCGGCGAAGCCCACCAGGAGCTGCCCCCCCTTGCGCTTGCCCAGCCCGGCGAGGATGTCGGGAGTGGCCTCGAGCTCGAGCGACGGAACGCCCGCCTCCTTCTTGATCTTGTCCTCACGCGGCCGAGCGGGCCGGAAGTCGGCCACGGCCGCGGCCATGACCACCGCGTCTGCCCCCTCGAACGCCTCGTCGACCGCGTCGCTCATCTCCTGCGCCGTCTCGACGCGGATCACGTCGACACCGGAGGGAGGGGTGAGCGCGGAGGGGCCGAGCACGAGCGTTACGTCGGCCCCGCGCGAGGCCGCGGTCTCCGCGAGCGCGAGGCCCATCCTTCCCGAGGAGCGATTTCCAAGGAACCGGACCGCGTCCACCGGCTCGTGTGTGGGGCCGGCCGTCACGAGCACCCGGACGCCGTCCAGGTCCCTCGGACCGAGGACGGTGGCCACCGCGTCGGCGATCTGATCGGGCTCCGCCATGCGGCCCATCCCCTCGTCGCCGGCGGCGAGGGGACCCTCGACGGGACCCACGACCGCCGCACCGCGCTCGGCGATCGTCGCCACGTTGCGCTGCGTCGCGGGGTTCGCCCACATGCCGCTGTGCATGGCCGGTGCGACCACCAGCGGGCACTGCGCCTCGAGCAGCGTTGCGCCGACGAGGTCGTCGGCGAGTCCCGACGCGAGCTTCGCGATGACGTCGGCCGTGGCGGGGGCGACGACCGCGGCGTCGGCCTCGTGGGCGAGGCGGACGTGCAGAACCGATTCGGAACGCTCGAACAGATCCGAGTGGACGGGACTGCCCGTCAGGGCCTCGAACGTCGCCGGGCCGACGAAGCGCGTGGCCGTCGCGGTCATGACGACCTGCACGTCGGCCCCGCGCTCGCGGAGGAGGCGGGCAAGCGCCGCCGCCTTGTACGCGGCGATGCCGCCGGTGATCGCCAGCAGGATTCGCCGACCGGCGAGGGGTCCGGCGGTCGATTCGACCGGACGCACCCGCGTCTCCCTACTCGGCGGCGTCCGGTGTCTCGGGCCGTTCGTACGTGACCTTCCGCTCGGAGATCTCCTGCAGGGCGATCGCGAGCGGCTTGGACCCGAGCCCGCTCTCGACGAGCGGCGGCACGAACTCGCCGCGGCCCTCGCCGAGCTGGCTGTAGTACGAGTTGATCTCCCTCGCCCGCTTGGCGGCGAGGATCACCAG
>DASPTB010000235.1:0-6267 GCA_035623615.1 Actinomycetota bacterium
GCCCATGTTCAGCGGCGTCTCGATCCCGAGCATGGCGAGGATCGTGAACGAGAAGAAGGTCAGGTTCGCCGGGAGACCCAGCGCGGCCTTCCCGTTGTCGGTCCGGAACGGGTTCCAGCCCGTCGAGAACGACGTCGAGGATGCATGGCCCTTTAGGAGCCAGATGACGCCCGAGAGCCCGATCAGGAAGATCACCGCCGCGTACACCCAGAACTGGACGTTCACGTAGTTCTGCGTCACCCGCATCCTGAGGTACGACATCGTGGCGCTGAACCACATGACCGCGAGGACGACGAGCCCCATCTGCCAGTTCTCGGTCAGAATCGCGCACGGCTTGCCACTGCACGTGAAGAACGCCGCGAACTGCTGGAGGAAGTTCGCGACGAGGATGCCGATGAACACGAGCGAGATCGGGCCCGGCCACCATGCGACGAACCCCGCGAAGAATCCCCAGAAGGGGCCCAGCACCTTGTGGGTCCACACGTACAGCGAGCCCTCCTCGGGGAACATGCGCCCGAGCTGGGCCGTCACGAACGCGCCGGTGACGAGGAACGTCAGGATGGCGAGGATCCAGAAGATGAAGACCGACGGCCCGGCGAACTGCACCCCGGCCGAGTTGTTGATGAACAGCACGATGGCGACGAAGATCACCACCATGTCGAACGGCCCGAGGGTCCGCGCCACAAGGACGGGCGCGATCTTTTCCGAGATCATCTCGGAGCCCGGGCTCACCCCACCGACCGCCTGACCCTGTGCGGCCATCCGCAACCCCTTTCTGGTCCGCGGGAGGCCTACCCCCGATTCCGCCGGACTGCTCCGGCCCCCCGTACACAGCGCGATTGCCGGAAATGTAGCCCGGCGTCCGCACGAAGTCCAGACGGACGTTCGACGGAGAATGGTCCCGCCGGTTTGCACTGAGAACGGGCGTTTCGGTCAGTCGCCCCACCTCGGGCCTGTAGCGTGCTCCGTGACGGGGGCAGACCCCGCGTCAGCCGGCCGCGAAGCTCGCCTGGGCGAGCAGCAGACGGCGTTCCCCGGGAAGGTTTCGCTCCCCGAGCCGCATGTGGGTGAGCCGCCGGCTTTCCTGGAACCCGAGAGTAAGGAGCACGTCGGTGAACGCGCATTCCATCGGGACGAGAAGCCGCGTCTCCTCCTCGGGTCGGTTCGACGGATGGGCCAGCGCCGCCAGCACCAGGTGCTCGGCGACCTCCGGCGAGCGTGCGCAGCCCGGGCCGAGCAGGCGCTCGCGCGCGAACAGGTAGCCCATCAGCTCGTTCCCTTCCCGGATGCCATACACGCGAGGCGATTCGTCCTCTCGGATCGCCCCCAGCAGCACGGCCCGGTCCCCCCCGAACACCGATCGATCGAGCGCCAGGAGTTCCCCGAGGTCGTCGATCCGTTCGGCCGGCGAGTCGTCCTCGGAGGCCGGCGAGGCGGGAGCGATGAGCGCGATCGTCTCGCCGATCGGTTCGAAGCCCAGGCGTTCGTAGACGGGCCGGCCCTTCTCGCTGGCGTCGAGCGCGATGGTCCGGCACCCGCGCTCCTTCCCCCACGCGACGACGTGTGCGGAGAGCCGGGTGGCGAGCCCTTGCCGTTCGTGATCGGGGAGCGTCGCGACCAACCCGAGCCAGCAGAACGCTCCGTACGCCAACGCCCCCGCCATCGCGACGACCTCGCCGCCGTCGTCTGCGACGAACCAGCCGTCCGGCTGCACCCGCAGGTAGGTCTCGACCTCACGGCGCCAGGACGGCGGCCGGTAGGCGGTCGTCAGCAGATGGTCCGCCTGTTCCAGATCGGACTCGGAACCCTGAAGGAGTCGGATGCTTGCCTCGGCTGTCACGGGACGTCCTCGGTCTCGGCGAGCCGGGACAGGATACCCACGGCCATAGGGCGCGACGGTCGGACGCGGACCGAACACTCGAGGCCGGCCATGAATAGACTCCGATCCTGGGGGGATGGCCGAGCGGACGAAGGCGGCGGTCTTGAAAACCGCTAGGGGCGCAAGTCCCTCCAGGGTTCGAATCCCTGTCCCCCCGCTTCGAGCTGGGACGGCGCGTCGATCCGACCTCTGGGTCGCTTCACTCGCGGGTCAGTGGAGCAGATAGTGGAACAGCCATCGGGCGGCTCGCATCAGTCTGGCTTTGTGACTGGCAAGCTAATCTGAGCCGAGACGACGCGGAGGAGGGGTGCGATGGATACGGCAGCCTTCTTGAACAAAAGTCGGGAGACCATCGTAGGCGAGGCAGAGGCTTCCCTGGAGGCTCGCCACGTTCGCCACTACGAGGCCGTCCGCGGCCAGGAGCTTCGGGAGCGCCTGGACAGGCTCTTCGACCGCTTGATCGAGTCGGTCGAGGATCGGGATCTGACCCCGATCCTTCGTTACACCCGAGAGCTTGCGGAGGAGCGATTCAAGGGGGGCTACGGCCTTTCGGAGGTTCAAGCCGCGTTCAACGTGCTCGAGGAATCCGTGTGGAGTCATGTCTTGGCCTCCCTCGACCCCTCCGAGTTCGCCGAAGCACTCGGATTGGTGAGTAGCGCGCTCGGCGCGGCAAAGGACAACCTGGGTCGGACCTATGTGTCACTCGCGACAGACAGTCACGCCCCCTCGCTCAACGTGCGCCGGTTGTTTGCCGGGTCCGAAGGTACGTGACCGCCGAGCCCATCGACAGTCTCGGCCTCGCTCCGGTGGGGTTGAACATCGACAGTTAGGCGGTTCCCGTGACGAGGGGACGCGGTGACATCGGGGCCCCCTCGGGTGGCGGACTCGACATCCGAGCGCGTCTCCGAGACGATGGACCGGTGAACCGCCTGGCCGAGGACCGATCGTGACCCAGCCGGCGCGAGGACCGGACCCCGGAGACCAGCAGCGGTCGACCGGCCCCGCCCCGCCGCCCCCGCCCGCGTGGCGCAGCTGGCTCATCGTGGCGGGATTCATCATCACCGCGCTGCTGCTCTTCCGCCCGGCGATGAACGGAACGGCGCCCGTCACGCTCACGTACTCGCAGTTCCTCCACGACGTCGGAGCCGGTCAGGTGAAGAGCGCGACCATCGATCCCAACGGCGCCGTGACCGGCGACCTGACGAACGGGAAGTCGTACACGTCACAGATCCCGGTGGCGCTGCAGGACGCGACCCTCTCGCCGCTGCTCCAGCAGCACAACGTCCAGCTGACCGGAAAGGGTCCACCGAGCGCGACGCTGCTCACCATCATCGGAAGCCTGCTGCCCTTCCTCATCTTCCTGGGGATCTTCATCTTCCTCGGGCGGCGCGCAGGTCGGCAGATGGCGGCCGGGCTCGGCGGCATCACCGGATCCCGAGCCAAGCTGTACGACGCCGAGAAGCCGACGACGCGGTTCGCCGACGTCGCCGGCTACGAGGGCGCCAAGCAGGAGGTGGCGGAGGTCGTCGACTTCCTGAAGAACCCCGGCCGCTACGCGAAGGTCGGCGCCGTCGGGCCCAAGGGCGTGCTGATGGTCGGACCGCCCGGGACCGGGAAGACGCTGATGGCCCGGGCGGTCGCCGGCGAGGCGAACGTGCCCTTCTTTTCTGTCACCGGCTCGAGCTTCGTCGAGATCTTCGTCGGCGTCGGCGCCTCCCGCGTGCGGGACCTGTTCGGCGAGGCGCGCAAGCGCGCGCCCGCGATCGTGTTCATCGACGAGATCGACGCCATCGGCGGGCGCCGCGGCGGCGCCGTCGTCTCCAACGACGAGCGGGAACAGACGCTCAACCAGCTCCTCGCCGAGCTCGACGGATTCGACTCCACGGTCGGTGTCGTCGTCATCGCCGCCACCAACCGGCCGGAGACCCTCGACCCGGCGCTCCTGCGACCCGGCAGGTTCGATCGCCAGGTCGAGATCCCGCTGCCGAACCTGCGGGAGCGCGCGGCGATCCTCGCCGTCCACGCCGAGGGGAAGAAGCTCGGGCCCGACGCGGATCTCGGCGTGGTCGCGAGGGGGACGCCGGGGTTCTCGGGTGCCGATCTCGCGAACCTGTTGAACGAGGCCGCCATCGTCGCGGTGCGCGACGATCGCGACGCCGTGACCGCCGAGGACTTCGACGAGGCGCGCGACCGGATCCTCCTGGGCCGGCGCGAGCCGTCCAACGCGCTGCTCCCTGAGGAAAAGCACTCCGTGGCGGTGCACGAGGCCGGGCACGCCCTGGTCGCCGTGCTCTCCGAGCACGCCGACCCGGTCGCGAAGGTCACGATCCTTCCGGCGGGGCAGGCCCTCGGCGTCACGCAGCAACTTCCGGTCGACGAGCGTCACCTGTACCCGGAGAGCTACCTCCTGGACTCGCTGGCCGTGAGGATGGGTGGCCGCGCGGCCGAAGAGCTGGTGCTCGGCGAGGGGTCGACGGGCGCGTCCAACGACCTCGCCGGCGCGACCCAGCTCGCCATCCGGATGGTCGCCGAGTTCGGGCTGAGTGCCAGGCTCGGGCCCGTGGGGTTCTCCAACGACGGCCCCGCGTACCTCGGCCAGCAGGAGATCCGAAGCCGCCAGTACGCGGAGGCGACGCAGCGGGTGATCGACGAAGAGGTCGAGCGTCTCCTCAAGCATGCGCACGAGCGAGCGACGACGCTGCTCTCGACGCACCGCGAGGCGCTCGACCGCGTGGTGGAGCTGCTGCTGGAACGCGAGACGATCGACGGCAGCGACGTCATGGCGGCCGTGGGAAAGACTGAGAAGGCCCCAACCCCGGGCGCTCCCGCCCTGGCGCCTCGGCTGTCACGGGACGACCTCGGAGCTCGGTGAGCCGAGGCGGGACGGCCGCTGGCGGCGTTCGCCCGGCCGGTCGTCTTTCTTCATGCAGTCGCGCGAAGTCGCCGATAACCCTGCCATGCCGTCAAAGCGTTCCACTGGGGTCATTGGAACCCAGCGCGCCATTCGGGCCACGACCTCGATCGTCCTGGTCGTGGTCGTGCTGGCGGCCGCCGGATGCGGCCCCCCCTGGAAGTCGGGCCCACCCGAGTCCATCCCGTCGACCTGGAAGACATTCCGCGGCGACGGTTGGTCCATGCGCTACCCGCCCTCCTACACGGCATGGAAGTTCAGTCCATGTGCGATCACGTTGCTCGGCGAACCGGATCACACGCAGATCAACCCTCAGCCCTGCGATGCCTATCCGAACACACACGTCGGCCTGGGTCGCGTCGAGGTCGCGTTTCTCCTCGTGAATCCATCCCAGGTGCCTGCTTCCATCCGAGCCCGGGAAGTGGCGCCCCCTCTTCGGCTTCGCATGGTGCGGATCGGGAAGGAGGACGCGACGATCTGGGACGGCATGAGCAACATTCCCATTCCCTACTTCTATGACGGATTCAAGGACGTGCGGATCCACGGTCGCGACTATCAACTGATCGTGAGCTTCTCGCAGCAGGCAAGCGACCAGGACCGGGAGACCGTCGACCAGATCCTTTCGTCGATCCACCAGACCGCGCTGGCTCCGGGCGGTGGCTCCTTCCCATCCCCGACGCCCTCGCCGCCGTCGCTGGGTCCCGTACCGCCTCCTGCCCAGTCCGGGGGCGGGGACGCCCCCGACTATCAGGTCGACGTCGCGCACGACGGAGAGGCGCTCAACCCCGTCCCGCTTCCGCTGACCCAGACATGGTCGCGGTCGCTCGGCGGAAAGGTCAGCTTCCCGCTCATCGTCGGCGGAAGCGTGTACGTGATCGTCACCACTCTGAAGGGCACCGCGTTGTCCTATCAGACGATGGCCCTCGATCTGAGGACGGGCCGAACACTCTGGTCGCACGCGGAGTCGGCTTCGGTTCGGCCGATCGGTCTCGCCTACGATTCGGGGGGCGTGTTCTACGCGGACGGCGCGGGATTGGTCAAGCGCTACGACGCGGCGAGCGGCGTGCCGAGCTGGCAGTCGCACCTCGCCTTGTTCGAGTACTCAGACGATGGTCCCCCGACGGCCTGGGGAGGACGCGTGTACGTCAGCGGGAGCGGGAACCTGTACGCACTCGACGAACAGACGGGTCGCACGCTCTGGACGCAGCAGGTCAACGGCGACTACAGCCCACCCACGCTGATGGGGAGCCGCATCTTCGTCGCTTACATCGGCCATCAGTTCGACGCCTTCTCCGCGTACGACGGCAAGCTGCTCTGGAACCCGCCCGGAACCGGCATGGGGGGCGGGGGCGACACGGTTGCAGCGTACCGAGGCCGCATCTACGCCCACGAAGACGGTCAGACCGTGATCCTTGACGCACGGAAGGGGCGTGTCGTCGGGCGGCTGCCGTGCGGCACGATCCCGGCGTTCCGCGGG
>DASPTB010000237.1:0-2420 GCA_035623615.1 Actinomycetota bacterium
CAGGCCATGCTCGCCGTCTACAACGCGCAACAGGCGCGAGCCTGGACCGCCAACATCATCGACGGGTTCGAGGTCATGCTGGCCAACGCCGGAATCCACAGCCGTCTCGAGCGGCCGCCGGCCATCTGCTTCCTGGACATCACCGGCTACACGCGGCTGACGCAGGAGCGTGGCGACGAGGCCGCCGCCGATCTTGCCGCGACACTCTCTCGGCTCGTCCAGCGCGGCTCGGTGCAGCACGGCGGCAAGCCGATCAAGTGGCTCGGCGACGGCGTGATGTTCTATTTCCGCGACCCGGGCCCAGGCGTGCGCGCCGCGATCGAGATGGTCGATGGCCTCGCCACGGCCGGGCTGCCGCCCGCACACGTAGGCCTGCACGCCGGGCCCGTCCTGTACCAGCAGGGCGACTACTTCGGCCAGACCGTGAACCTCACCGCGCGCATCGCCGACTACGCCCGGCCGGGCGAAGTGCTCGTCTCGCAGGCGGTGGCGGACGCCACAGAGGAACCGGGGATCGCGTTCGCCGACATCGGTCCGGTCGACCTGAAGGGCGTGGTCGACAGCGTCACCCTGCTTCGCGCACATCTCGCCTGAGGTCCGCTGGTACGCTCGGGCCGTGTCTCATTTCGCCCGCAAGGTGGCGCTCGCCATGGGCGACGTCCTCGTGCTCGTGATCTTCACGGTGATCGGACTGATCCATCACGAAGGCGGCGTCACCCTCAGCGCGCTGCTCGAGGTGGTCGTGCCGATCGTCGCCGTCGGCGCGGTTGCCACGTGGCTCTTCGGCACGTACCGGCGGCCGGGACTCGCGACCCTCCTCCCGGCGTGGCTCGTTTCCGTGCCGGCCGGGCTGCTCGTCCGAAAGGGTCTCTTCGGCACGCCGGCCACGTGGCACTCCACGGCCGTCTTCCTGGGCGTGGCCCTGGCGTTCACGCTTCTCTTCCTTCTTGTATGGCGGGCGATCGCGCGGTTCGTCCTGCACCTGGAACCCGCGGACGTTCCCATCACCTGACGGGGCCGTCACCGCGGGCCTCAGGCGACGTCCGCACCTTCGCGACCGAGGCGGGGGATCAGACGGTCGGCGTCGCGGAGCGCAGCACCACCCGTGTCTCGCTACCAGCTCGAGCTCGACGAGCCCGAGGCGCCGCTCGAGTGGGACGAGCTCAAGAGGTTCGACGTCACCGTCGCGGTTCCCAGGAACCGGAGGCTCCCACCCGGGATCCGGCTGCGAGGCGGCACGTTCGAGACCGTCAGCACGACGTCGAACTTCGAGGTCGCCGACTCGTGCAGGATCAGCCGCTTCGCCTGGTCGATCCAGGATGTGATCGAGGTGTCGATCGAGCCCTTGTAGTGCATCTGCGGGCGGTAGTGACCGAGCACCTTCGTCGGCCACTTGTACTCGGCGAAGAGCCTGCGCAGGTCGATCGTCAGCCGCAGCGGAATCGTCGCCCGCGTGTTGACGACCGCCGCGCCCACACCGTGGATCTGCTGCGACCGCAGGTAGGTGTTCGTCGTCTCGAACGCGATCGCGTTCTTCCCGCCGGGGAAGGTCTGGCCGAACTGACTCGACCACGACACGCCCGTCGAGGTCGACCCGTCGGGGGGAAGGACCGGCGCGAGCTCGGTCGATCCGGGAATCCCGAGGCTGCCGATCCACGACGGACCAGGTCCGCCGAACGTGCAGCTCGACAAGATGCGTCCGTCGGGTGCGATGCGCAGCTGCATCCCGTCCTTTCCCATCGGGGAGGTGACCCCGGATTGCGTCATCTGGCCGTGCAGGAGCGTGACCGAGACGCTCGCGATTCCCTGCGAGCTCACCTTGTCGACGCGCCACTGCATGTCGCCGCGAATCGTCATGTCGAAGGGGATCTTGTCGTGGGCCACGCCGATGGTCCCGCGGTAAGAGATGGTCGTGCGGTAGGTATGGATGTCGCCCTTGGCGAACGAGAGGCTCAGCGCGACGGTGGTGGGCGCCGGCTTCTTCGAGGACCGCAGGTGCAGGTAGTAGAGGCTCCCGCCCATGAGGGCAACGACCAGCAACACAATAAGGAACACGGCGGGCCGTTCGCCGAAGCGGCCGCCCCTACCCGGGGCAGGAGGTGCTGGGGGGGCGGGGCTCGGACCTCCCCAGTCCGTGTACCCGGGCGAGGGCTGAGCGACGGAACTGCCCCAGTCGGACGGCGACGCGGTCGGGTCTGTACTCATGTGTGGCTCCCTGGTTGCTCGGGTCGGGATCGATGACCCGTCAGTCAGGATCGGCCGGTTGGCTCCACGGCTTGATCCCGGGGAGGTAGGCTGATGCGCCCGGCGATCCAGCCGGGGTCCACCCACAGGGAGGCTCGACGTGGAGACGGTCTCGTTCACGCGCATGGAGGATGGAACCGCCGAGGACTATGCGCTCCTCGGCCGCTACGAGGACG
>DASPTB010000239.1:0-3825 GCA_035623615.1 Actinomycetota bacterium
CCCCTTCCACCGCTCGCCGAGCCTCGTCCGGATGAAGTCCCTGTCCGAGAGCAGCTCCTGCGGAATCCCCTGCACCGGCTTCCGCCGGCGAACGGTCGCGTTGACGAGCCACTGGATCGTGTCGCCCACGAGCTCGAGCGGTCGGTTGGTCGCGAAGACCAGCGCCCCCGCTCCCAGCAGGAGGACGAACGCACCGAAGCCGAGGTAGGCGGCTGCGACGAGGTTGTGGTTCACGGGCGTGCCGCCGAGGATGGCCGGGAGCGCGACGACGGGCAAGGCCAGAGCGCTCGAAATCTGCAGCAGGGTCGACGCGGTGAAAGCGGCCGCGGCCTCGCCGGTGTCGGCGCCCGCTCTGTGCAACATCTCGACGGTGAGCGGCGTGGCCGATGCGGGAACGATCCGTCCCAGCGCGTTCCCGGAGAGCTGGGCACAGGCGACCGCGAACCAATCCTTGTCCCCGAGAGCGATCCGATCGAGCTCCCACAGGTAGACGTAGCTCACCGACTCGGAGACGAACACGAGGATCGCGAACCCCCACTCGAGGTGCTCGAGCATCCGCCACGACGAGAAGACATCCAGGAGACTTGGAAGCAGCAGGTACAGCGACACGGCTGCGACCACGAGCAACGCTCCGCGCGTGACGTACTGCTTCCACGGCGCGCGACCCTGCGAGGTCTCGCCCGACTGTTGTCCGTGCTCCTCGTCGCTCACTCGGCGCGACCGGTCGACGTGTCCGGCGCCGGCGCCGGCTTCGACGCGGATGCGAGACCGAGCCCCCACACCTCCCGGAGGGCGAGCTTCAGCGTCGCGACGATGGGAAGCGCGATCAGAGCCCCGCCCAATCCGGCGAGGCTCGACCCGATCAGGAGCGTGATGATGGTGGTGGCGGCCGACAGGTCGATCGCCCTGTTCATGACCCTCGGAAGGATCAGGTAATTCTCGACTCGCTGATAGACGATGAAGTAGACCGCGACCGCGATGCCGGTCCCGACGGAGGAGAACAGCGCGACGAACACACAGGCGACCGCACCCAGTGTGGCGCCGACGCCGGGGATGAGGTCGGCGATCGCGACCCACAGCGCCAGCGCCGCAGCGAACGGTACCCGGAGGATCTCCAGGACCACGAACGCGAGCACGCCCGCGAGCAATGAAATGAAGAGGTTGCCGGAGACGTAGCCGCCGATGCGCTCGACGGCCTCGTCGACGATCCGGGCATTGCGTTCGGCCTGCTCACCCGATAGCAGACGCTTGGCGCCGGCACGGCCGCGCTCGAGTCCCGACAGGAAGTAGATGGTCAAGACCGCCACGGTCAGGATGTTGAAGAGGATGCTCCCCGCGCCGGCAGTGAGCCTCGGGATCCTCCCAATCGCGAGATCGGGGAGCCGCTGGGTCGCTTGCGTCAGTCGCGCCGACAGATGGAACCTGGCCTCGAGCGTTCCGAGGAATCCGTTCGAACGACGGATCCGAGCGATGTAGGCCGGGGTGTTCGTTGCAAGGTCGTGGACCTGTCGAACGGCCGGAGGGATCACCAGCCACGCGAAGAGCACCAGAAACCCGACGGCGAGCAGAACGATGATCGCCACCGCCCACGGGCGCGAGACGCGCCGCCTCTCGAGCAGACGCACCTGCGGATCAAGTCCGATGGCCAGGACGGCGGACACGAGCACCAGAAGAAGGATGTTGCGGACCTCCCAAGCGGCGGCCAGGACGAGCAGGACGCCCACGACGGCGAGGGTCGTACGTGCCCAGTACGCCGTCGAGGGGAATCGATCATCCGGCAAGGCGCTTCACCACCCCGTGCTCGAACGCGACCCCAGACACTAGGACGACGGGTCGGGAGGGACCGTGCTTCCCTCAGCGTTTGGATTGGTCAGGTGCTCGTGGATCGCATGCAGCCGTTCTTGAAGGACCTCCTGCCGCTGCACGTTCTCTCGGTGCAGTCGCTCGATGAGCTCGTGGGTCGGCCTTTTTCCCTTGAAGTCCGGGTGATGGCGGTAGCAGAGAACGAACTGGCCGCCCGCGGCGGGATGGTTGCCGACTCGCCAGCACCCCGGCTCGTGGCAGTTGTATTTCTTGACGAGCTGGTAGACGCCGGTGCCGATCACCCCGATGACGCCGAACTCGGCGATGTCCGAGCCGAACCCCGACCAGAACCCGTAGTAGGGCCCCGGTTCGTTCACGGTCCCGGTGTGCACCTCCAGCCAGTGAGTCACGGTTGATGCGTGCACGATCCAGCCCACCAGGACGGCGATCCCGATGAGGAGCAGCGTCGCGATCCCGAGGAGGCGCCACTTCAGGTGGCGTCCCTCTTTGTCCAGCGCCCGGCCTCCTGCGTCGTCCACGCGCGCCCCCCTCCTTCCGCATCGCTCGTACGGAAATGCGGCCCAAGGGAGCGAGCCTCGACCCGTTCGTTCGCTCGCCGCCGGAGTCGCAAGGGGAGTCTATGTCCGCCTTCAGCCCAACCGCATCCGGCTGCCCGTACCTCCGGAGAAGTGCGCGTCGTCGGACGCCGACCCGCTAGTCGACGGGAACCGGCTCGGGAACGGCGTTCGGCACCATCTGCGGCTCGGCCCCGATCCGGGGAACTCTTCTGGAGAGCCACTCGGGGAACCACCAGTTGGCGCTCCCGAGGAGCTCCATCGTGGCGGGCACCAGGACCATCCGAACCACGGTCGCGTCGACCAGGACGGCGACCGCCAGCCCGAATCCGATCTCCTTGATCTGCCGCATGTCGAATCCCACGACGAACGAGAAGAACACGGCGATCATGATCGCGGCCGCCGCGGTGATCACTCTGCCCGTCAACGCGACGCCGTTGGCGACGGCCTCCGCGTTGTCCCCCGACACGACGTACTCCTCGCGGATCCTGGACAGCAGGAAGATCTCGTAGTCCATGGACAAGCCGAAGAGGATGGTGAACATCATCATGGGCACCCATGCTTCGATCGGCCCCGCCTTGTCCACGCCGATCAGGCGTCCCGCCCAGCCCCACTGGAAGACTGCGACCATCACGCCGTACGCGGCGCCGATGGAGAGCAGGTTCATCAGCGCCGCCTTGACCGGCACGAGGATCGAGCGGAAGACCGCCATCAGCAGAAGGAAGGAGAGCCCCACCACCACCGCGATCAGCACGGGGAGGCGCGCCGCGATCTTCTGCGAGAAGTCGACGATCGCGGCGGTGGCGCCGCCGACCAGGACGTGCACCCCCGTTCCCCCCATGGTGGCGGGGATCACGTGGTCGCGAAGGCTGTGCACGAGATCGGTGGTGGCAGCGTCCTGCGGCGACGTGGTCGGGTACACGGTGATGACGGCGGCGTTGCCCTTGGGACTGACCACGGGCGGCGAGACCGCCGCCACGCCGTGCGTCGTCTTCAAGGCTGCGACCAGCGGTTCGAGCGTCGCGGCCTGTCCCTTGTCGGCGAGCTCGGCGGCGAGGATCAACGGACCGTTGAACCCGGGCCCGAACCCCTGCGCGACCAGGTCGTACGCGCGACGCGTCGTGGACGACGCTGGGTTGTTGCCGTCGTCGGCCGCGCCCAAGCGAATCGACAGGAACGGCCACGCGAGGACCAGGAGGAGCCCGAGCGAGATCGCGAGGGCCGGCCACGGCCGGCGCTGGATGAGCCGGCTCCACCGATACCAGAAGCCGCGTTCGCGGCTGGGCTGGCTTCGTCCCCACCCGGGCACTCGGAGCCGGTCGATCTTGCGCCCCGCGAACCCGAGCATGGCGGGAAGCAACGTGATCGCGGCGATCATGGTGGCGAACACGGCCGCCGCCCCGCCGACCGCGATGCCCTGAACGAACGTGAACCCCATCAGCAGGAT
>DASPTB010000268.1:0-6129 GCA_035623615.1 Actinomycetota bacterium
GCCCTCGGGGCCGTAGGAGTACGTGACGGTCTTCTCGTACGCGTACTGGTCCGCGCCCACCGACAGGTCGTGACCGGCGGCGGGGTGGGTCGTCCGAGGATGCGTTCCCGGCCGGAAGGCGGCGAGGACCCCCGCGATCGCCAGCGTCGCCACGACGAGCGAGACGGCGCCGGCAGTGACCCTGCCGCGCCGGGCGCGTCGGACCCGGCGGCCCTCCAACCGCTCCAGGGGATCGCTCGACAGCGGCGGAGCCTGCCGCCCGGCCGCACCCAGTCTGTCCCGAAGGTCGCTCATCGCTGCTCTCCCATCTCGTCTCTCAGCGCCGCGCGTCCGCGAGCCGCGAGCACCCGCACGGTCGCCGGCCGCACGCCCAGCGCCTGGGCGGCTTCCGCCGAGGACATCCCCACCAGATCCACCAGGACCACGGCCGCCCGCTGCGACCGGGTCAGCCGGCCCATCGCGCGGACGATCGCGTCCCGCTGCTCGACCGTCGCGATCGCGTCGTCGTCCGGGAGCGCTCCGACCGTCCGCCGCACCGCCGTCATCGCGCGACGAAGCCGGCTGCGGTGCACGTTCATCGCCGTCCGGAACAGGTACGCCTCCGGGCGCTCCATCGTTCGGACGCGGTCCCAGCGCTCCCACACGCGCACGAAGGCGTCCTGCATGACCTCCTCCGCCTCGTGCCCGTTTCGGATCACCAGCCACAGGGCGCGGTACACGGGGAGGTGCCACGCGAGGAAGAACTCCTCGAAGTCCCGGGAGCCGCCGCCCGGCCCGCTCACGGGGGCCGCCGGCGCCTTCAGCTCGGTCGCGGTCCTCATCATCGACTCATGAACGCGAGCCGGCACGGTTTCGTTTACGCACGCGAGGTAGTCTGACGCGGATATGCGCGTCGCGCTTTGCCAGTTGAACGCGGGGGACGAACCGGACGCGAACCGCAAGGCCGCGGGCGAGCTGCTGGACGAGGCCGCCGAGCGCGGCGCCGATCTGGCGGGGCTGCCCGAGCTGTTCACCTATCTCGGCGCGTCGAGCCGCCATCCCGACGTCACCGAGACCATCCCCGGTCCGACGAGCGAGTGGCTCCAGGACGCCGCGCGCCGCCACGGCATGTGGATCCTGGGCGGGAGCTTCCTCGAGGCCGACTGCGGCTCCATCTACAACACGAGCCTTCTCCTCGACCGCCACGGTGACGTCGCTGCCCGGTATCGCAAGATCCACCGCTTCGACGTGGACCTGCCGGGGCAGCCGGCGATCCGGGAGTCCGCGACGACCTCGGCCGGGGAGGACGTCGTGAGCGCCGACACGGAGTTCGGCGTCGCCGGCATGAGCATCTGCTACGACCTTCGCTTTCCCGAGCTGTACCGGGCGCTTGCCGCCCGCGGCGCGGTCCTGTTGTTCGTCCCGGCCGCGTTCACGCTGGAGACCGGTCGCGACCACTGGGAGGTCCTGCTGCGGGCGCGCGCGATCGAGAACCAGGCATTCGTGATCGCGCCGGCGCAGTGGGGGGCGTGGGGGCGCCCCGAGGACGGCCGGCGCTGTTACGGCAGATCGCTGGTGGCCGACCCGTGGGGCACGGTCGTGGCGACGGCGCCCGACGGCGTCGGTGTCACGATCGCCGACCTCGATCTGGCCGCCGTTTCCCGCGTTCGGGAACGCCTGCCCGCCCTCGCGCATCGCCGCCTCTGACGGTCCGCGGCGGCCACGGGCTTCCCCTCGGCGTCCCCTCCGTGCTTGACTCCGTGTATGCGGCCCGGGCACAGGGACCGGTCCGAGGGAAGGGGGAGGTCATGTACGGAACAGTGGCACGCACGCGCGTGAAGGCCGAGAACCGCGACGAGCTCCGCAAGGTCGTGCAGCGCCAGCTCGAGGGGGCGAGCATTCCCGGCATGCTGAAGTCCTACGTCCTGTGGGAGAACGACTCGGACGTCGCCTGGCTCGTCGCCGTCTTCCAGGACAAAGCCTCATACGACAAGAACGCGGACGACCCGGCCCAGCACGAGCGCTACCTCGAGTACAGCGCGCTCATGGACGGCGAGCCCGAGTGGCACGACGGCGAGATCGAGGAAGCCTGACAGGGACGTCGAAGACCACGGTCGGCATCGTCGGCGCGGGTCCGGCAGGACTCGTCCTCGCGCACGTCCTTCGCAGCCACGATGTCCCCTTCGCGCTCCTGGAACGCCACCCGCACACCGAGCTGCTCGCCGTGCCGAAGGCAGGACTCATCGAGTACCGAACGGTCAAGCTGCTCGAGGCGGAAGGCATCAGTCCCGCGATCCTGAAGTTCACGACCGAGAACCACCGGTGCGAGTTCCGCACGCCCGAGACATCGGTCGTGATCGATTACGGCTCGGTCACGGGCGGCCGCCCGCACTACATCTATCCCCAGCACGAGCTCGTGGGCGAGCTGGCCGACGCACTCGTGGCGCAGGGCGCCGACGTGCGCTTCGACACCGAGGTCGTCGGCGTGCGGCAGTCGAACGACGGGGTCGCGCTCGCCGTGCGCTCCGGGGACGGGAGCGAAGCGGAGCTGACCTGCGACGTCGCCGTCGGCTGCGACGGGCCACGGGGGCCGGTGGCCTCGTCGCTGGACGCCGTCCGCGGGATCGGCGAGACGCTCCCCGTTCGCTGGCTCGCCATGATCGGGGCGGCGCCCCCGCTCGAGCCGCACACGATCTACGCCGCGCACCCGCGGGGATTCGCCGGGCAGATGCGCCGCGGCCCCACGTTGACGCGGTACTTCCTGGAGGTCGATGCCGCGGACACGCTCGAGGCCTGGCCCGAGACACGCATGCGTGAGGAGCTCGCCGAGCGCCTGGGGTTCGGCGCCCGCATGAACGCGGTCCCGCTGGGCGAGGCGACGCTGCTGGACCTGCGCGTCAGGCTGCTGGAGCCGATGCAGCAGGGGAGGATGTTTCTCGCCGGAGACGCGGCGCACCTGTTCACCCCCGCGGGCGGCAAGGGGATGAACCTCGCCATCCAGGACGCGGTCGAGCTGGGCCGCGGACTGGCGGACCGCTTCGGGGCCGCCGACGACGGCGGGCGCCTGTCCCGCTACTCGCAGACGCGGCTTCGCGCCGTCTGGCAGACGCAGGTCTTTTCCAACTGGATGCTGCGGCTGATTCTCGCCGGCTTCCACGGGCTGTCGCGCTCGCCGGCCGACGGGGAGTTCAGCGCCCGCGTGCGGGAAGGGTGGATCGCGTCGCTGCACTCCGATCCGCTGTTCGCCCGGTGGTTCGCATTCGCGTACGCGGGCGTCGACCCCGAGTGACGGCGCTGCGCATCGACCACGTGATCCTCGGGGTGCGTGACCTCGACGCGGCGGGAGCGTCGTTGCTCGGGCGATTCGGCCTCGGCTCCGTTCCCGGCGGCAGTCACGCGGCGTGGGGCACGGGCAACCGCATCGTGCCGCTCGGCCGCGACTATCTGGAGATCATGGCCGTCGAGGACCCCGAGGTGGCGTCCCGGAGCGAATTCGGCCGCGGCCTTGCGTCGGCCGTGGCCGGCGGCGATCGCTTCGTCGGGTGGTGCCTCCGGACCGGCGACCTGGACGGCGTGGCCGAACGGCTCGGTCTCCCCGTGGAGGAGGGATCCCGCACGCGTCCCGACGGCACGGTGCTCGCGTGGCGACTTGCGGGGCGCAACGCCGCGACCGACGACGCCTGGCTTCCGTTCTTCATCGAGTGGAGGACGGAACCTCATGATCACCCGGGACTCGGCCATGCACCGCATCGCGTGCACCCCGTGGGGATCTCCTCGCTCGAGGTGGGGGGCGACGCCGCGCGCCTCCGCGAGTGGCTCGGCGACGAAACCGTCCCGATTCACGTGGTCGAGGGACCCCGGGGCGTTCGCTCCGTGTCGGTGGGGACCACCACCGGCGACGTGGTCGTGCGGCCGTGAGCTCCGGCGGCCCCGACCCAGGCGGCAGCGGCCCCGGCGAGGAACGCTACGTCATACGCGGCGGGCACGAGGGCTATCGACGGCTGAAGGTGCTGGCGCGCGCCGCGTGGCCCGGCACGGCCGAGTTTCTCGACCGCGTCGGCGTCCACCCCGGGATGCGCTGCATCGACATCGGCTGCGGCAGCGGCGACGTCACGTTCGAGCTCGCCCGGATGGCCGGGCCGGACGGACGCGTCACCGGCATCGACATGGACGAGGTCAAGCTCGCGCTCGCGCGGGACGAGGCGGCCGAGCGCGGCATGGCCAACGTGGAGTTCCGGAGCGCCAACGTGAACGAGTGGGATGAGCCGGGAGCGTTCGACGTCGTCTACTCGCGGCTCCTGCTGCAGCACCTGCGCCAGCCCGTGGACCTGCTCCGCAGGATGTGGGCGGCCGTCCGGCCCGGTGGGACGATCGCCGTGGAGGACGCCGACTTCGACGCGCTCTTCTGCCACCCGCCGAACGACGGGTTCGCGTTCTGGGCAAGGGCCTATCCGGAGACGCTCCGGCGCCACGGCGGAGACCCCACGATGGGGCGCAAGCTCTTCACGTGCTTCCTCGAGGCCGGCATCCCGCCTCCGGAGCTGACGCTCACGCAGCGCGTCGATCGCGTCGGTGAGGCGAAGACGCTCCCGCTGCTGACGATCGAGGCGACTGCCGAGTCGATCCTCGCCGACGGCATCGCGACCGAGGAGGCGATCCGCACGGCGCGCGTCAGCTTCGCGCCGTTCGCGCAAGACCCCACGACGTTGGTCGGCGGCCCGAGGATGTTTCACGCGTTCTCCCGGCGCGATCAGAGCGCCGGCTGACGGCCGAAGATCAGGTCACTTCGCGCCGGCGGCGCGTACGTGATCCGGACCTCCCCCAACTCCGCGATGTGCCCGCTTCCGGAGCCCCACCGCACCGCCGCGTACGCGGCACCGGGAAGGACCTCCTGCACGTCGTCGATCGTGTAGACGTACGGCGTCCAGTCACCCGGCGCCGCGGCGGCACCGCCGTTGAGCGTCACGTCGCGCGACGGCACCACCTTCCAGGTGCGCCCGTCCACCGAGACGAGGAACTGGAAGTGCAGGACCCGGGGCAGCGCCACGCCCTCCACGCCGCTCACGTGGCCGCGACGCTGGATCACGTCGCTGGAGGGCAGGTCTCCGGGACTCGGGCCGTAGAACCCAACGGCCTCGAGGGTGCGCATGCCGGGGACCCGCCAGGCGATCCGGCCCGGCGCGCCCTCGGGCGAGCCGATCCGCGAGGCGTCGCCGTCGAACAGCGATGCCCTGCCCGTGCGGATGCTGAGGCCGGGACTGTGGCTCCACGCCATCCCGAGCGACCGAAGAGGATCGTCGAACGTTCGCAGACGCAGTTCGAACGCAGCGGAGGGCGGCCCGGCCACACCGTTCGGATTGATCGCGACGGCCCGGTACCACACGTCCGCTCCACCGGGAGCGCCGCGGTCGAGCCACGGCTCCCCGGCGACGGCGTGGACCCTGCCGACGGTCACCCACGGCCCACCGGCTCCGGCCGCGGATCGCTGAACCTCGTAGGAAGCGGCCGCCGCCGACCCCACCCACTCGACGAGGTTGCCAAGGGGCAGGTGCTCCACGCTCGTCACGCGCGGGGCCGCCGGGACGGGAAACGGCGGCACCGGCAGCCCCGACATGGCGAACGCGTGATCCCGCAGCTCATCCACCAGGCGCCGGTCGGAATCGGGGGCGACCACGGGCGAGGAGCCCCCGACGTCCCGGTCGTCTCCCGGCACGTGCACCTGGAAACCGTCGTAGTGCTGCTCGTAGCCGAAGTCGTCGTTCAATCCGTCCAGGGCCCAATAGAGGTCGCCGCCGAGCGCCGCGGCCGACTGCGCCGCCGCGAGAAACCCCGGAAGGGCCCCGGGGTCGTTCCACGCGTACTCTCCGACGACGAAGACCTTGTGGGCGGCGGCCACCGTGCGCGCGTCCGACCGGAGCCTCGCGGTGTCCAGCGGATAGAAATGGTCGGAGAACAGGTCGACGTCCGGCAGGTCGAGGTCGGGGCGGTGGATGCCGGCGTAGCCGTCCTCGATGAGATGGCGCGGGTCGATCGACCTGATGTACGCCGAGATCCGGCTCGTCCAGCTCCGCGGCGGCCGGATCTCGTTGCCGGTCTCCCACGCGAGGATCGTCGGGTTGTCCTTGTTCGCGACGCCCGTATACACGTTGA
>DASPTB010000271.1:0-8501 GCA_035623615.1 Actinomycetota bacterium
ACCCTGAGTTCGAGCAGAAGCTGAAGCGGTTCATGCGCCAGTCCGAGGAGCGGCAGGTGGACTTCCGGCGCGCGACCGAGAACAAGCGCAAATAGCCGGCGCAACCGATCGCGCGGCCGTCGCCGCCCAGCTCGGGCGCGAGCCCACCGTGCCGTTCGTCGTCGTCGCTCGTTGCGCGGCAGGCCATCCTCTCGTCATCCGCAACTGGCCCGTGGATGCCGACGGCCATCCCTTCCCCACTCTGTACTGGCTCACGTGCCCCGAGCATGTGCGCGCCGTCTCGCGTCTGGAGGCCGCGGGCTGGATCGGCCGGCTGAACGGGGAGGCCGAGACCGACCCCGACCTGCGAACCATGCTGCGGCGCGCACACGAGTCGTGCGCGCGTGAGCGCGGAGGGCTCGTCCCGGGTGCCGAGGCCGGCGGCGGCGTCGGAGGAACCGCGCGCGGGATCAAGTGCCTCCATGCGCACTACGCGTACTTCGTCGCGGGCGGCGCCGATCCGATCGGCGCTTGGGTGGCCGAGCGCCTCGCGGAGGCAGGTCCCGTCCACTTCGAGCGTGCCGGCGGTCGCGTCGCGGCGATCGACCTGGGCACGAACTCGATCCGTCTGCTCGTCGTCCGGTGGGCGGACGACCAGCTCACCGAGCTCGCCCGCGACATGGTGATCACGCGCCTCGGCCAGGGCGTCGATCGCACGAAGCGCATCGATCCAACTGCGCTCACGCGGACGGTGAACGTCCTTCGCCGGTACTGCCGTCGCGCCCGCGCGCTGGGCGCCACTCGGATTCGACTCTCCGCGACGAGCGCGGTGCGCGACGCCGCCAATCGCGATGAGCTCGAACGCGCGGTGGTTCGCTTCACGGGGGAGCCGATGGAGGTCCTTCCCGGCGCACAGGAGGCGAGGATCTCGTTCCTCGGTGCGACGCGCGATCTCCGAGACGATCCGCGGGCGGCGGGCGCCGCGTCGCCGTGGCTCGTGGTCGACATCGGGGGCGGCAGCACCGAGTACGTCCTGGGCTCGGAACCCGACGCGGCCGACGCCGCGATCTCGATGGACATCGGGAGTGTCCGACTGACCGAGCGCTTCGTCCGCGCCGATCCGCCTGCGCCGGAGGAGCTCGCGGCGATGCAGCAAGAGATCGACCGGAGCCTGGAGGTGGTCGAGCAGGCGGTCGCTGTCGACCGCGCCGCCACCCTGGTCGCCGTCGCCGGCACGTCCACCACCGTGCAGGCGATCGTCTTGGCGCTTCCCGAGTACGACCCGGAACGCCTGCACCGCACGTGGCTCGGCCTGCCCGACGCCGAGCGGGTCGCGGGGCTGCTGGCGGACATGACCACCGCGGAGCGGCGAGCGATTCCTTCGATGGCCCGCGGGCGCGAGGACGTCATCCCGGCAGGCGCCGCGATCCTCGTCGGGGTCATGCGTCGGTGGGGGTTCGACCGAGCCCTCGTCTCGGAGACGGATATCCTCGACGGCCTCGCCTGGCGTCTCGCGGCCGACGCCGAGGCCGAGGCCGCCAAGGGATCTCCACAGGTCCGGCCGCCGAACCGGCCCGGTTCGCCGGACGAACGCAGTTCGACCGAGTAGGCTAGGCGACCCTCGATGTCCAACAAGCGCACCAGAGAGAAGCAACTCCAGAAGCTCGCCGCGCAGCGCCGCGCGGTCCGAAAGCGCCATTCCCGTCAGCGCGGATCGGCGATCGCACTGGTCGTGGTCGTCGCCCTGGTCGCCGGTGTCTTCCTCGTGAACCAGATCTTCTTCCACAAGAGCTCGACGCCCGCGAAGGCGGCGCAGTCGGCGAAGTGCTCGACCAAGGCTCCGCCCACCGCGGGTGAGAAGAAGAAGCTGTACAAGAAGCCGCAGCACGTCATCCAGGCCGGCAAGACCTACACGGCGGTCGTCGACACTTCGTGCGGCACGTTCGACATCCAGCTCGACCAGAAGCTCGCGCCGAAGACCGTGAACAGCATCGTGTTCCTTGCGCAGCAGCACTTCTTCGACGGCCTGACGTTCCACCGGATCGCGCGCGACTTCGTCATCCAGGGCGGAGACCCCAAGGGGAATGGCACCGGGGGACCCGGCTACGAGACTCGCGACGTTCCACCGAAGGACGCGACGTATCCGATCGGGACCGTCGCGATGGCCAAGGGCGGGACCGAGCCTCCCGGAACGGCCGGGAGCCAGTTCTTCGTCGTCACGAGCAGCACGGCCAACCAGTCGCTGGCGCCAGCGGGCACAGGTCCGCAGTATGCCATCATCGGACACGTGACCTCGGGCATGGATGCCGTGAACGCCATCGCGGCCCTGAAGATCGCGGGCCCCCACCCTACCGACGGACCGCCGGCGCAGAAGGTCTACATCAACTCGATGACGATCAAGGAATCCTGAGCGAGCCGCGGGGATCTCAAGGCGGGGCGCCGGTCTGAGGCCGGCCACACGCGGGAAATCGGTAAAGCGGCTTTACCAATCGACGGACGCGTCCGACCCCTGGATGCCGTCGACGACCTCGTGCATGCCCGACCCGTCCGCGTTCCCGACCCACACCGACAGGGTCGACACCGCACCTCCGCTCACGCGTACCACGGCCAGACGCGAACCGTCGGACGACCAGTCCGCGGCGACGATGTCGGGCCACGTGAGCAGCGGCCGCGCGTCGTCGCCCTTCGGACTGATCGTCCAGAGCTCGCTCATCAGATGCTTCTTCTTCCGCACGCCGCGGACGAACAGGATGGTCTTGCCGTTCGGCGCCCACTTCGGGTTGGATGCCGTCCCGTAGTGCGTGAGCCGCTGGAGTCCGCTGCCGTTCGCCTGGATCACGTAGATGTCGTTCTCGTCGGTCGACAGGCAGTCGCCCGAGACACAGGACAACTGCAGCCCCTGGAAGGCGATCGTGTTCTTGGGTCCCCAGTCGAGCGAGAAGGGCGCGAGCGTCTCCGGAATCGAGAGCCGTGTCGGACGGGCCTTTGCCACCGACGTGACGAAGATGTCCTCGCCGTTCGCGTACGCGATCTCCCGTCCGTTGTCGCTCCACGTCGGCATGCCGATCTCCTGGCCGCGCACGAGGTCGCGGCCCCCCGTGCCCGCGGCGCCGGCGATGACGACGCCGGCGCTCCCGTAGGCGATCTTCTTGTGGCTCGGCGACCACGACCCGTACCCCGACTGGAAGTCGGTGAGGCCCTGCGTCACGATCGCCATCCGTCCCGAGTCGGGGTCGATCAGGTAGACGGCATCCGCCGGAACGGACACGAGGATGGACCGTCTGGCGTCGGGACTGCCCCCAGGCGTCGGGCCGCCGATGGCGCTCAGGCTGCCGCACGCGGTCAGCGAAACGGCCGCGACAGCTGCGAGCGAAACGGTGAACCTGACCCTGGCGCGATGCATCGGTGCTCTGCGGCGGAGTCTACCTCCGCGACGGACGAAACGGGCTCATGGTGCAGATGCCGCTCGGGCCGAGCGTGTTTCGACCGGCGGTAGACTCGGGCCGGTCGCCCGGGTGTCGGAACTGGCAGACGATGTGGCCTTAAAAGCCACGGCGCGCGAGCGCGTGTGGGTTCGAATCCCACCCCGGGCACACCTCTACGTCCGCATGCGCGCCGTCCGCCGGCACGAACGCCGCGCTGCGGCCGCCGGACTCTGGGGACGCGGGCTACCTCGTTCTCGAATCCGGTCGTTGCTAGAATGCGGCCCGCACCAAGGCCATGGGGCGGTCGATCGGGATCCGCAGGAGATTCGGTCCTGCGCGGCCCGCCCGGAGAGAGGTAGCGGCGGTGGGGTCGGAGGACGCTGCGGAGAGGGGATCATCCCCTGAGCCCGGCTCGGGAACGCGGGGGCGGCGCCTCGTCCTGCATCCGATGCTGTTCGCGATCTTCCCCATCCTGTTCCTCTGGGCCCACAACCTGGATCAGGGCGTCGACTTCGACGAGGTGGTCGGCCCGCTCGCCCTGTCGTTGACTGTGGCGGCCGCTCTCTGGGCGTTCGGCACCTGGCTGCTGCACGACGCCCGAAGGGCCGGGCTGATCGTGTCCATCCTCGCGCTGATGTTCTTCTCGTTCGGCTACGTGAACGAGAGCGTCGGCAACGAGTCGGGCTTGAGCACGGCGCTCCTGCTCGCAGGCTGGATCCTCCTCACCGTCATCGCCGTCGCGATCGTCGTTTCCGGCCGCGGCTGGATCTCGGGAGCGACGACGGGGTTCAACGTCGCCGGCGTCGTGTTGGTGGGGCTGAACGTGTTCACCATCGCCTGGGCCGCGATCGCTCCCGGAGCGAGCAACCCGACGTTCCTGGCCCAGGGCGCCCCGACGCTGCCCCCGGCCCTCGCGTCGACACCGCCCGCCCACCGGCCCGACGTCTACTACATCATCTTCGACGAGTACGGAGGAACCAGGACGCTGCGCGACTTCTTCAACTACGACGACGAGCCGCTCATGCGATGGCTCCGAAGCAAAGGGTTCGTCGTTCCGGCGGAGAGCGCGACGAACTATCCGAGGACCGAGCTCTCCGTCGCCTCGTCGATGAACCTGCGCTACCTCGACTTCCTCACCCGCAAGGTCGGGACGAACACCGGCGACGAGGCACCCATCACCAGCCTCCTCGAGCACTCGCAGATCGGCACCATCATGAAGTCCCTGGGCTACGACTACATCCACGTTGGGTCGTGGTTCAACCAGACGAGGACGGCGGCCAACGCCGACGTCAACCTCCAGGCCCGCGGGAACTCCGACTTCTCGAGCCTGTTGCTTCAGCAGACGGCCGTCACGCAGGCGTCCGGGAACCGCCTGCGGGTGGAGGACTACCGCGACACGCTGTACCAGCTGTGGGCCATCCGGCACCTGGAGCAGTACCGCGGGCCGCGTTTCGTGTTCGTTCACTTCATCTGCCCGCACGGTCCCGTGGTGTTCCAGCGCGACGGGAGCTACGCGACCAAGGCGGAGCTCAGCGCGGAGGGCCGAGCGACGGCGTTCATCAACCAGCACTTCTTCATCGATCAGCAGATCCGCAAGATCGTGACGTACCTGCAGGACCGGCCCGCCGCGGAACAGCCGGTCATCGTCTTCCAGGCGGACGAGGGTCCGTACCCGGGAGAGCCCACCACCTGGCCCGCCGTCCCCAACCCGGACCAGCTCGAGATGAAGTTCGACATCCTGAACGCCTACTACCTGCCCGGCGTCTCCAAGAGTGTCGTCTGGCCCACCATCACCCCGGTGAACACCTTCCGGATGATCCTGGACGCGTACTTCCACGCGAACCTTCCGCGACTCCCCGATCGCGAGTACACGTTCGCGAACGTGCAGCACCACCTGTACGAGTTCCACGACGTGACGACCCTGGTGCACAACGCGATCTGGGGCCGCCCGGAGGAGCCGCGGCCGATCCCGTCGGGGGTGTGGGACGACGACTCCTGACGCGTCGCCTCCCGGCTCGCTCGCAGGACAGCGCCGGATGCGCCGGCCGTAGACTTGGCCGAATGGGTCGAACGGAGGATTCGGGGAGCACGCCCCCCCGCTCGCTCGGCCCGTTCCTCTTCCTGTGGGCGAGCCTCGCCGCCGCGACGGCGTTCTTCCTCGTGCAGCCGTTCGTCTTCCACCACTCCTACTACGGGCCGCGGTCGACGTCGGGAAGCGACGACTGGTGGGTCGTGGCGGCGCTGTTCGCTCCGTACGCCTACGCGATCCGCCGGTATCTGCGGAGCGGCGGCCCGTCCGCTACCGTGCTGCTCGCGGCGGGCGCGATCTTGTACGTCGCCCTGATCCCCGCGCCGGCGCTGCAGTCGCAGGACGTCTACCAGTACCTGCTCTACGGAAAGATGGCGCTGCACGGGCACAACCCGTACGTCGTGCATCCGGCGGGCCTGCGGGATCCGTGGCGCGCGTGGACGCTCTGGAACGACACGCTGTCGGTCTACGGCCCCTTGTGGACGCTGCTGACGGCCGGCGTGGTCAAGGCCGCCGGGCAGAATCTGACCGCGGCGTTCCTCGCGATGAAGGCCGTGGCCGCTGGAGTGGCGCTGTTGGCGGCCGGGCTGCTCGCCGCAGCGGCCGGCGGCTCGCGCGACGGCAAGGGCTCGTTCGTCGGCGCTGCCGATCCCGGCTTCGCCGTTCTCGCGTTCGCCTACAACCCGATGGTGCTGTTCGCTGCCGGTCTCGGCGCGCACACCGACCTGATGGTGGCGGCGCTGCTCGCGGGGGCCGTCGCCGCGTACGGGCGCGGACGCGACGTTCCGAGCACTCTGCTGATCGCGATGGCGGCGCTCGTCAAGGCGTACGCGGGCCTGGTCCTCATCGCGTGGCTGCTCCACCTGTGGCGGCGACGCGGACTCGGCGCGTCGGTCGGGCACGCGTCCCTCGTCGCGGCCGCCGCCGTCCTCGCATACCTTCCCTTCTGGCACGGCGCGGAGACGTTCACCGGGGTCGCCGACATCGGACGCATCGCCTCGACGTCGCTCGCGGGGACGATCGTTCGGCTCGCCTCCGGCCACGCGTGGGCCGCGTACGCGGCCGGAGCGTCCACCCCGGGTGAGGTCGTTCGCGTGCTCGGTCTGCTGTTGATCGCGGCCGCGTTGGTGACGGTCGCGCGTTCGCCCCGGACCGGGCGCGAGCCGTGGCGGGCCGGGGCGATCCTTTTCTGGGTCTACGTCGTGGTCACGCCCTGGTACCTCGCATGGCATCTGATCGGGCTGGTGGCGCTCGCGGTCGCGTGCGCCGACGAGGTGGTCCTGTGGAGCACGCTCACGTTCAGCGCTACGTCACTGTATGTCGGAACGGGCGGAACGGTTGCGGGCCTCGTGCTGCAGACGGCGGTCCGGTACGTCCCGCCGGGTGTCGTCGCCACTCGGACCCTGCGCTCCGAACGCCGCGTCAACGCGCGCGGGTCCAACGGGAGGCCCGACGTTCGATCCGGCGTTCCTGCGGCACCCCCCGGTTTGCCAGCGGATGCAACCCGAGCCGGCCGTAGAAGAACCGCGTCTTGATCAGCTCGGTGAGCGTGAGGTAGGCGACCACCATCAGCAGCAGCGCGAGGTAGAAGGCGGGTGACAACGGCCCGAACCCGAGGACGTGCGCGAAGGGCGAGAGCGGGATCAGGGCACCGACCGCCGCCGTCGACAGGCTTCCGATGAGGAGCGGCCGGCTCGGACGGCTGTGGAAGAACGGCACCCGCCTCGTCCTGATGACGAAGATCACCAGGGACTGGGTGCAGATCGACTCCACGAACCATCCCGAGCGGAACGTGCTCGGCCCCGCATGGAAGACGCCGAGCATCAGCGCGAAGGTCAGGAGGTCGAAGAGCGAGCTCGCCGGGCCGAACGCCAGCATGAAGCGTTCGATGAATCCGATGTCCCATCGCGACGGTCGCTCCAGCATCTCCTCGTCGACGTTGTCGGTGGGGATCGTCAGCTCCCCCGCGTCGTACAAGAGGTTGTTCAGAAGGATCTGTGACGGCAGCATCGGCAGGAAGGGCAGGAAGGCCGACGCGGCGGCCGCGGAGAACATGTTGCCGAAGTTCGACGACGTTCCCATGAGCACGTACTTGATCGTGTTCGAGAAGATCCGCCGGCCTTCGATGACGCCGCCGGCGAGCACCCCGAGGTCCTTCTCCAGGAGCACGACGTCCGCGGCGTCCTTGGCGACATCGACCGCCGAGTCGACGGAGAGCCCAACGTCCGCGTCGTGCAGCGCCAGCGTGTCGTTGACGCCGTCGCCGAGGAATCCGACGTCCTTGCCCAGCCCTCGCTGCGCTCGGATGATGCGCGCCTTCTGCTCCGGGGTGACGCGCGCGAAGATGGTGGTCGCGCCGAGCGCACTCGCCAGCGACGAGTCATCGAGGCCTTCGACGTCCGCTCCGGTGAGCGTGCCCTTGGACGCGAGCCCGAGGTCGGCGCAGACCTTCTCCGCAACGACGGGGTTGTCGCCGGTCACGATCTTCACCTCGATCGCGAGCTCCTCGAGCTTCGCGAGCGACGCCCGCGCGGACGTCTTGGGAGGGTCGAGGAAGGTGAGGAAACCGGCGAGCCGCAGGTTCCGCTCGTCGTCGACCGAGATGGCTGCCGCGCCGGGCAGGAGGCGAGTCGCGACGGCGACGACGCGGTCGCCTTCGCCGAACGCGTCCTCGAGAAACGAGCGGGCGGCCGCCGGGACGTCGTCGCAGCGAGGCAGGACGCTCTCCGGTGCGCCTTTGACGACGAGCGTCCGCTCGCCTTCGGGCGTGTCCACGAGCGCCGAGGTCATCCGTCGCTCGTGATCGAAGGGCAGGATGGCGACGCGCCGATATCGCTGGAGCGCAGCCGAGGCCGCGGCCGAGCTCGCGGCCGGCGTGTCCCAGGTGGCGCGGTCGAGTGGGTTGCCGCCCACCGCCTGGTGATCTCCGGGCTCCGCCTCGTTCGCGACCAGCCCGAGCATCAGGACGACTTCCGAGTCGGCTCCCGTCGCGTCCACGGCTCGCCGGAACGTGATGCTGCCCTCCGTCAGGGTGCCGGTCTTGTCGGTGAACAGCACCTCCACGTTGC
>DASPTB010000278.1:0-5800 GCA_035623615.1 Actinomycetota bacterium
CGCCGTCGAGAAGGACCTGGAAGACATTTCCGCGATCAAGGAACGGACCTCGAACATGGTCCGATCCCTCGTCCGTGACCTGCACCGATCCCCGATCGGGCGCGAGGGACTCGGTGAGGCGCTCCAATCCTTCGCCGACGAGGCGAGCCGGGACACCCAGGTGATCATGGCCGTGGATGTCGTCGACGTGACGCTTCCGCCCCCGATCCAGCTGCTCATCTACCAGATCGGGCGAGAAGCGGTGATGAACGCCATGAAGCACGCCGAGCCCCACAACATCCTGATCTCGGTGCTCGAGACCGAGACCGGCGTGGAGCTCCAGGTGCGCGACGACGGAAATGGGTTCGACACCAACCAGGGTCAACCCGAAGGCCACTTCGGAACCGTGATGATGCGCGAGCGGGCGCTTGTCGCGGGTGGAACGTTCTCCATCGAGAGCGAGGTCGGCAAAGGAACCACCGTGACCGCTCGGTTCCCGCGCGTCTGGATCGAGGAGCACCTCGACGCCGACCTGGAGGCGCTCGCGAAAGGGGATGCCCCCTCAGAGAGTCACGACGCGGTCACGCCGTCGCCGGATCGCGGTCGTCGTCTGGCGGCAGACGCCCGCCCGCCGGAGCCGGATCGCGCGACAGACGCTCCGACTCCGGAACCCGAACCGACGGGTCGGCCGGCTTCGCCGGCTCCGAAGCAGGCTCGCCGGAAGCAGGATCCGCTGTCGGCTTGAGCAGCATTCCACCGGCGACCGCCCACGCGGCTCCGGCGATCCAGAGCACGTCCCCCACGCTGAACACCCCGCGAACTGGTGGGCCGATCCCCAGGCTATCTGCCAGCGGCAAGAGCTTGTCGGAGGGACCCGCGAGGTGGTGCTTCGCTCCGCCCTCTGTCCTCAGCTTGACGATCGCGTTCGCCATCCGGCCGTCGGAGGCCGCCCGAAGGGCCGAAGCCGTGACCGGCATCCCAGAGTTCACGATGATCACCGAGGCGTTCAGGACGAGGCCGATGGCGATCAGGGGGAATCCCGGCGACCGCATGTTGACCACGACGAAGACGAACAGCAGCACGAAGGAGAACACGAGCAGCGAGGCGCCGATCGCCCGCTCGTGCGCCCACCCGTGGGAAACGGGTACGACCTGAAGCACGAGACCGGCGATCGCGAGGGGCCACCAGCGGTAGTGGACACCTCCGAGGTTCGCGGGCCTGCCCCCAAGCGCGATCCCAACGATCCCGCCGATCACGAACGCGGCGAGCACCAAGACCACGACGACAGGCTACGCGGGCGAGCGCCCGCATGCTACTCCCCGTCCGGCCCATCTCTGGCGGGAAATCGCCGCAGGGTACACTGAGCGCGCATGACCGATCACGCACAGGAGCCGGGCCCCGTCATGATCGTTGGCGGGGCCGAAGACAAGCTGGGCGATCGCGTCATCCTGTCCCGGTTTGTCGAGCTGGCGGGAGGCGAGGGCGCCCGGATCGTCGTCATCACCACCGCTTCGTCCCTGGGCGAGTCCGCCGCGGACGTGTACCGGGAGGTGTTTCTCGGGCTCGGTGCCGGCGAGGTCGTCGGACTTCGCCCCGTCACTCGCTCGGAAGCCAACGCCTCGGCCGTCACCAAACCGCTCGAGACGGCCGACGGAATCTTCCTCACCGGCGGCAACCAGCTTCGTCTCTCGTCCATCGTCGCCGGGACCAAGCTCGCGCGCGCACTCCGGCAAGCCCACCTGCGGGGTGCGGCCATCGGCGGGACGTCGGCCGGGGCGAGCGCGCTCGCGGGGCACATGATGGCGTTCGGCGCGTCGGGCGCGACTCCCAAGCATCGGATGGCGCACGTCGCAGAGGGCCTCGGCATCCTGCAGGGCATGATCGTCGATCAGCACTTCGAGCAGCGGACCCGCCTCGGCCGTCTGCTCTCGGTGGTCGCGGGTTCGCCGTCGCTGCTCGGCATCGGGCTGGACGAGGACACCGCAGCCATCGTCCACTCGAACGACACGATCGAGGTGATCGGCCGCGGCGCCGTCACGATCGTCGACGGCTCGGAGATCGCGACCGACGCCCACGAGTCGCGCGGCCACCGGCCGCTGATGGTTTCGGGGGCGATCCTGCACTCCGTCCCCTCCGGCTACCTGTTCGACCTCGCCACCCGTCGCGTCCGACCGCACCTGACCGAAGCCGCGCTCGCCCGACGACGGGCCGCGGAGGAACGCGCGCGCAAGGCGGTGACGAGGTTCCGCAACCGGCTGGCGGAGGACGCGAAGTCCGGGACCGGCAGGCAGCGACGCGCGCGCCCGCGCTCGTCGGACCGAGAGGCTTCCGAGTGACGCCCGCGAAGACGACGCCGGCGGCGAAGCGTCCGCCCCTCGCGCCCGACCTCCGGATTCTCGAGACCCAGGTGTTCCGCGGGCCGAACTACTGGTCCTACGATCCCTGCATCCGGATGCTCGTCGATCTCGGATCGCTCGAGCACTGGCCCTCGAACACGGTCAAGGGCTTCAACAAGACGCTGCTCGAGCTGCTGCCGGGAATCAAGGACCACACCTGCTCGCTCGGGCGCCCGGGAGGATTCCTCGATCGCCTGAAAGAAGGAACGTGGCTCGGGCACGTCGCCGAGCACGTCGCCCTCGAGCTGCAGCGCGAGGCCGGCACGCCGGTCGGCCGCGGGAAGACGCGCGGCGCCGGAAAGACGGGTCAGTACAACGTCATCTACGCCTACAGCGAGGAGCAGGTGGGTATCGAGGCCGGCAAGCTGGCGGTCCGGCTCGTCAACCACCTGGTGAAGCCGGAGGACGGCTTCGAGTTCGCCACGGAACTCGAGGAGCTCATCCGGCTCGCCGAGCGCCGCGCCTTCGGCCCGTCCACCCAGGCGATCGTCGACGAGGCGACCAGCCGCGACATCCCGTGGATGCGGCTGAACGAGGCGTCGCTCGTGCAGCTCGGTCAGGGGACCTACCAGAAGCGCATCCGCGCGACGATGACCTCCAGCACCTCGGCCCTCGCGGTCGACATCGCCGGCGACAAGAAGCTCACGACGAAGCTGCTCGCCGCGGCGGGCCTTCCCGTTCCGCGAGGACAGGTCGTCCGAAGCGACAACGAGGCGGTCGAGTGGGCCCGGCGGATCGGATTCCCCGTCGTCACCAAGCCGCTCGACGGGAACCACGGCCGCGGCGTCGGACTCGACCTCCGCGACGCGAAGGCCGTGAAGGCGGGGTTCCGCCGCGCGCAGAGCGAATCGCGGCGGGGCGTCGTCGTCGTGGAGTCGTTCGTGACCGGCAACGACTACCGGGTCCTGGTGGTCGGCGGCAAGATGGTTGCCGTGGCCGAGCGGGTTCCCGCCCACGTGACCGGCGACGGCGAGCACTCGGTGGCCGAGCTGGTCGAGATCGCCAACGCCGACCCTCGGCGCGGAATCGGGCACGAGTAGGTGCTCACGCGCATCAAGGTCGATCGGATCGCCGAGGAGCTGGTGCGTTCCCAGGGTTACGACATGAGCGACGTCCCGCCGGAGGACGAGATGGTGAAGCTCGCGGCGACCGGCAACATGTCGACCGGTGGGATCTCGATCGACCGGACGTGGGAGGCGCACGAGGAGAACGTCGAGGTGGCCGAGGAAGCCGCCCAGGTCGTCGGACTCGACGTCGCCGGCATCGATTTCATCACGCCCGACATCTCCAAGCCGGTCCGCGAGACGGGCGGCGCGATCGTCGAGGTGAACGCCGCGCCGGGGTTCCGGATGCACACGCATCCGACCGAGGGCGAGGCTCAGTACGTGGCCCGGCCGGTCATCGACCTGCTGTTCCCGCCGGGCACGCCGTCGCGCATCCCGATCATCGCCGTCACGGGGTCGAACGGGAAGACGACGACGACCCGCATGATCGCGCACATCTTCAAGGGGATGGGCCGTCACGTCGGCCTGACGTCCACCGACGGCATCTACATCGACGAGCGCCTCGTCCTGCGGGCGGACGCGAGTGGTCCGAAGTCGGCGCAGATGGTGCTGCAGAACCCGCGGGTGGACTTCGCCGTCTTCGAGGTCGCGCGCGGAGGGATCCTGCGCGAAGGTCTCGGCTACGGACGCAACGACGTCGCGGTCGTCCTGAACGTGACGGGCGACCACCTCGGGCTCAAGGACGTTCACTCGATGAAGCAGCTCGCGGCCGTCAAGCGTGTGATCGTGGAGGCCGTTCCCCGGACCGGCACCGCGGTCCTGAACGCCGACGACCCGCTCGTCGCCGACATGCGCAAGCACTGCTCTGGGTCGGTGATCTTCTTCTCCATGGATCCCGACAACGAGCTCGTCGAGCGATGGGTTCGCCGCGGGCGGCGGGCCGTCACGCTGCAGAAGGGCGACCTCGGCGAGATGATGGTCATCCGCGAGGGACGCAGGACGATGCCGATCGCCTGGGTCCACCAACTTCCGGCGACGTTCGAGGGCAGGGCGCGGATGATGGTCCAGAACGCGCTCGCCGCCGCCGCCGGCGCGCACGCGGGCGGCGCGCACCTGCACGACATCCGCCAGGGGCTGCGCTCGTTCAGCACCTCGATCTACCAGGCTCCGGGACGCCTCAACGTCTTCGAGCTCGACGGGGTGAAGGTGATCGTCGACTACGCGCACAACGCACACGGACTCCGGACGGTCGGCGACTTCGTCGAACGCATGACGTCGACACCGCCGTCCTCCGCGCCCGGCGCGCCGACCTGGTCGGCCAACCTGCGCGTCGCTGTGGTTGCGACGCCGGGCGATCGTCGCGAGGAGGACATGCGCGAGCTCGGGCGCGTCGCGGCCCGCTACTTCGACGAGGTGATCGTTCGCGAGGACGCCAACCTCCGCGGCCGGCAGCCCGGCGAGACCGCGGAACACGTGATGGAGGGCGTCCACCAGGCCATGGGCGCCGGCGCCAGGGTCGGGCACGCGGAGATCGTGCTCGACGACATGGAGGCCACCCGCCGGGCGCTCGACCGGAGCCGCCCGGGCGACATCGTCGTCCTCTGCGTCGACTACGCGACCGAGGTCTGGAAGGAGCTCGAGCGCCGGCGATCGCTCGCCCAGCCGCGCGTGCTGCTGGAAGCCGAGGGGAACGGACACCGCGAGTCGACGGGCGGCGACCCCGACCTGATCGGTCTCAACGCCTCGCCGTAGCCCTCGCGCGCGCCGGAAGGCGAGCCGTCCCGTCGGTCAGCGCGCGTTCGTCGGTCCGAGTCCCCGCGCCGCGTGCCCGCCGCACCAACCGCCGGACCTCGCCGGGCGCCGGACGGCTCGCGCCGAGCCCGTCGAGCGACGCGAAGATCTCCGGCCGCTGCGACAGCGCGGTGACCGCGATGACGTCCCCTCGCCGCGACGCGTCGAGCATCGACGTCAGCGCCGTGACCTCGTCGGGGTAGACGGGCACCTCGGCGGCGCCCCCATCGACGCTTCCCGCGCGGAGCCGATCCACGATGTCTTCCGCCTCCCGGCCGCGAAGGTAACGGCGCAGCTCGGCGATCGCGACGTGATCGGCTCCGCGGCCGGCCACGTACCCGATCGCGTGGAGGATCTCGTCCGACCGGTCGCCGGCGGTCCCGAACGCGATCCAGATGTCCGCCCCGGGCGGCCGCAGGCCTGCGCACACCTCGACCAGGCCTCGCATCCCCGCCTCGTTGTGCGCGTAGTCCACGACGATCGTGCGGCCGTCCACACGGAACAGGTTCGTCCGTCCCGGGTTACGCTCGGGATCGAGGACGAACGTCTTCAGCCCGCGGACGACCGCGTCACGGGGAACGCCGGCGCCGAGCGCCGCCGCCGCGGCTCCCATCGCGTTCTGCACGTTGT
>DASPTB010000283.1:0-21359 GCA_035623615.1 Actinomycetota bacterium
CGGCTGCCGACGGCGCCCTCGATCACCTCGAGGACCTCGGGATCGTGCTCGGCCCTGGCCGTTCGCAGGATCATGCCTGCACTCCGCTCCAGACCGAGCGCGGCAGCCTCGCGGACGGCACTCGCGCGCGTTTCCGGATCGGGATCGCGCAGGCGCCGATCGAGCCGCTCGCCCGCCTGGACCATGCGTTGCTGCCGCCAGCCCAGCCCGACGAGCAGCGCAGCCACGCCCACCGTGATGCCGACGATGGACGCGGTCGCCGACGCACCGCTCGCTGCGACGATCATCAGGAACCCTTCGGGAAATCCGCCCTTTCCTGGGTTTTCGGCAGCATCAGGAACAACATGAAGATGAAGCCCAGCAGGGTGTAGGCCAGCGCGAACAGGGTTCCGACCCAATTGTGGAACAGGACCAGGTCGCCCGCCCCGTACCGGATCCCTACCCAGATCGAGGCGGCGATCCGCACGATGTTGCAGGCGAGGACCAGCAGAGCGGCCGCGGCGAAGGCACCGAGCCGGCGGAGTCGGGGGCCGGGAAGCACGAATCCCGCGATCCCGGCGAGCGCGAGGATCGCGACCAGCGACGAGCAGTACGGCGTGACCTCGACGCGGAAGGGAAACTGGTGCGGCGGCAGGGCCTGGATCGCGTATCCGCTGATCTCGGTGAGCCGCGACCCCGCGCGCAGGATGGCCAGCACCGCGGCGATCTCGAGCGAGCGCATCGGCCCCTTGAGGAGCACGAAGCCCACGATCGTCACGGCGGTGCACAGGAAGAGCGCGGTGAATGCGCGCACGCGGATGAGCTTCACGTCGGAACTCCCTCCACCACGAGGTCGGCGTCCGAGCGTTGCGTCTTGACCCACCGATAGGGCTTGCCGATCTCGCCGTCGAGCCACGCCTTGGTGCAGACCAGGATGGACACGGCGAAGATGGGAAGCATCCACAGGAGCGTCCACACGAGGCTCCGGCGGGTGCGCGCGATCAGGAGCCCGCTCGCCAGCTCGCAGAAGGGCCCGGCGAACAGCAGCGCCGCAAGCGGAAGCGTCTCGAAGAGCGTGATGCGGTGGCCGATGCCGCCGAGCCGCGCCAGCAGGAGCATGATGCCGACGAAGCTCGCGACCGGCACGTGGTACACGAGCAAGAACAGGGTGCTCTCGACCTTCTCGGCGAACCCGAGCTGGTTCGTGCGCCATACGTCGCGGTGCATGTCGCGCCACACTTGCTGGTGTCCGCGCGCCCAACGGTAGCGCTGCCGCCAGAAGCGGCCGAGCGTCACCGGCGCCTGCTCGGTGTCCACCGCCGTCACGTCGTAGCGGACCCGCTCGCCGGCGAGCACGACGCGAAGCGTGAGATCGGTGTCCTCGGTGACGCTGTCGACGTTCCAACCGCCCAGCGACCGGAGCGTCGAGGCGCGGACGGCGCAGTTCGCGCCGCCGTACGCCGGGAGCTCGAAGAGCGCCTGCCGACCGTACTCGTTGACGAGGTAGCCGGACAGGTAGTCGATGGCCACGGCCCGCGCAAGCGGCGAGTCGTCCGGGTTGCGCACCACGCAGCGGCCCTGGACGGCGCCGACCTCGGGGTCGCGGAAGTGACGGACGAGGCGGTGGACCGAGTCGGGAGCCGGGACGTGGTCGGCGTCGAAGACGACCACGATCTCGCCCGTCACCCGTTCGCGCGCGGCGTTGAGGGCACCCGACTTCCCGCCTTCGGCTCCGGGCTCACGGTGCAGGACGTGGATGAACGAATGGGGCGCCGCGAGCTCTTCGAGCAGCTCGGCCGTCCCGTCCGTCGAGTTGTCGTCGACCAGGAAGACTTCGAGACGGTCGCGTGGATATTCGAGCTCGGTGAGGCCGCGGACCAGCGACCGCGCGACGAGCTCCTCGTTGTGGCAGGCGACCAGCACGCTCACGCGCGGCCGGTACTCCTCGTGCAGGTCGGTAGCCTCCTCGAGGTCGGTGACGGCCCAGCGCGCCGCGGCGGCGAACATCACGTGGCGGGCGAGGAAGACGATGAAGACGAGGTTCACAAGCACGACGGCGACCGAGACCGCGTTGTCCACGCCGACCGCGCCCACGAGGAGCGCCGAGGCGGCGAACAGGAAAAGCAGGGTCCACGGGGAGCCCGCCGGAGCTTCGGGCTGCCGGCCGGTGGCCGCCCGGGTCACCATGCCCTACTCCGAGACGACCTTGAGCCTGCGAGCCGGCTGGCGGAGCTGCGTGACAACCGCGTCGCGGCGCTCCTCAGCCCCGAGCTCATGGGAGACGGGCGCCCCGAGGTCCCACGCGAACCGAGGGGTCTCGAAGGGCTCCGCGTACTTCATCCGCGCCCGGTGGCCCCAGAATCGCCCGCCGGCCTCGACGGCTTCGAGGTCGACCATCTGGCACTCCTGCACTTGCGAGGCGTGGGCGCCGAGCGCCGCGAGCTTCGCCGTGATCGTCTCGTCGACGTCGATGAAGAGCGTGGGCTGGAACGTGGTGGTGGACGGACCCTGGTAGCAGAGCACCCGCGAGAGGCGCCGCGCCGCGGCCATCGAGGCCGTGGCCGTCGCGACGTGGTCCTGATGGGTGTCGTTCGGCGAGTGCGTGTACAGCACGTCGATGTGCTCCGAACGGATCACGTCGTCGATCAGTGCCACGGCCTCCGGGCCGCTCGGGACCTCCCCGTCCTCGTAGTTGGCCCACAGGAGCTTGGCGCCGATGATGCGGGCGGAAACCTCCTGCTCTTCCATTCGCGTCTCCACGTTGCCCGGGCCGCGCTGCCCGGTGGTCATCACGAGCATCGTGACCCGGTGGCCTGCGGCCGCGTGGCGGGCGAGCGCGCCGGCGCAGCCGAGCTCGATATCGTCGGGGTGGGCGCCGATGGCCAGGACGTTCATGCCTTCACCCGAACCGTCTGAGGTTCGCGGCGCGACCCGCGCCCGGTGAGCAGCAACATCGGCAGGCTCATGAGCAGCATTCCCAGGAACAAGGCCGTGCCGCCGAAGCAATCGATCGTCGCGGCGAATGCGGGAGAGGCGACCAGCAGGGGAACGGTCACCGATCCCACGATCAGCGCCAGTCCCAGGGCGGCCGTGCGGCCGGGGCGCCGGAGCTGCCTGCCTCTGCGTGTCGTTCCAATTTCCTTCATCTTCCTTCTCAGCCTCGCCTTCCCTTCGAGAGCTGTGGGTCTCGGTCCCGTCTCGGAGACTTGACCCAACCTTGATCTTTGGATCGGTTCCCCGTTCGTGGAACTTGACGGCGACCTTGGTCGCCGCCCGGGAGGTGAGGTGCTTCCGTCGAAGGTCCTCCGCCGCGCGCGTGGGCCGTGTGGGGGAGCCGGGTTCGCGGTTACGGCGACGCCGCGTCAGCCGGCCGGCGTGGCGGCCGAGGACCGGTAGGCGTCCTCGACGATCTGCATCACGACCCGGCCGTCTTCGCCGTCGGGCCGGGGAGGCGTCCCCCCCGCAAGGCCGCCGAGAAAAGCCGCCATCTGGGCCGAGTACATCGGCTGCGCACAGTGCTCGTAGCCCGGCGGAGCTTCGGTGAAGTGCCAGATCCGGTCGTAGCCGCGTGTTCCGTAGATCTCCGTGTCGGCCTCGAGCCCGGCCAGGTGGGGCTGCCACCAACCGGACTCGACGATGGAGTTGGTCCCGCCTTCCCACCGGATGAGCAGGATCCCGTCGTCGTCCACCTCGTAGTCGCCGTAGCGCCGCTGCACCACGGCGCAGACGGCGCTGGGGAGCGGGTCGCCGAGCAGGAAACGGGCCGTGTCGATCGCGTGCACGCCCATGTCCAGGAGCGCCCCGCCGCCGGCCAGGGCCCGGTCGGTGAACCACCCGGAGGGTCCCCAGCCGGCGTGGACGCCGTAGCCGCGCGTCTTGACGACGTCGCCGAACTCGCCGGCCGCGACCCGGTCGCGCATCGAGCGAACGTCGTCGTGGAAGCGCCAGCAGTGGGCCACCATCAGGAATGCGCCCGACGCGCGCGACGCCGCGATCATCTCGTCGGCCTCGGCCACACTCGTCGCCATGGGCTTCTCGACCAGCACGTGCTTACCGGCTCGCAGGAACGCCACCGCCTGGGGCGCGTGCAGGGCGTTCGGCGTCCCGACCACGACGGCGTCGACGTCCGGGTCCTCGGCGAGGTCCTCCCACCGCGTCGTCGTCCGCGGGATGCCGAACTCCGCCGCGAGTCGCGCCAGCGACTCCTCGCGCCAGTTGGCGGCTGCGAAGAGCGACGCCTCGGGGTACTCGAGGACGGCGCGCGCATGGAACTTCATGATCCAGCCGGTGCCGACCAGCGCGACGCGCACGCGCCTACCCTTTGACGCCGGTGAGCGTCACGCCCTCGATGAACACGCGCTGCGCGAGGAAGAAGATGATGATGACCGGGATCGTGAACAGGACGGCGGCGGCCATCAGCGTGTTCACGGGGACGGCCGAGTGCGTTGCCTCGGACTGCATCAGCTGCGTGATGGCGACGGCGAACGTGAGCGAATGCGTGTTGCTCCCCGCGTACACGAGCGGGTTGAAGAAGTCGTTCCACGCGTACAGGAACTGGAACAGCGCGACGGCGGCGATCCCCGATTTGGCGAGGGGCACGACCACGCGGGTCATGATCTGCCACTCGCCCGCCCCGTCGACGCGCGCCGCGTCGGACAGCTCCTCGGGGATCGTCATGAAGAACTGCCGCAGCAGGAAGATCGAGAACGCGTCGCCGAAGAACGAAGGGAAGATCAGCGGCGTGAGCGACCCGATCCAGTGCAGCCGCACGAAGATCACGTACAGCGGCACGATCGTCACCTGCGCGGGCAACATCAGCGTCGAGAGCACCAGGACGAACGCGACCTGCCGTCCCCGCCACCGCATGCGGGACAACGCGTAGGCGACGGGGACGCTCGAGACGACGACGCCGACCGTCGACAGCACCGCGTACTTGAGCGTGTTCCACGTGTACAGCCAGACGTCGAAGAGCTTGAAGATCCCCGTGTAGTTGCTCCACTCGAACGGATGGGGCCAGAGGTTGGACGAGAACACCTGGCTCGCGGGCATGAGCGAGGTGAGGATCACGAAGATGAACGGCAGGATGAAGCAGAGACCCAGCGCGATGCCGAGTGAGTGGTTGGCGACCGACACGAGCATGCGGTGGCGGCGGGTGGCGGCGGGCACCGGCCGTTGCTCGATGGTCGACGCCTGGCGTGGCCGGGGAGGGGCGATCGTGGCTATCGGAAGCCTCCCTGGTAGAAGACCCACCGGTTGGAAGAGCGGATCAGGACCACCGTGCAGGCGAGGATGATCAGGAAGAGCACCCAGGCCATGGCCGAGGCGTAGCCCATGTGGAAGGCCTGGAATCCTTGCTCGTACAGCCAGATCGGGTAGAAGAGCAGGGACCCCTGTGGGTCGCCGAGCGTGTTCACGTCACCGCCCGAAGCGATGAACCCCTCGGTGAAGTACTGGAACCCGTAGATCACGCCGATCAGCACCGAGAAGAAGATGACCGGGGAGATCATCGGCAAGGTGATGTGCCGGAACTTCTGCCACGGGCCGGCACCCTCGATGTCGGCGGCCTCGTAGAGCGACCTCGGCACGTCGAGCAGCGCCGCGAGGAAGATGATCATGGTGCTGCCCACCGTCCACATGCCGAGCAGCACCAGCCCGGGCTTGGCCCACGTCGGGTCCTGGAACCACAGGGGCTGGGGCAGGTGGAGCAAGCCGAGGATGCGATTGACGGGCCCGCCCGGGTTCAGGAGGAACACGAACCCGAGCGTCGCCGCGACGACCGGGACCATCGTGGGCAGGAAGAAGACCGTGCGGTAGACGCCGCCGGCGAGGCGGATGCGAACGAGCACGACGGCCGCGCCGACGGCGAAGGCGACCTGGATGGGCACCGACACCACGATGATCCAGATCGTGTTGCGCATGGCCTGCCAGAAGAACGGGTCGCTCGTGAACATGAACTTGTAGTTCGCGAGGCCCACCCATTGCGGCGTGCTGAACAGGTCGTAGTGCGTGAACGAGAAGAACAGGCTCGCGAGCATCGGGTAGAGGATGAACGCGAGGAACCCGATGATCCACGGCGACATGAACAGCGCGACGATCCCGTAGTAGCGCAGGCGCCGTCCACGCCCGCCGCGCCTGCGCTTCGGCGCGGACGCGGCGCCCTCGTCGCTTCGCCGCGTCGTCGCGACCGCTATGGCTCGGTCCTCCTCACCGACTCATCCGAGCGAGCTCTGCTGGTCGATCTGTTTGGCAAGACCCTGCAGGCCGGTCTGCAGATCGGGCACATGGCCGGCGAAGTACTTGGCGAGGAATGCCGTCTCGAGGCTGACGTCCGTCGTTCCGAGCGGCGTGATCTGCTTGTACGACGAGTGCGGGTTGGCGAAGATCTTGAGGAACGTCGCGAAGTGCGGGTCCGACGTGAGCACCGAGTCCTTCAGCGACGCGTACGTCGTCGGGACGTTCCCCAGCAGCTCGGCAAGCTTGCTCTCGGCCTGCGTGTTGAGCGCGAGGTACTTGACCAGCAGCCACGCGGCCGCCGCGTTCGGCGCCCCGCGCGGGATGCCGATCATGTCGCCGCCGATCTGCCCCATCCCGTAGTCGGCCGCCATGTTGTCGGCCACCGGGAACGGCGCCGTCGCGTAGGGGACCTTCGACTTGAAGTCCTTGATGAAGGCCGTCCGCCACTCGCCGTCGATCGCCATGGCGACCTTGCCCTTCATGAACGCCTGCTGCGCGTTCCACTCGGAGTTGGGCCCGCCGAGCTCGGCGTAGAACTTCGTCAGCTTGTCGTAGCCCATCGAGTCGATGAACGCCTTCTGCCACTCGAACAGCGACGTCCAGTTGGAGTCGGTCGCGAACGCCGACTTCCCGTCCGAGGAGTACCACTGGGCGCCGTCGTAGATGCCGTTCTCGAGCTGCGCCGTCTCGTAGAAGTTGTACAGCGGAACGAAGCCGGCGATCTTGATGGAGCCGTCCGGGTTGTAGACGGTGAGCCTCTTCGCGTCCGCCTCTAGCTCGGTGTAGGTCTTCGGCGGGCTCGTGATGCCGGCCTTCTGGAACATCTGGGTGTTGTAGTAGAGCCCGTACGCGTCGGACAGCGCGGGGAGCGCGCACTGCTTGCCCTGATACGCCGTGTAGCGCAGAGCGGCCGGCGGGACGACCGTCGAGACGTTGATGTGGTCGGCCTGCAGGTACGGGTTCAGGTCGACCCACGCGCCCGAGCTGCAGTACTTCGCGGAGTCGTCGGGACCTTCCTCGATGGCGACGTCCGGGGGGGTCCCACTGTTGATCGCCTGCTGGATGTTCTGCAAGCTCTTGCCCCCGACGTGATTGACCGTGATCCACGGGTACTGCTGGTGGAACATGTCGATCACCTGCTGGTACTGGTTGTACTCGGGGTTGGTGTAGAAGCTCCACATCGTCACCGTCACCGGCGCGTGCGAGGCGGACGGGTTGATCGTGGACGGCGGGCTCGACGCCCCACCTCCCGCCGTGCACGCCGTCGCGAGCATGATCACGCCCGCCGTTCCGGCAAGGACTCCCCGTCTCCTCATGTCGTCTCCCTCCGAGCTCGGTGGGCCCATCGGGGCCCGTATTCTCCCTCAGGCCTACGGGAGTCCGCGGCGTGCCGGTTTGGGTCCGCCGCCCCGAACTCTATTGTTAGGAAAGTTTCCTATAGTCCCTCGGCGAGCGTACGCCCAGGGTCCTGGGGAAGTCAAGGCAGGTACGCAGTGGGCCGCTCGACGGATCACGCAGGCTGCGTGCGGGTGTACAAACGGTCGCGCGCCGCTTCGAGCGCGGTCGCGACCGCGCCGTGCACGACGGCGTCCTCGCCGAGGGCCGACACCACGATGCGCGGCCGGAACGGCGAGATCTCGCGGAGTTCGCGATCGATCGGCTCGAGCAGCAGGTCGCCGCTCCGGCCGATGCCCCCGCCGAGGATGACCAGCTCGGGGTCGAGGATCGGCGCGATTGCGGCGATGCCGAGCGCGAGTTGGGCGGCCGCCGACTCCACCGCCCGGGCCGCCCCCGCGTCTCCTCGTCGAGCGGCCGCGAAGATCTTCTTCGGCGTGAGCGGGGGATGCATGCCGAGCGCACGGGCAGTGCGGACGATCCCCGCGGCGGCTGCGGCCTCCTCGAAGGCGCCGCGCCGGCGGTTGGTCCGGTCCCGCGGGTCGCCCGGGCCCAGCGGCAGGTACGCGATCTCGCCGGCGGCGCCGTGTGTTCCCCGGTAGAGCTCGCCGTCGAGCACGACGCCCATGCCCACGCCGGTCCCGATCCACAGGTACACGAAGGTGGCGGCGTCGCGCCCGTGCCCGCGGGCGCGCTCGCCGAGCGCGGCCAGGTTCACGTCGTTCTCGAAGCTCACGCCCGCGCCCAGCTCCTGCCGCAGCGCCTCCATCATGCCTTGCCTGCCCCACCCGGGGAGGTTGGCCGCCAAGGCGACCGAGTCGCGCGCGGGGTCGAGGACGCCGGGGCTTCCGACGGTCGCCTGCGTGATCTGCCCCCACTCGAGTCCCGCGTCCGCGGCGAGCTCATGCGCGAGGCCGCCGATCTGCGACAGAAGGGTGTTTGCGCTTCGCACCTGAGCCCGCTGGCTGGCGCGCGCAACGACCGTGCCGGTGATGTCGGCGATCGCGGCGCGGACGAAGTGGCGACCGACGTCGATGCCCGCGACCCAGCCGGCTTCGGGATTGATCTCGTAGAGCGCGGCGCTTGGGCCCTTGCCCCCGCGCGAACGGCCCACCTCGCGGACGAGGTTCGCGCGAGCGAGCCCCGTCAGCGCGAGCGAAACGGTGGGCTTGGAGAGGCCCGTCTCGCGCGCGATCTCCGCACGCGAAACGGGCCCGCGCAGGCGGATCGTCTCCAGCGCCGACCGCTCGTTGATCGCCCGCAGCAGGCTCGGCGTCCCGGCGGAGAACGTGTTCTCGATTGGGCTACCCCCCTCGGTGGATTCGGCCGGCTCCTCGCACCCGGCCGAAAGGCTCTTGACACCCGCGACTATAGTTAGGAACCTTTCCTGATGGAACCCCCGACGTGCATCCGCATGGGCCGAGATGCCGACACATACGTAGGACGTGGGTGACATGACGCGAACGACTTCACGGGGAAGGCGCCGCAGCCTCGGCGTGGTGTTCGCGGCCGTGGTCGCCGCCATGAGCGTTGCGGGGACCGCGCCCGTCCGAGCCGACAGCGGGTCCGCGTGGGTGCGCGTCGACCAGGTCGGCTACGACACCCACGGCTCCAAGCGCGCGTACCTCATGGCCTCCGGGCCAGAGGACGGCGCAGGCTTCTCGATCCTGGGTCCCGGAGGCACTGCCGTCTTCGCCGGCACGGTCGGCGGCGACCTGGGATCGTGGAGCCCCTCGTTCCCGTACGTCTACCCGATCGACTTCGACGCGCTGAGCGAGCCCGGAACGTACTCGATCTCGGTCAGCGGCCCCATCCCCGCGACCTCGCCGGCGTTCCCGGTGGCCGACGCCGCCACCCTGTACCGGCAGCCGCTCGACAACTCGCTCTTCTTCTACGGCGCCGAGCGCGACGGGCCGCACTACATCCCGTCGGCGCTTCGCACCGCGCCCGCACACCTGCACGATGGCAACGCGATGACGTATCTGACGCCGAAGACCAACTCGGACGGCGTCTTCAAGGGCGACCTGACGCCGCTCGGAGTCCGCATCGACGCCGCCGGCGGATGGTGGGACGCCGGCGACTACCCGAAGTTCGTCGAAACGACGAGCTACACGGTCGACCTGATGCTCACGGGCGTGCGCGACTTCCCGACCGAGATGGGGGCCGGCTCGGCGACCTCGAACTTCACGAACGAGGGCCGGTTCGGGCTCAACTGGCTGATGCGAATGTGGAACGACAAGACCAGGACGCTCTACTACCAGGTGGGCATCGGCGAAGGGAACGACCATCTCATCGGCGATCACGACATCTGGCGGCTGCCCCAGGTCGACGACACGTACGGAGGAACCGCACCCCAGTACAAGTACATCCGCCACCGGCCGGTCTTCCGCGCGGGTCCGCCGGGGTCGCTCGTGAGCCCGAACCTCGCCGGGCGTGACGCCGCCGCGATGGCGCTCGGCTATCAGGTGTTCCACGCGAAGCATCCGCGCTTCGCGAGGCGCGCGCTCCGCGCGGCGGAGGACATCTTCGCCCTGGCGAACACCGACCCGACGGGCAAGCTCCTGACCGTGGTCCCGCACGACTTCTATCCGGAGTCGTCGTGGAAGGACGACCTGGAGCTCGGCGCGACGGAGCTGTACTTCGCGCTGAAGTCGGGCGACGTCCCCGCCAACCTTCCGCACCGCGACCCGCTCTACTACCTGCGGCTTGCCGCGCACTGGGCGCACGCGTACATGACCGGGCCGGGCGATGCCGCCGACACGCTCAACCTCTACGACGTGAGCGGCCTTGCGCACGACGAGCTCGTCCGGGCGATCCGCATGGCGGGGGACCCGAAGGGCCTCCAGACGACCGAGGGCGCCTTGCTCGCGGATATGAAGAAGGAGCTCGACCACGCCGTCGCCCAGTCGAACACCGATCCGTTCGGCTTCGGCTTCCCGTGGGCGCACTGGGACACGACGACGCACGGCACGGGAATGTCCGTGGAAGCCAGTGAGTACGACCAGCTGACGGGGACGTCGACCTACGCGGACGACTCGCGGCGCTGGCTCGCGAACGTCCTCGGCGCCAACGCGTGGGGGACGTCGCTGATCGTCGGCGACGGCACCGTCTTCCCGCACTGCATGCAGCACCAGGTGGCGAACATCGTCGGCTCGCTCGACGGCTCGCCGCCGATCCTCGCGGGCGCCGCGGTGGAGGGGCCCAACTCGTACGCGGCGAAGGGCCGGCTACCGCACATGCGCGCGTGCCCGGCCGACGGCGTCGACACCTTCGCCCAGTTCAACGGCGTCAAGGCCGTCTACCAGGACAACGTGCAGTCGTATTCGACGGTCGAGCCGGCGATCGACCTGACCGCCTCGGGACCGCTCGCCTTCGCCCGCCAAGCGCTCGGTCTCGCTTGAGGCCGGTGCGCTAGAGTCGATCCGGCAGGGCCGGCCCGCGCAGGCCGGTCGAGGACCCTCGGTCCACGTGCCTCCTCGATGGTTGCGCAAGGAGGAGCCATGGCCGAGTTGGCCATCCGGGGCGGTACCCCCGTTCGCCCCCAGGGATATCCGTCGTGGCCGGTGCACGACGAGCGCGACGTGCAGGCGGTCGTTCGCGTCGTCGAGAGCGGCAACTGGGGCGGGTTCCCCGAGCCGGGTGCCAATGCCGCGGACTTCGAGACGCGGTTCGCCGCCTACCAGGGTGCGGCGCACGGCGTCCTGATGGGGAACGGCACGATCACCATGGAGGTCGCGCTCAAGGCGCTCGGGATCGGCTGGGGCGACGAGGTGATCGTGCCCGCCCTCACATTTGCCGCGACCGCCTACGCGGTCATCGCCGCCGGGGCGCTCCCGGTGATCGTGGACGTCACGCGTGAGACGTGGACGATCGATCCGCAGCAGGTCGAAGCCGCGATCACGCCGAACACGAGAGCGATCCTGCCGGTCCACCTGGCACACCAGATGGCGGACATGGACGCGATCGCGGCGATCGCCGCGCGTCACGGGCTCGCCGTCGTGGAGGACTGCGCGCACGCGCCGGGTCAGCGGTGGCGGGGTCGCGGAGCCGGCTGCATCGGCGAGTTCGGGTCGTTCAGCCACCAGTCGTCGAAGATCCTCACGGCCGGGGAGGGTGGGTCGCTGCTGACGAACGACGAGCAGCTGGCCCGCCGGGCCCACTCGATCATCGACTGCGGACGCCCGAAGGACCCCGAAGGCCGCGTACCCACGTTCGGCGCCAACTACCGGCTCGGCGAGCTGCACGCGGCGCTCCTGTTGAGCCAATTCGAGCGCTTCCCCGGCCAGCAGGCCGAGCGGAGCGCGAACGCCGAGTACCTCGAGGAACTGCTGCCGAACGTCCCGGGTCTGCGCGTGCTGACGCACGACGCGCGCATCACGCGGTGGAGCTTCTACCGATACGTCCTCGCGATCGATCCCGACGAGTTCGCGGGGGCGACGAACGAGCGCGTGGTCGAGGCGCTCGAGGCCGAGGGGATCGCCGCCGAAGTGCAGTACCCGGCGATGAACCGGTACGAGCTGTTCCAGCCGTCCCTGTCGCGGCTTCCCGTCTGCGTCACCTTCGCGGACCGGCTCGACCCGGCGAAGATGTCGTTCCCGGTAGCGGAAGCCGCCGGCGGCAGCGAGTCGGTGTATCTGGGGGAGAACGTCTTTCGAGCGGGTCGCGAGGGCATCGAGCACGCTGTCGAAGCCATCGCCAAGGTGCAGAAGCACGCGCAAGAGCTGACGACCTGAGCCCGCCGAGGCGAGCAGATCCTCTCGGGCGGTTATGCCGACGGCCGGTACTTCTCCATGACTTCGACCAGGCGGTCGTGAGGCAGCGCGTACACCGTGTTGCCGTTGATGCCTGTCATCGTCTCGGCGGCGACGAGCGCGTTGAGGATCGCCTCCTCGGTCGCCTCGACGACCGCCTCGAAGAGCGGCGTGATGTAGTTGTTGGAGAGCATCGTCAGCGGAACGGTCAGTCGCGGGTCGTTCATCTTGTAGCTCGAGACGAGTCCCTGGTTCCCCGTCGCGAAGCACAGGAAGATGTCGCCGCTGGAATGGGAGCCGAGCCCGCCCATCCTCCCGATGCCGAGCCCGGCGCGCTGGGCGAGCCGGTCGCACTGCGTCGGGATCAGCGGTGCGTCGGTACCGACGATCACGATGATCGATCCGGCACCCGGCAGGGGGTCGTCGGGCAGCACCGGGACCTCATCGGCCGTGATCTCGCGACCGACGGGGACTCCGTTGACCTGAAGGCGCTCGCGCACGCCGTAGTTCGTCTGGACCAGGACGCCCACCGTGTAGCCGCCGTCGGCCTCGGGGACGACGCGCGACGCGGTGCCGATCCCCCCCTTGAAGTCGTGGCAGATCATGCCCGTCCCGCTCCCCACGGCGCCCTCCTGCACGGCGCCGTTCGACGCCGAGTCGAGCGCGGCGAGCGCGTGCTCGGTGCGGACGTGCATGCCGCTGATGTCGTTGAGCGCTCCGTCCCACGTCTCGCCGACCACGGGGAGGCTCCAGTAGACGCCGCCCGCCTCGCGGTCGCGGACCTCGGCGGCGATGATGGCGTCGCGGACGACGCCCACGCTGTGCGTGTTGGTGAGCCCGATCGGCGTCGTGAGCATCCCCGACTCACGGATCCACTCGAGGCCGGTGAGCTCGCCGTTCCCGTTCAGGCGGTGACATCCCGCGAACAACGGCTCCTCGCCGATGCGCCCCTGGTTGGGCACGATCATGGTGACCCCGGTTCGCACCGGCCCGCGGCCGACCTGCAGCGCGCCCTCGCCCTCGATCAGGGTGGTATGGCCGACGAGCACGCCGTCGACGTCGGTGATCGCGTTGTTCGGCCCTGGGTTTCCCGTGCCGACGACGACTCCAAGGTCTCTCGCTCGCATCGTTCTCCTTTCGGTGGATCGTCAGCGATCCTCGGGAAAGAAGCGGGGCAGGTACCTGCGGTTGGCGTCCAGCAGCATGTCGAGCAGTCCGGTCGCGCGATCCCATTGCGCCACAAGCGGGTTCGCGAGGAGCGCCCGGTGTGCCGACGACCGGCTGCCCGTCGTGGCGGCCTCGACGGCGAGCCGCTCGTACGCCTTCGCCTGCTCGACGAGCCCGAGGAACTCCTGCGCGAGCGGCTCGAGCGGCAGCGGGTGCGCGCCGTCGCCGTCGATACGCGCGGGGATCTCGACCACCGCGTCGTCGGGCAAGCCGGGAACGGCCCCGTCGTTGCGGATGTCGACCACCTGGACGTCGCCGGTTCCCGCGTGCAGCGACGCGACGAGCTGCGCCGCCGCCTCGCTGTAGAAAGCGCCGCCGCGCTCCTCGAGGAGCTTCGGCTTTTCCACCAGAGCGGGGTCGCGGTACATCTCGAGCAGCTCGCGCTCGATCGCCTTGACCTCCTCGGCTCGCGTGCGGTGGCCGGGCTCGCGCAACTCGCGCAGGACATCGTCGGTGAAGTAGTAGTAGCGCAGGTAGTACGACGGGATCGCGCCCAGCAGACGGATGAGGTCGCCGGGCATCTCGATGTCGTCGGCGAGCTCGTCGAGATCCTTTGCGATCAGCTCCGGGAGCCGGTCGACGCCGTCCACCCGGACGGAGCGCTCCCAGGACAGGTGGTTGAGGCCCACATGTCCCAGCTGCACGCGCTCGGGCTCGACGCCGAAGTGGGCGGCGAAGCGCCGCTGGAACCCGATCGCGACGTTGCACAGCCCGATCGCGCGGTGGCCCTCGTCGAGGAGCGCCTGCGTCACGATGCCGACGGGATTGGTGAAGTCGACCACCCAGGCGTCCTTCGCCCCTCGCCGAGCCGTCTCTTCGGCGATGTCGAGGACGATCGGAACGGTGCGGAGCGCCTTGGCGAACCCGCCGGGCCCGGTCGTCTCCTGGCCGATGCATCCGAACTCGATCGGGATGGTCTCGTCGGTGAGACGCGCCGCCTGGCCACCCACCCGCAGTTGCACGATCACGTACGACGCCCCGTCGATCGCCCGCGTGCGATCGCTCGTCAGCGTCAATTCGCCGGCGAACCCGCGATGGTCGAGGATCCTTCGGGCGAACTCCCCGACGACCTCGAGGCGCTCGGGGTCGATGTCGAGCAGCACCAGCTCGTCGACGGGGAGACGGCCGGTGTGCGAGACGAAGCCCTCGACCAGCTCGGGCGTGTAGGTGCTCCCCCCGCCCACGACCGCGATCTTCACGCCCATCCGATGCACCTTCTCCTCGAGGCGGCGGGGTCGCCGCCTCCGCCGCCGGGCCTCCACGCCGACCGAATCCTAGGGTAGAGTGCGCGTGCCGTGAAATTGTTAGGAAAGTTTCCTGATCCGCTCCTGGCCGAGATCGGCGGCCAGCCGGACGCCATCCGGCGGACGGCGTCCGGCCTGACAGACCATGCCGAGGCGCTCGTCGAGGTCGCCCGGCGCGCCTCCGAGAGGACCCTCGTCTTCACCGGGATGGGGAGCTCGTACTTCGCCTGCTACGCGCCGGCGACCTACCTCGGCGGAGCCGGCGTTCCCGTCGTGATGACCGACGCCGCCGAGCTGCTGCACTTCCGCCGGCCCTCGCTGGAGGGCTCCCTCGTCGTGGCCGTGAGCCAGTCGGGGGAGAGCGCCGAGGTCGTGCGCCTCGTCGATGACCTGCGGCGCGACGCGGACCGGCCCTTCGTCGTTTCCATCACGAACGGCTCGTCGAACCCGCTGGCGGAGAAAGCCGACCTCGGCTTCGACACGAGGGTCGGTGAGGAGCACGGACCGTCCACCATGACGTTCGCGGGCTCGCTCGTGGTGCTCGCCGCGATCGGCCGTGTCCTCGCGGGCGAGGACGCGGCCTCGGCCGTCGAGGTGACGCGCGCGGGGGCGGAGACCGCTGCCGCCGCGATCGAGACGCTGCTCGAGAGCGCCGAGGACACGGCTGCGCGCTTGGGGGCGTGGCTCGGTGATCGTCCCGTCCTCGCGCTCCTCGGGCGCGGCACGGCCCGCGCGGCCTCGGAGATGGCCGCGCTCATGATCAAGGAGGCGGCGCGCTACCCGGCCGAGTCCCTGGAGGTGGCGCAGTTCCGCCACGGGCCGCTCGAGCTCGCGGGTGAGGGGACGGCCGTCGGAATCGTCGCCACCGAGCCCGAGACGAGTGAGCTCGACCTGGGCTTCGCCACCGAGCTCGTCGAACACGGGACGGCAGTGCTCGCCGTCTCCGCCGACGGAAGCGGCCCGGACGGCGCCGAGCGCGTGGCGGTCGGCGAGCAGGACCGGCTGCTGGCGCCGGCGGTCGGAATCGTTCCGCTGCAACTGCTGTCGTGGCGGCTCACGATCGACCGCGGGCGCGATCCGGGGGCGTACACGATCGCCTCGAAGGTGACGCGGCGTGAGTGAGCTGCGGGTGGCGATCACGTTCGACGCCGAACACCCCGACCGTTCGCAGTGTCCGCCGGGAACGCAGGACGCGATCCTGGATGCGCTCGACGACGCCGGCCTTCGCGCGACCTTCTTCCTGCAGGGCCGGTGGGTGACCGCGTATCCGGCGACTGCGCGGCGCCTCGTCGCACAGGGGCACCTGATCGGAAGCCACTCGGACTACCACTGCCGGATGCCGCTCCTCACCGACGACGGCGTTCGTGCCGACGTGGCCGGAGCGGAGCGGGCGATCATGGACGTCGCCGGCGTCGATCCACGACCGTGGTTCCGCTGCCCCTTCGGCGAGGGACACGACGACCCCCGCGTTCTCTCGTTGCTGGAGGATCTCGGCTACCGCAACGTCCACTGGGACGTGGACGGCGCGGACTGGGAGGACGACCGCGAGGCCTCCGAGGTGGAGCGGTCGATCGTGGACGGCACGCTGGGCGCGGGGGGCGACGTCGTCGTGCTGCTGCACACCTGGCCGGCGCCCACCCTCGCGGCCTTCCCGGGGATCGTGCGGCGCCTTCACGAGGCCGGCGCGTCGATGATCACCGTCGACGAGGTGATGGATGGGGGGTAGGGCGGCTTTCCGTCGTGGGCTGCCCGCGCTGCTCGCCGTCGACGGCGGCGGCTCGAAGGTCGACGCGGCGCTGCTCGACCGCGACGGCTCGGTGATCGCGGCGGTGCGCCACGGCAACGAGGACCTGAACGGATCCAACGATGCCTATCTCGAAGGGGTCGCGGGCGCGGTCGCCGCGGTCCGCCTGGCGGCCGGCCTGCCGGACGACGGTCCCGTCGCCCGGGTCGGGATGTTCTGCCTCGCCGGCGCCGACCTTCCCGCGGACGACCGGAGGATCCTGCGCTGGCTCCGCGGCCGCGCGTGGACCGGGAAGGACCTCGTCCGCAACGACACGTTCGCGGTGCTGCGGGCGGGCACCGAGCGTCGCTGGGGGGTCGCGGTCGTCTGCGGCTACGGCACCAACTGCTCGGGCGTCGCGCCGAGCGGGCGCACGTTCCGTTTCCCGGCGGTGGGCGCCGTCTCGGGCGACTGGGGCGGCGGCCACGACATCGGCTCGGCCGCACTCTGGTACTCGCTGCGCGCCAAGGACGGCCGCGGCGAGCCAACGGCCCTGTCGACGCTGGTGCCGGCGCACTTCGGGATGCGGCGCCCGCGGCAGGTCATGGAGGCGATGTACTTCGGCAGGATCCCGGAGGAGCGCCTCGTCGAGCTGCCGCCCGTCGTGTTCCGCGCGGCGACGGCGGGCGACAAGGTCGCGCGGACGATTCTCGACCGGCAGGCCGACGAGGTGATCGCGATGGCCGGTGCCGCGATCCGCAAGCTCGGCATGACCCGGCTGGACGTGGACGTGGTGCTGGGCGGCGGCATCTTCCGGGGCGGGGACCCGCCGTTCTTCGAGCGGATCGACGAAGGGCTGGCCCGAGTGGCGCCCAAGGTCCGCGTCCGCCGGCTGACGGCGCCGCCGGTCGTCGGGGCCGCGCTGCTCGGGCTCGACGAGCTCCGCGCCGCGTCCCCCGCGAAGGAACGCGCGCGCGAGGTGCTCACGCACGATTTCATCGAGCGACCGGGCTCGCGCGCGAGAAGCCGCGTGAGGGAAACTGTGCACGGCGCCGGCGCTCCCGGGAGCGCTCGGCGCCCGGCCCGGGGAGGTGCCTGATGGCGAAGGTCGTTCTCCAGGGAATCACGAAGCGGTTCGGGTCGGACGTCGTCGCGGTGGACGACGTCTCGTTGGAGATCGGCGACGGCGAGTTCATGGTCCTCGTGGGGCCGTCCGGGTGCGGTAAGTCGACGATCCTTCGGATCGTCGCCGGCCTCGAGGAGTTGACGGCCGGTGAGGTGCTCATCGGCGAACGCCAGGTGACCGACCTGCCGCCGAAGAGCCGCGACGTCGCGATGGTGTTTCAGAACTACGCCCTGTACCCGCACATGACGGTCGAGCAGAACCTCGGGTTTGGGCTCCGCCTGCGCGGGACGCCGAAGGACGAGATCCGCCGCCGCGTGCACGACGTCGCCAAGACGCTCGTCCTGGAATCGCTGCTCAGCCGGAAGCCTGCGGCACTGTCCGGCGGGCAGCGCCAGCGCGTGGCGATGGGCAGGGCGATGGTGCGGGAGCCGCAGGTGTTCCTGATGGACGAGCCGCTGTCGAACCTGGACGCGAAGCTCCGCGTCCAGATGCGCGCCGAGCTCGCACGGCTCCGCGACCGGCTGCAGACGACGACCATCTATGTCACGCACGATCAGGTCGAGGCGATGACGCTCGGCGACCGGGTCGCCGTGATGAACGACGGCATGCTGCAGCAGGTCGACGTTCCGCAACGCCTGTTCAACCACCCGGCGAACCTGTTCGTGGCCGCCTTCATCGGCTCGCCGTCGATGAACCTGGTGGAAGCGACCGTGCAGGACGGTCACGTTCGCTTCGGGCCGTTCTCGCTGCCGCTGCCGACGGGGCGGGACCTCTCCTCGGTGCGGGGCCGGACGGTCGTGCTGGGCATCCGGCCCCACGACCTGGAGGACGCCGACGTCCGCCGCAGCGACCTCCCCACGATGGAGGTGCGCGCCGATGTCGTCGAGGAGCTCGGGTCGGAGACGCACGTGATCTTCACCGTCGACGCCCCGCCGGTCATCACCCAGCAGACGGAAGCGGCCCGCTCGAGCGACGAGGAGGTCGCCGAGGTCGTCCCGCTGTCCGCGGCAGAGGGCAAGTCCTCTTTCACCGCCCGGGTCGATCCTCGCACCGCATCCCGGCCGGGTGAAACGGTCAGGCTCTCGGTGGACCCCAACCGCTTCTACTTCTTCGATCCCGCGTCGGGGGTCGCGATCGGAGCGGCGGTCGAGGCGGCGGCGCAGGCCTAGCCGGCGGCCGCCCGCCCGGCCGAGGCCCGCTCACGCGGGGAGCGAACGGCGCAGGAACTCGAGCTGCAGGAGCAGCAGGTTCTCCGCGAGCTCCTCCGAGCTCACCATGTGCGTCATGCCCGTCAGCAGCAGGACTTCGTGCGGACGCCCCGCGGCCAGGAGCGCGCCCGAGAGCCGCAACGTGTTGGCGACGAGCACGTTGTCGTCCGAGAGGCCGTGAATCATGAGCAGGGGCCGGCGAAGGGACGCCGCGTCGGCGATCAGCGAGTTGTGCTCGTAGGCCTCGGGGTGCTCGCTCGGGTGGCCCATGTAGCGCTCGGTGTAGAAGGTGTCGTACAGACCTTCCTCGGTCACCGGCGCCCCGGCCACGGCGGCGTGGAAGACGTCGGGACGGCGCAGCACCGCGAGCGCGGCGACGTAGCCGCCGAAGCTCCACCCGCGAATCCCGACCCGGCCGAGGTCGAGGTCTGGGTTCGCGGCGGCGACGGCATGCAATGCGTCGACTTGATCCTCGAGAACCGGGTTCGCGAAGTCGTGCAGGACCGTCCGGTCCCACGCCGGGCCGCGACCGGACGTGCCCCGGTTGTCGGCCACGATCACGGCGAATCCCTGGTCGGCCCACCACTGCGACTCGAGGTACGCGTTCCGGGCGGAGACCACCAGGTTGACGTGCGGGCCGCCGTACGGATCCATCAGCACGGGAATGCGCTGGCCCGGGCGGTGGTCGTGCGGGAGCAGCAGGGCCGTTCGCAGGTCGCGCGGTCCCGAGCGCGAGAACTCGACCCGCGGCGTCACGACCGGCACGGCCGCGTTCGACGCGACGCGGGCCACCTCGTCGTCGCCGCGCCGAACCGTCACCGTGGCGCCGAAGTCTTGCATCGACGCGGAGGCGACGACCAGAACGTCTGCGCCCACCGCTCCCGTGTGCACGCCGGGGGCGTCGGTCAAGCGTTCGACCGTACCGTCGGCCCGCGCGCGCCAGAGGTGGCGTTCCGCGGGTTCGTCCGACGCTTGGAACACCACATCTTCGCCGGCGTCCAGCACTCGGCTCACCTGCAGGCCCGGCGGCGTGACCGGCGTGCCGTCGACCTCGACGCGATACGTGTCCTCCGACACGCCCACCATCACCAGCCGCCCGTCCGAACGCCAGGCGGGAACGCCGTCGAAGACCTCGAGCCATTCCTCGGCATGGTCCTCGCGGACCGTCGACGTCGCGCCGGTCCCCTCGTCCAGCGTCAGCACCTGCGACGAGCGCTGGTCGCGCGACATCACGAGCAGGGTCGGCGGAGCCTCGGGCGTCCAGACGAACCGGACCAGGTAGGGGAACCGTTCGCGGTCCCACGCGACGTCGACGCGCGCTCCGTCCGTCGCCCGCAGCAGGTGCAACGTCACGATCGCGTCGTCGGTGCCGGCGAACGGGTACCGAACCGCTCGCGGCGGGTCCTCGGGGTTGGTCGGGTCGGAGATGTAGGCGATCCGCACCGGACGCTCGTCGACGCGGGCAGCGGCGAGCGTCTCGCCGTCGGGCGACCACCAGTGGCCGCGGAGGCGCGACATCTCCTCCGCGGCGGCGAACTCTGCGAGCCCCCACGACACACCCGGGTCGTCCTCGCCGGCGAGTGCCCGGTCGATCCCCGACTCGTCGACCAGGCGCAGGGCGCGGCCGGCGACGTAGGCCACGCGGCGGCCCGTCGGATCGATCCGCGGGTCGAACACCGGCTCCGACGTGGGGAGTGATTCGACCGGGGCGCCGGCGCTCGCGAGATCCACCGTGTGGGCGCGTCCGGTGAGAGCGAAGACGGCGCGCGTGAGCTGCGGCGTCGCGTCGAAGGCGACGATGCCTCGCGCCAGCTCTCTCGCGCGCTCGCGCCTTGCGCGTTCCTCGACCGAGAGTTCCGCGCCCTCCTCCCCGATGGCGAGGGGATCCGCGGCGAGCCGCTCGCTCCATCCGTCGGCGTCGAGCACCCACAGGCAGGTGCTCGGGTCGTCCTCGCCTCGCGAGCGCAGGAACGCGACCCGCGATCCGTCTCCCGCCACGACGAAGCTCCGGGGAGCCCCGAGGGTGAACCGGCGGGTTCTCGCCTGCTGCCGCGGAAAGGAGATCGTGGGGACCTGGTCGCTCACGAGGGGGGAGTCTATCCGCACGTCGCCGGCCGGTCGCGACGCCTCGAAGAGGGTCGTCTTCGCGTTATCAAGTACCCTCGAACCTCGATCGCCATGCAGACGACCATCGAACAGACCGATCCGCACACCGTGCGGCTGCAGGTCGAGGTGCCGCCGGAGGAGTTCGCTCCGGACCTCGACCGCGCCTACCGGCACGTCGCCGGTGAGGTGAAGATCCCCGGGTTCCGGAAGGGGAAGGCGCCGAAGCCCGTCATCGACCGTGCCGTCGGCCGCGACCACGTGGTGGAGCACTTCCTCAAGGAGGCGCTCCCCACCTACTACGTCAGCGCCCTGCGCGAGCACGACGTCGACCCGGTGACCGACCCCGAGATCGACCTCGATGACTTC
>DASPTB010000306.1:0-11915 GCA_035623615.1 Actinomycetota bacterium
CGCCGGCGTCCTCGGCGATCTTGGCCTGCTCCGCGGTGGTGACGTCCATGATGACGCCGCCCTTGAGCATCTCCGCGAGACCCGTCTTGACCCGAAGGGTCCCGACCTCGTTGTCCATCCCGACCTCCTCGAAAGGGTCACGGGTGGCTGATCACCCGTCCATGAGCCAGTCTAGCGCGCGCCCCGGAAGCCCCCGCGGTTCGTCCAGCGTTCGAGGCGGCACCCGTTCCCCGCCGTCCCGCAAGCCGCCCGGCAGATCCACGGCGAGGTGCGTGGGAGGATGTCCGAGGCGAACACGGCGCAAGAGGAGTTCGTGTGCTCGGCGGCGACGGCGCGGGATCCAACCCCTTCTGGGGGTTCGAGATGATCCGGGCGGCCATGGCGAACAGCAAGCCTGGTCCCCCGCTGACGCTGTGGCTGTTCGGGCTCGTGTTCCTCGTCCCGGGAATCCTGCTCGGCGCGGCGTTCCTCGTCGTCTTCGGCGCGGTGGTGCTGCTCCTGGCCGCGCTGTGGCTGGCCTCGGAGCTTCGTCACGGCCACCGGGCGGCGCGCCTCGAGCGGCGCGCCCGCGAGGAGGATGCGGGGCGCGGCTGACGTGGAACCGACTCGTCCACGCACAAGGCCACCGGCCCGGGGATCTACTTCCCGTACGAGACCTTGAGCGAGGACGGGAACAGCTCGACCCACGTGTTGCCGGGCTCCAAGGGGATCACGCCCCCGTGCGAGTCCGTGAACGTCGTGATGTCGGACAGGCTCGGGCGGCTCCACGTGCCGGCCACCATGCGCCCGTTGCGGAACACGTAGGCCTTCCCGTGGCCGACCACGTGGGCGAACGGCGAGTGGACGCCGTTCACGTCGGTGATCTGGCTGAGCGTCACGTTCACGACTTGTACGACGACGTTCGTCGCGTGCACCTGCTCGCCGTTGCTCAGCGTGTGCGGGACGGTTCCGTGGAACCGGAGCCAGTCGTGGTGGGCGCGGCTCCAGCGCCAGTACACGTCGGAATAGTCGCTGAACGGCAGGTGCACCCAGCTCTCGCGGGGCGCGGTCGGCACCGTGGACGAGTAGGTGAAGATCGGCTTCGGCGGCCCTTCGCTCTTCGGCGCGAGCTTCCATAGGAGCGAGGTCCTCGTGTAGAGGTTGTGCGGCGCGATCCGGCTCGGGTCACGGAAGTAGTCCCGCGCGTCCCGGATGAAGTTGACGTCCTGGATGCCCGCCGCCCGGACCTTGTTCTGCACCCTCGGCACCCCGCCCGCGTAGCCGAAGAGCGGACGGCCGAACTGGCGCAGGACGTCGGGGTCCTCCAGCCGCGCGCTGCGAACCGGCTCCACGCGGGGAGCACCCGTGCACTGGAAGACGACGATGAACCGCGTGATGAAGACCTCGACGGGCTCCTCGTAGACGATGTCGGCGGCGTTCAGACCCGTCTGGGGGCGCGACGCGGGCAGGTTCTCGACCTTGATGGCGAGCGCGGGCCGGTGCGGCACGACGCCGTTCGGCGCCGGCTCTCCCGTCAGCGGGCACGTGGGAGGCGGCGTGTTGTGGGTGATGCTGCTGATGAGTGACGAGGCCGGGCCCCGCCCGCCGAGTGCGAGCGCGCCTATCACCAGCACCGCCACAATCGCGAGTCCGGCAATGGTGATCGCGAGACGGCCGCCACGCTTCGATGCCATCAAAGGGATTCCTCCTCGAGCCGCGATGCAGCCACGCGGACGGTCGTGGGGTCGCGAAGAGGGATGCTACCCGCGCGCGCGGGCACTCACAACGACCGTCGACGGACTTTCACATCTCCTCAAGGCGTCGGATGCGCTCCTCGATGGGCGGATGCGTCGAGAACATCGCCTCCCACCAGTGCGGCTCCTCCCCCGGCGTCCGCGACGGCTGGTTGAGCCACAGGTGCGCCGTCGCGTTGTTCGCGGTCCGCATCGGCGTGTGATCGCCCGCGACCTTCCGAAGGGCCGAGGCCAGGCCCGGTGGGTACCGCGTGAGCATGGCGCCCTCGGCGTCGGCGAGGTACTCGCGGCCGCGCGACATCGCGAGTTTGATGATCTGCGCGATGAGCGGCGTCAGGATCGCAAGGACGAGGCCGACGATGGCGAGAATCGCGAACCCGTTCCCGCCCTCGTTGCTGTTGCCCCGCCGGCCGCCCATGCCTCCCCAGAACATCCACCGCAGCAGGAACTCCGCCATCAGCACGACCATCCCGACGAGCGTGGCGACGATCGTTCCGAGCAGGATGTCGCGGTCCCGCACGTGGGACATCTCGTGCCCGATGACACCCTCGAGCTCGACGCGGTCCATCATGTCCAGCAGGCCCTGGGTCACGGCGATCGACGAGTGCTCGGGGTCGCGCCCGGTCGCGAACGCGTTCGGCGACTGCTCGGGTACGACGTACACCGTGGGCTTGGGCAGCCCCGCCGCGAGCGACAGACCCTCGACGACGTTGTGCAGCCGAGGCTCCTCCTCGGGCGTCACCGGACGAGCATGCGAGGTGGACAGGACGATCCGGTCGCCGTACAGGTACGAGACCCACGACGAGACGATCGAGATGATGAGCGCGATGGTCAGGGCGGTGATGGCGACCGACGTGCTCCCCCCGCCGATCAGGTACCCGATCAGGTAGCCGACGCCCGCCGCGAACAGCACGGCGAACGCCACGAGGACGACCGACTTGCGCTTGTTGGCGGCGATCTGTTTGCGCAACGCCCTAGAACTCGACCTGGACGGGCCCCTTCGCGGGCTCGTCGATCTCGAAGAACTCCCTCGGAGTGAAATGTCCCGCCCGGGCGATCACGCTCGAAGGAAACGACTGGATGCGGGTGTTCAGCGCGGCCACTTCGTCGTTGTAGAACTGCCGGGCGTACGCGATTTTCGACTCGGTCCCGGTGAGCTCCTCCTGCAACGCGAGGAAGTTCTGGTTCGCCTTGAGGTCGGGGTAGTTCTCCGCGACCGCGATCAGCTGCCGGAGCGACCGGGTGACCTGGTTCTCCGCGTCGGCCTGGTCGGCCACGCCCGAGGCGGCCTCGGCCTGCGACCGCGCCTTCGTCACGTCCTCGAAAACCTCCCGCTCGTGCGCCGCGTAGCCCTTGACCGACTCGATCAGGTTCGGGATCAGGTCGTACCGGCGGCGCAGTTGGACGTCGATCTGGCTCCAGGCGTTATCGACGTTGACGCGCAGCCGCACGAGATGGTTGTACGCGAGCACCACGTAGAGGAGCGCCAGCACGACGACCCCGACGACGATCCAGACGGCCAACACGCCCCCATGGTACCGGTCCCGCCCCCCGAGGCCGGGCACACGGGCGGGTGGCTCAGTCCCCTCCGACCCGCACGGCGTCCTGGTAGACCGCCTCGACCTCGTCGGCCACCCGTTCCCACCGGAACCGGTCGGCGCGGTCCGCGGCGGCCCGCCGCATTCGGTCGTGCAGCTCGGAATCCTGGAAAAGGGTCACCGCCCCGGCCGCCAGGCCCTGCGAGTTGCCCGGCGCCGACAGCAGCCCTTCCACCCCGTCGCGGACCACCTCGCGGTACCCGGGGATGTCCGAGCCGACCACCGGAAGCCCGGCCGCCATCGCCTCCACGAGGATGACGCCGAAGCTCTCGCGTCCGATGGCGGGGGCGACGAAGATCTCACACGCGCGGTGGTACGGCGGCAGCTCGGCATTCGACACCGTCCCCACCATCAGCACGCGCTTGCGGACGCGCAGCGGGGCCTCGCCGAGGACGCTGCGCTCCGGGCCCTCCCCGATCACGACGAGGAGGGCGTCCGGCACCGCAGCGAGCGTCCGGTCCAGGACGTGGAGGGCGACGCGGAAACCCTTCCGCCGCTCGAGGCGGCTGACGAAGAGCATCCGGTGGCCCTCGGGGAGGTCGGCGTACGGACCGAGCCGGAAGCGCTCGACGTCGACGCCGTTGGGGATCACGAGCAGCGGCCCCTCGAAGCTCTTGTGCACCCATTCCGCCGCTGCCCGCGAGACGGCGATGCGTGCCGCGAACCGGCTCCAGAGTCCCTCAAGGAACGGCGCCGCCGCCGACAGCAGTCGCGACCGTTCCATGTAGGAATGGAACGTCGCGACGACGGGAACCGTCGCTTCCATGGCCGCGTACAGCGAGGTACTCGGCGCGAACGGCTCGTGCACGTGCACCACGTCGGGAGCGAAGGACCGCAGCGCCTCCCGGATCCTGGGGCGGGTCCTCGGGTCGGGGCAGATGGGCGCCACCGAGCCGTTGAACGGAACGCGAACGGGGTGCCCGACGATCGCGAGGCCCGGCTCGCGCCAGTCGCGCGAGGACGATGCGAGGACCAATACGTCGTGCCCGCGCTCCCGGAACCTCCGAGCGAGCCCCCGCACCTGGGTCTGCACCCCTCCGGGCGCGTCCCACGCGTACGGACAGACGAGGGCGATCCTCACCCGGCGTCCTCGGACGCGGTGGCCGGATGCTCCCCGCGATCGGGCGCGTCCCACACCGGCTGGAACATGTGCCAGTCGGGCGGCGCGGCAGAGATGAAGCGTTCGAACCGCTCGGCGACAACCTCGGTCGTGGAGCGCACGTCGGTTCTGGTCTCGCCGCCGCGCGCGACCTCCATCGGCGGCTCGATCGTGCACGTCCAGCCCTCGGGCTGCGTGAAGACCGCGCACGGGACGAGCGCCGCCCCGGTCGCGCGGGCGAGCATGGCCGGCCCCGCCGGCAGCGACGCGGGCTCGCCGAAGAAGTCGACGCGGACGCCGCGCCCGCCCAGGTTTCGATCGGCGAGCAGCGCCACGACGCGATTGTCCACGAGCATCCGAGCGAGCTGCTCGCCGACTCCCGACTGGAGGGGGACGATGTCCATCCCCAGCGCGCGCCGATGGCGGTAGAAACGCTGATAGAGGCTCGGCGGGCGGAGCTCCTCCGCGACCGCCACCAACGGGTACCCGTGGATGGCCAGCCAGTGCCCGGCCGCGTCCCAGTTTCCCATGTGCGGAAGCGCGAGAATCACGCCCTTCCCCGCCTTGAGGCCATCGTCGATGTGCTCCATGCCGGTCGGGAGGAACCGCCGGTCCACCTCGTCCCACGACATCGTCCGAAGCGCGAAGGTCTCGTACCAGTAGCGGCCGTACAGCGCGAACGCCTCGCGCGTCGTCGCCCGGACGAGCGGGTCGGTCGGCGGCAGGCCGAGCACCCGAGCCATGTTCGCGGCGACGACCGCCCGCTCGGCCCCCATGTGCTCGAAGCGGGCCTCGAGCAGCAGGTCGCTCACGCGGCGGGCCAACCGGCGCGGCGCGTGCATCCCGAACCACTCGATGGCGGCGAGCGCGGACGCAGCCCGCAGGTCGCCCACGTCGGACGGCCGCCACGGCCCGAGTCGCGACAGCGCCGTCATGCGCCCCGTCCGGTCTCGGCCGCCGGGTCCGCCCGATGGGTGCCCACGCCCACCGCCCGCGCGACGAGCGACACGGTCGCCAGCGAGAGCGCGACCCACAACGTCGCCGCGAGCCCGGAACCCCCCGCGATGACCCCGGCACCGACGGTGGCCTGCCGGGCGAAGCGCAACCCCCACAGGGAGCCGAACCGGTAGCCGAGCGCGAGGCCCCGCGCCCGCTCGTAGCTCGCGACGAGGCACACGCCGAGGGTCACGAGCGAGAGCGCGGCGACGCTTGGATCGCTGGAGCGATGCACCCATGCCACCGGGGCGAGGATCGCGGCATCGGCGAGCGGTCCCGCCGCTCCCCAGAGCAGACGGCCGCGCGGCGTCTGGGCCCCGGAGGCGGCGGCCGCCTGCAGGACGGCCACCGCGATCGCCGCGGCGCCGCCCCAGACCGGCTCGCCGACGAGGATGAGAATCGCCGCCGACGCGGAGAGAAGGATGGAGCATCCGGCCAGCGGCACGCCGGACGCTCGTCTACGCGGCTCGCGCGCATCGTTCGCCATGCCTATCGGCCGGAGCCTACCAGCCGGGACCTTCGGCTAGAATCGCGGCTCCAACGGGGGCACCGCCCGCTCGAGGCCGGACGAAACCCGGCGGGCCCGAGGCAGTCGAGGGACGGACCATGAACGTCTACGAGCCTGGCAGCATCCGAAACGTCCTGTTGGTCGGCCACAGCGGAACGGGGAAGACGACGCTCCTCGAGGCCATGCTCTTCACCGCCGGGACCATCACGCGCATGGGCACGATCGAAGACGGCAACACCATCTCCGACCACGACCCGGAAGAGGTTCATCGGGGCATCAGCGTCTCGCTGGCGATGGCGCCCGTCGAGTGGGAAGGCGTGAAGATCAACGTGCTCGACGCCCCCGGCTACGCGGACTTCGTCGGCGACGTGCAGAGCGCGATCCGCGCAGCCGACTGCTGCCTGTTCGTCGTGTCCGCGGTGGACGGCGTCGAGGTCCAGCACGAGAGGGTCTGGGAACTCGCCGTCGAGGCCGGCATCCCCCGCGCGTTCGTCGTCAACAAGCTCGAGCGCGAGCGGGCGTCGTTCGAGCGGACGCTCGACGAGCTGCAGAAGGCGTTCGGGACGCAGGTTGGGCCCGTGCAGCTGCCGATCGGCGAGGAGCACGAATTCGCCGGCGTGCTCGACCTGCTCGGGCGCACCGCGTACCGCTACGCCGGCGCGCCGAAGGGGACGCAGGAGGAATGGCCGGACGACCTCGCGGCGAAGGCCGAGCCGTTCCGGGAGCGCCTCGCCGAGGCCGTCGCCGAGGCCGACGACTCGCTGCTGGAGAAGTACCTCGAGACCGGAGAGCTCTCGGCCGACGAGATCGTCGGCGGCGTCAAGGCCGGACTCGCGGCCGCACGCTTCGCGCCGGTGCTGGCCGCGGCCGCGACCACGCCGATCGGCGTCGACCGCCTGCTCACGTTCGTCGCCGGGGCCTTCCCCTCGCCGCTCGACCGCCCGCCCGTCGCCGTCACGACGAAGGATGGGGCCGAGCAGGAGCGCTCGTGCGACCCGAGTGGGCCGCTGACCGCGCTCGTCTTCAAGACACTGTCGGACCCTTTCGTCGGGCGCATCAACTTGTTTCGCGTCTTCAGTGGAAAGGTGCGGCCCGACTCGGCCGTCTTCAACGCGACGAAGGGAACCGAGGAACGGCTCGGCCACCTCTTCTCCATGCGCGGCAAGGACCACGAGAACGTGGCCGAGGTTCCCGCCGGCGACATCGGAGCGGTCGCGAAGCTCGCGCACACGACCACCGGCGACACGCTCTCGACCAAGAGCGACCCCGCCACGCTCCCGCAGATCCAGCTGCCCGAGCCCCTGTACGCCGTGGCGATCGAGCCCAAGACGAAGGGGGACGAGGACAAGCTCTCGACGGCGATCGCACGCATCCGCGAGGACGATCCGACCCTGCGTGTGGAGCGCTCGGCCGAGACGCACGAGACCGTGCTGTACGGCATGGGCGAGACGCACGTGGCGACGATGGTCGAGCGGATGAAGGCGAAGTTCGGCGTCGACGTCGTGACGCATCCCGCCAAGGTCGCGTACAAGGAGACCCTCAAGGGAAGCGCGAAGGCGCAGGGGCGCCACGTCAAGCAGTCGGGCGGCCACGGGCAGTACGGCATCGCGTGGATCGAGGTCGAGCCGCTCCCGCGCGGCGGCGGATTCGAGTTCGTCGACAAGATCTTCGGGGGCGCGATCCCGCACCAGTTCATTCCCTCGGTCGAGAAGGGAATCGTCAAGCAGATGCAGGACGGCGTCCTGACGCCGTATCAGATGGTCGACGTGCGGGTGACGCTCTACGACGGGAAGTTCCACACCGTGGACTCGTCCGACATGGCGTTCCAGATCGCGGGGTCGCTCGCCATCAAGGAGGCGGCCGCCCAGGCGGGGGTCTCGCTGTTGGAGCCGATCGTTCAGGCGGAGGTCATCGTTCCCGAGTCGCAGACCGGAGACGTCATCGGCGACCTGAACGCCAAGCGCGGGCGTGTCCTCGGGATGGAGACGACCGGGTCGGGCAAGCAGCGTATCAAGGCGATGGTGCCGCAAGCCGAGATGACGCGCTACGCGATCGACCTCCGCTCGATGACCGGGGGCCGGGGCGTCTTCACAATGACGTTCGACCACTATGAAGAGGTGCCGGCGCACCTCGCCGACAAGATCATCGCCGAGGCGCAGCAGGAGAAGCAGGAAGCGCGCTGACCGGCCGCTAGGCCGGCGAGCCCGCGAACACGAGCTTCAGGCCGGTGCGCTTCGCCTGGTACAGGGCCGCGTCGGCGGCGCGGAACAGGTCCAGCGAACTGTCGCCGTCGTCGGGGTAGAGCGCGATCCCGAAGCTCGCGTCGAGCCCGCGCGTGCGCGCGCGCACGCGCTCGTTGAACGTCTTCGACAGGCGTCGGAGCGCGATGGGGGCACCCTCCCGGCTCGCCTCGGGCAGCAGCAGGGCGAACTCGTCGCCCCCGATCCGGAAGACGCGGTCGCTGCCGCGCGTGCCCTCGGTGAGGACGGCCGCGACCTGCTGCAGCGCGACGTCGCCGGCCGGATGCCCGTCGCGGTCGTTCAGCTCCTTGAAGCCGTCCAGGTCGCAGATCATCAGCGCGAACGTGTGCCCGTAGCGGCTCGACCGGTCGATCTCGGCGTCGAGCTCGTGGATGAACGCCCGGCGGTTGAGCAGTCCGGTGAGCGGGTCGTGGTCGGCGAGGAACCGTAGCTCATCCATCCGCGCGGCCTGTGACAGCGCCGCCGTCGCCTGGTCCGCGAACAGCCGAAGTGCCTGCAGCGTTTGCCGGGACGGCAGCAACCGGTCGAGCGGGTCGTCGACCCAGATGCGGCCGGCGAGCTCGCCGTCGGGACCGTGCAGGGGGACGAAGAGCCAGTGGTTGTTCCAGGCGCGGGAGCCTTGGCCGCTGAGACTCGACACGTACCGGGGCCGCGGACGCGGCATGCGCTGCAGCCCTTCCGCTTCCGGCAGCAGGTAGCAGCCGCCGATCTCGAACTGCGGCGCCATCAGCGAACGGACCTCGTCGAGGTCCGGCGCCTGCTGCAGGTGCGGGTCGTCGGGACGCCAGCCGGCCGACGCGCGGGTCACCAGCTTCCCGGTCTCGGGGTCGACGAGCTCGATGGCAACGCGGTCGAATCCGAGCGCCGAGGCGATGCCCTCGCAGACCCCCTCCAGCACCGCATCGGCCGAACGCTTGTCCGCGAGCTTCGACGAGATGTCGAGCAGGTGCTCGAGGGCGCGCCGGTGACGCGCGAGGTCGGTCCCCTCCTGCGCCGCCTCGATCGCGACGGCGGCGTGCGCCGCAACGGCCACCAGCACTGCCAGCTCGTCGTCGGTCGGGCGGCGCCCGCTCACCGGCTCGCCCACACTCATGATCCCGAGCAGGTGTCCGTCGGTGTGGCGGAACGGCACGAAGAGCTCGTCCTCCGCGTGCCACGCGTCGGGGTCCGCGGAGGTCGGCAGGTCGGGGACGAAGCGCGCGCCGTGCTCGCTCCAGTCGAAGTCGCCTTCGCGGATGTGGTACGCGCCTCTGCGGTTGTAGCGTTCGTCCAGCACGCGCCGCCACACGTCCCACCCGTACGTGGCGCCCATGAGCGTGTGCCGAACCTCGTCGCCGCCCTCGACCGCTGCGACGACGAAGTCGTCCCAGGCGGGACGGTAGACGTTCAGCACGACGACGCGGAACCCGAGGGAGTCCTTCACGGCGCGCGCCACCTTGGCGAGCAGCGTCGTCAGATCCGCCTCGGAGCGGACCAGGCGGGTCACCTCGAGCAGGCCGCGAATGCGGGCGAGCGTGGTCAGGTCGTCGTTCGACATCGTGCCTCGTGGCGGGTCGTCTCACTTGCAGGTATCGGCCGCGCGCGCCGATCGGGTGAGAGCGACCGGCCGATCCTCAGGAACCCCTCAGAAAAGGGGCCGGAGCTTGGCGTAGGTGTCCGCGAGCAGCTCGGGGAGCACCCTGGTCTCGCCGACGATCGGCATGAAGTTGGTGTCGCCGCCCCATCGGGGGACGACGTGCCAGTGGATGTGTCCGGGGACCCCGGCCCCGGCCGCGCGCCCCAGGTTCATGCCCAAGTTGAAGCCGTGCGGCTCCATCGCCTCCTTCAGCACCGCCACCGACCGGCGCAGGAGTCCGTCGCAGTCGGCCGACTCCTCCGGCGTCACGTCCTCCAGGTCGGCCACGTGGCGAAACGGCGCCACGAGCAGATGGCCGGGGTTGTAGGGATAGATGTTGAGGCACGCGAAGGCGCTCGTCGCCCTGGACAGGATGAAGAAGCGATCGTCCTGCGCCGCCGCGGGCTCTGAACAGAGGAAGCACTCGCCGTCGCCCCGGGTGGCCGTCCGAATGTACTCCATCCGCCAGGGCGTCCAGAGCCGCTCCATCGGCGTGCCTAGACGAGCATCTCGAGGTCGGCCGGCTCGAGTGCGCGCGAGCGCGCCTCCTCGCTCGCGGCCTCCACGAACCGGTCGAAAGGCACGCCGCGAACCTCCTTGCCTTCGCGCTCGCGGACCGCCACGGTTCCCTCCTCGATCTCCGTGTCGCCGACGACGAGTGTGTACGGGACCTTCATCAGCTGCGCGGCGCGGATCTTCTTCGGGACGGTTTCGCGGCTGTCGTCGACGCCGGCCCGCAGCCCGGCCTCGCGGAGCCGCTCGGCGAGCGCCGCCGCATGGGCCGTGTGCCGATCCGCCACGGGGACGACCCGGACCTGCTCGGGCGCAAGCCACAAGGGAAACGCGCCCGCGTAGTGTTCGATGAGCACACCGCTGAAGCGCTCGAGCGTTCCAAGGATCGCGCGGTGGATCATCACGGGACGGTGCCGCTCGTTGTCCTCGCCGACGTATTCCATCTCGAAGCGCTCCGGCAGCCCGAAGTCGCACTGCACCGTGGTCAGCTGCCACTGGCGGCCGATCGCGTCGGCGAAATGGAAGTCGACCTTCGGGCCGTAGAACGAGCCCTCCCCCTCCGCCTCGGTGTAGGGCAGGCCGCTCTTCTCGAGCGCTTGGCGCAGCGCACCGGTCGCGCGCTCGGCCATCTCGGGCGTCACGATCGACTCGCCCGGCAGGAGCGAGAGCGTGACCTTCGGATCCTTGAACCCGAACGTCGCGTGGATCTCCTGCGTCAGCTCGAAGACGCGCAGGACTTCGTCCACGAGCTGCTCCTCGGTGCAGATGATGTGCGAGTCGTCCTGGGTCCCGCCGCGGATGCGCATGAGCCCGTGCAGCGTTCCCAGCCGCTCGTGCCGATAGATCGTGCCGAGCTCCGCGAGGCGCATCGGCAGGTCGCGATACGACCGCGTCTGCGACTTGTAGATCAGGACGTGGAACGGGCAGTTCATCGGCTTCACGTAGTAGTCGCCCTGCTCGTCGCGCATCGGCGGGTACATGTTCGCGGCGAACTTCGCGAGGTGGCCCGATGTCTCCCATAGGACCGACCGGGCGATGTGCGGCGTCACGACCAGGTCGTAGCCTCGTGCCAGGTGCAGGTCGCGGACGTAGTCCTCCAGCGCCTTGCGGAATGCTCCCCCGCGCTGGTGCCAGACCCACAGGCCCGGCCCGAGCTCCTCGGGCGACGAGAACAGGTCCAGCTGGCGGCCGAGTTTGCGGTGATCGCGCCGCTCGGCCTCTTCCAGACGGTGCAGGTAGGCGTCCAGGTCGGCCGGCGTCGCCCAGGCCGTCCCGTAGATGCGCTGCAGTTGCGCGCCCCGCTCGTCGCCCCGCCAGTACGCCCCTGCCAGCGACAGCAGCTTGAAGGCGCCGATCCGGTTGGTCGACGGGACGTGCGGCCCCCTGCAGAGGTCGGCCCACCCGTCGTTGCGATACACCGAGAACGTCTCGCCGAGCGCGCCCTCCCCCGCGTCGGCTCCCTCGATGATCTCCTTCTTGTAGGGCTGGTTCGCGAACAACTCGAGCGCCGCGTCCCTGGAGAGCTCCTCTCGCACGAATGGTTGGGCGCCCGAGACGATGGCGCGCATCCGCTTCTCGATCCGCTTCAGGTC
>DASPTB010000308.1:0-9830 GCA_035623615.1 Actinomycetota bacterium
TGCCAGAGAATCGTGTTGCCGCCGTACGCGGGGTCGAACACGTGCCCGCCCAGATTCCGGTCGATGAACAGCAGGATCAGGCCGGCCGCCAGCACCGGGATGGCCAGCAGGCCGAGCAACGACGTGACCAGCGTGTTCCACACGAAGATCGGCATCCGGAACATGGTCATGCCGGGCGCGCGCATCTTGAAGATCGTCGTGATGAAGTTGACCGACCCGAGGAGCGACGCGGCGGCCACGATGATCAGACCGACGATCCAAAGATCCTGACCCTTGTCACCGAGGAGCGCCGTCTGCTCGGAGAGCGGCGTGTAGCTCGTCCACCCGGCCGCCGCGGCGCCGCCTTTCACGAGGAACCCGGACATCAAGATGAGTCCGGCCGCGGGGACCATCCAGTACGAAAGGGCGTTGATGCGCGGGAACGCCACGTCGGGCGCCCCGATCATGAGCGGCATCAAGTAGTTCGCGAAGCCGGAGAACATCGGCATGACGAACAGGAAGATCATCAGCGTGCCGTGCATCGTGAACAGCTCGTTGTAGGTCTGGTCGGACACGAACTGCAGGCCGGGGCGAGCAAGCTCGGAGCGGATCAGCAGGGCCATGAGCCCGGCCACGACGAAGAAGAAGAAGCCGGTGACGATGTAGAGGATGCCGATCTTCTTGTGGTCGGTGGTCGTCAGCCAGTCCAGCACCCGATTCCAGAACGTCGGCTCCGGCGCGGCGATGTCGGCGGGATGCTCGATGACGGCCACGGTCTGTTCCTCTTCTCTCCCTCGGCTACTTCACCTTAAAGGTTCCGTTCATGCCGGGGTGCACGTCGCAGTGGAAGTAGTAGGTCCCCGCCGGGAGCGGCGGGACGCTGTAGTCCACCGTCGCCACTCCCGTTACGAGTGTCCCCCGGAACAGCGTCGTCGTCATGCTCGAGTTGGTGAAGATCGCCACGTTGTGATCGGTCCCTGCGTCCTTGTTGTCGAAGTCGATCTTGAAGGGCTGGCCCGCCACGCTCTGCATGCAGTCGGTGTCGAACTTCTCGTGCTGGGCCGAAAGATCGATCACACCCGACTGCTCGGCGCGACACTGGTTCTCCTTGATCGTCTGCTTGGCCGCGGCCGCCGCCCCCCAGGCCGTGAACTGGGCCGGCGTGACGATCTTGACCGTGAACAGCATGCGCGAGTGGTAGAGGCCGCAGAGCTCGGCGCACTTGCCCGGGAAGGTCCCGAGCCTGCTCGGCGTCATGTAGAAGTTGTTCGGGTGGCCGGGGATGACGTCGCGCTTGAACAGGAAGTTCGGGATGAAGAACGAGTGGATGACGTCGTCGGACACGAGGTGGAAGTGAACCGGTTGGCCGAGCGGCAGGTAGAGGATCGGCAGGACTGCCGTCTGCCCCGAGGTCCCCTCGACCGCCAGCGGGTTGCCGTTCCCCGACTTGAAGTCGAGGTACTGGAATTTCCACTGCCATTGGAATCCGGTGACCACGATCCGGACCGGCTGCGCGGCCGGGGCCGTGTCGAGTCGTCCGAGCTCCATCGCCGAGAGGATGAAAAGGACGAGCACGATCACCGTGGGGATGGCCGTCCAGACGACCTCGATGGTGCTGTTGCCGTGGATCTGAGGGGGGAGTTCGTGGTCGGTGGCGCGGGCGGAGGGCTTCTGCCGGTACCGGAGTGCGAAGCCGACGATCAGCCCGCCCACCACGACGAAGATCACCGCCGCGAAGACGAACGTGATGTTGTAGAGGGTCCGGACGCCGCCGGCCTGCTGTGACGCCGGTTGCAGCGTGCAACCGGTCAGTAGCAGCAGCCCCGCGATCGGAAGCAGCGGCAGCACGCGCCGGATGCCGGTGCGGCGAGAAGGACGTGGACGAGCCGTCACGTCCGCTCGGATTCCTCTGCGGGCAGGGCGCGGGGCCAAGTCGACACGGCTCCGCATTCTAGCCGGTGTGAGGTCCCGTGGGTGAAGCTGCGCGTCGAGTGGCGGAAACGAGCGCTTCGCTGAGCCGAGCGGCCGGTCCGGGGACAAATCGCCGGCCGCCGAAGGACAATGAGAGCCGTGGCGTTCCTCGCAGCAACGACCGTGCCGCAACCTGGGTGGGGCCACGTGCTCACCGCCTGGACCTTCCAGCCGCTCGTCCTCGTGCCCCTGGTCGCGTCCGCGTGGCTCTATCTGTCGGGCATCCGGCGAGTCAACGAGCGGTATCCACTCGTTCACTGGCCCGTTCACCGGACGGCGTGGTTCCTATCGGGGCTCTCGGTGGTGTTCCTCGCGCTCGAGTCGCCGGTCGACATCTATGCGAACGTCTTCCTGTGGGTGCACATGATCCAGCACCTGCTGCTGATGAACGTCGTGCCGATCTGTATTCTCCTCGCCGCGCCGATCACGCTCGCGCTTCGAGCAAGCTCGGCGGAGACGAGGAAGCGGCGGCTGCTGCCGATCCTGCGGTCGAAGCCGGTCAAGGTGCTGTCGTTTCCGATCGTCGCCTGGTCGCTATTCGCCGCCGTGATGGTCGTGACGCACTTCTCTCCGCTGTACGAGGCCGCGCTCGAGAACCAGTGGATTCACGACTTCGAGCACCTGCTGTATCTGTCTGCGGGACTGTTGTTCTGGTGGCCGGTCGTCGGGCTCGATCCCTCGCCGTGGCGGCTGTCGTTCCCCGTGCGGCTCCTCTATGTCTTCCTGGCGGGCCCGGTCAACACGTTCACCGCGCTCGCCATCTACAGCGCGAACGTGGTCCTGTATCCGCACTACACCCAGATCCCGAGATCGTGGGGTCCGAGCCCGCTCACGGACCAGCACTGGGGCGGCGCGATCATGTGGATGGCCGGCGACATCATGCTGCTGACGGCCGTCGTGGTGCTGGCGCTCGCCTGGATGAAGCACGACGAGGCGGAGGCGCACCGGATCGACGCGCGCCTTGACGCCGAGGCGGCCAGGCGCGCGGCCCTGGGCGAGGCGCTCGAGGGCTAGAACGGCGGGCGTGTGCGGACGCCCGCGGGCCGATCACGGCCGGCCGGTCGTTCTCTCATGACCGTCCGGCCGCCGCCAGCGGCCATCCCGGAACTCGAGTGCGGATTGGCGCACGATTTCGGGCAGGGCGTCCTCGCCGCCGAGCAGGTCCGATGGCATCAGCGAGATGACACCGGTGTCCGAGCGGATCCGCCACCCGCTCAATGGGGTTCGGGGCGGCCGCAATTCGCGGATGCCCGTCCACGGCGCAACCCGCCGCGGGGCGGCCGCTCGCTCGATCTCCAGTCCGTCGCGTGAGAGGTAGATCGCGGCCACGCGCTCTGCCGCGCCGTCCGCCGCGGAGAGGGTCGCGCCAAGCACGACCAGCCAGCGGGCGACGCCGCCGACTTGCAGGAGCGCCCCGCCCGCACCGAGCGCCGCGGACGTCGCGGCCGCGAGCCAGGTCGTCGCAGAGGAGACCCGACGGGCCGGAGGGGCGCCGGCGGCGAGGGCCCGGCCCCGTCGGAGCGCGGCCGTGCGGCGCCACGAAACGAGGTCGACCGCGACGAGCCAGCCGAGCCCGGCAACGGCGCACCCGAGGAGGAGGGCGGCCGTGGCCGCCCTCAGGCCGCGCCTCCGACGGCCGCCCGCAGGATCGTGTCGACCGCCACGGCCGCGAACAGCAACGCCAGATACGTGTTCGAGAAGTGGAAGAGACGCATGGCTTCCGGGATCGAGGGGTCGCGGCGAAGCTTGATCGCTTTCGCGATGAACCACCCGCCGAGGCCCATCGCCGTCGCGAGGTACAGGCCGCCGAGCTGCGCCACGGGGAAGAGCAGGAGCGTCAGGGCCACGAGCACGAAGGAGTAGAGGACGATCAGGCGAGTCGTCTCGTTCGTCCCGCGCACCACCGGCATCATCGGGACGCCCGCCGCCCGGTAGTCGGCCTCGTAGCGCATCGACAACGCCCAGAAGTGCGGCGGCGTCCAGTAGAAGACGATCAGGAACAGGATGACCGCGGGGAGCCCCACCCTGCCAGTCACGGCCGCCCACCCAACCAGAGCGGGCACCGCTCCCGCCGCGCCGCCGATCACGATGTTCTGCGGGGTCGAACGCTTCATCCACAGCGTGTACACGAAGACGTAGAAGGCGATCGCCGCCACCGCGAGCGATGCGGCCAGCAGGTTCGTCGTGACCCAGAGGAACGCGAAAGCGACCACCGATAGCGCGATCCCGAAGGTCAGGGCGCCGAGCGGGGGAACCTGGTGCGCGGGGAGCGGGCGCCGCCGGGTGCGCCGCATGACGGAGTCGATGTCGCGGTCGACGTAGCAGTTGATGACGTTGGCGCCGCCGGCCGCCAGGGTGCCGCCCGCGAGAGTCGCGAGGACGAGCCAGATCGACGGCCATCCGCCCTGCGCCAGGATCATCGCCGGGACCGTCGTGATCAGCAGGAGGATGATGATGCGGGGCTTGGTCAGCGCCACGTATGCCCCGGCCTTGTCGCGGATGCTGGCTGCGCTCAGCGGGGAGGTGGCCTCGTGCATCGGCAGCGAGAGCACGGCGGCGCCGCCGGCGATCGGGGCGGCGGTCTTGGCGTCGTGGCGGGCCTGCGCTCGGATTGCCTCCATCCCCGTCGGCGCCAGGCGGTAGGCGAGGACGGTCGTCGCGACGAGCGCCGCCCAGACGAGGCCGCCGACGGCCTCGTGTGCCGCTCGAGCTCCCGGCGACAGGTGCGACCACACGATGGCGGCGCCGATGAGGGCCTGCACGACGAAGAGGCCGGCCGCGGTCAGAGCGAGGAGCCGCACGGGCGGCCGGTCGCGCTCTCGATTCCAGGCCCTGGCTGCCATCCCGACGATCCCGATGAAGACGAGCAGCACCGCGGCACGGTGCAGGAACATGGCCCACGCCGGCGCCGAGGCGAGGGTCGGGATCGCCCTGCCGCTCATCAGCGGCCAGTCGGGGAAGGCCAGGCCCGCGTCCTCGCCGCGCACGAAGGTGCCGAGCAGGATCACACCGAAGGTCGCCACCGTCATGCCCAAGGCGTGGGCGGCGAACCGTCGATGAACGCCCGTCGCTTTGAACGCCCGGAGATCGACGAACGCGGCGACGGTCGTGAAGACGAGACAGGCGAGCAGCAGCATCGCGTTCGCGTAGTGGATCGTGACGAGCGCGGGATTCAGGCCGCTCTTGACGACCGCGGCTCCCAGGCCTGCCTGCAGCAACAGCAGTGGGACGGCGAAGGTCGCGCCCCACGCCACCGGCGCGCGCCGCGCGCTCGGGACGCGCCACGCCTCGACGACCAGCCATACGATCAGGACGGTGGCGAGGACGGTCGTGAAGCGATGGCTGTACTCCACCAGCGCGTGCTGCAACAAGATCCCATGCTGCCCGAACGGCGGGAACCAGTGTCCGTAGCACCGCGGCCAGCCCGGGCATCCGAGGCCCGAGCCGGTTGCCCGCACGAGTCCGCCGACCGTGAAGAGGGCGACCGTCACCGAGAGGGTGGCAATCGCGAGCTTTTGCAGTCGGCTCATCGTGACGGTGTCCTCCCGTCCCTTTCGCTGCGAGGCCGGGCCGTCGCGCGCGACGCCGGGCCGAGGGGAAGAGCGTTCGAAACTATACGACGCGGCACCGTCACGGATGTCTGCCGACGGGTTCGGTGACGGTCGTGGCGCCGTCGCGCACGTCCACGTGCGTGTCGATCGACTCGCCGTCCGAGCTCAAGGCGCTCCCGTTGCCGGGTGCCTCCGTGGACGCCGCGGCAAAGCGCTCCGATTGGGGATCGGCCCCGTCGGCCCCGTCGGCCGCGACGGGGAGGTTCACGCGGAAGGTCGACCCGGCGCCGAGCTCGCTCTCCACCTCGATGGTTCCGCCGTGTGCCTCGACCAGCGTCTTGACGATGGCGAGCCCGAGGCCCGAGCCCTCGCGCGACTGGTCCGAGTTGCCGCGCGTGGCCTTGGCGAACCGCTCGAAGATCCTGCCGAGATCTTCGGGGGCGATGCCGTCGCCTGAGTCGGCGATCGAGATGGTGACGACCTCCCCGGATCGAACGACCGAGAGGTCGATCCGATCGTCGGGGGAGGTGTGTTTTACGGCGTTCTCGATGAGCGCGTCGAACGCGAGCTCCAGCCGGTCGGGGTCACCCCAAATGGTGGCGTCGTCCAACCGGACGAGGCTCCAACGTCGTGGCGTCACCGACCACCGGCGCGCCAGGTTGAGGATCATCGGCTCCACCTCGATGCGCGTTCGGCGAAGGAAGTCGGGCCGGTCCGCGGACGCGAGCATGACCAGGCGCTCGGCGAGCCGCCGCAGCCGCTGCAGCTCCTCGACCACGACGGCTGCGTCCTGGGCGGCGACCGGGTCGCCCGAGGTCCGCTGGATCAGCTCGGCGTGGCCGAGGGCGATCGTGATCGGTGTCCGCAGCTCGTGCGAGGCGTCCTGCACGAACGCCTGGCCCTGCTCGAGCAGGCGGAGGTTCTGCTCGGACACGCGTTGCGCGTCGTGGAGTGAGGACAGGCGCCGCTGCGCGTGCCACACGGAGGCGAGGAACATGGCCGCCATGAGCGGCACCTCCGTGAGTTCGCCGGGAAGCTGGAAGCCGCCGAGGAAGTCGTGGAACAGAACCCAGCCCGTGATCACCACGATGAACGCGAGCGTGAGCAGCGTGGGGCCCATCTTCCAGACCCGGAAGCCGTAGAGAAGCGTCAGGCTCACCCAGATGAAGTGGAAGGGAACGGTCTCCCAGCTGGGCCACAGCGCCATCGCCACCAGGTTGGCGATGGCGAAGGCCCACCATGCGATGTCGATCCAGTATCGGCGAAGGGGCCATTCGAGGCGATCAAACGGTAACAAGCTGATATCCCTTCCCGCGGACGGTGGCGATGGACTCCATCCCAAGCTTCGAGCGGAGGCGTCGAACGTAGACGTCCACGACGTTCGAGCCCGGCTCGAAGTGATAGCCCCAGACCGCGGACAGCAGCCGCTCTTTCGACAGGACGGTGTCCGGGCTGCGCATCATCTCCTGCAGGAGCAGCGACTCGCGCTCGGACAGCGAGATCGGCCCCGAACCCGCGTCGACCTCACGGCGGACCATGTCGAGACGGAATCGTCCCGCCGAGACCTTGCCGGCGCTCGACCGCGCGACCCCGCGCAAGCGCGCCCGGACGCGCGCGAGCAGCTCGTCGAGAGAGAACGGCTTCGCCAAGTAGTCCTCGGCGCCGAGCTCGAGCGTCTGCACCTTGGTCGAAGTGTCCTCGAGTGCGGAGAGCACGAGCACCGCCTGCCCGGGCTTGCGCTCCAGGATCCGCCGAAGGACGACCCGACCGTCGATCGGCGGCATCAGCAGGTCGAGGATGATCAGGTCGTAGGGCTCGGACAGCGCGACGGCGAGACCTTCCGCCCCCTCGTCCGCCACGTCGACAAGGAATCCTTCGGCCCGCAACCCCCGCGCGACGAAGTTGAGGATGCGGCGTTCGTCGTCGATCACGAGGATCCGGCTGGCGCCGAACCCGGCCCCGGCGTCGCGCGGCGTGGCGTCGTCGACGGCGGGGTGCCGCGAGTTGTCGGTCTTCACGCGATCTCCCCTCAGCGGACTGAGGATAGGGGTGGACCACCGGGTTGGACAAGGGGGTACGGGGGGTTGGGGCACAACAGGTTTCCGTTTGCGGTTCGCCCCCCGATCGGCCATCTTCCCTATCAATGGGGGGAATCAACATGACGACCGTGTCACCCAACCGACCGAATTCGCTGCTGCCCACGGGGAGAGGCCCTCCGCCGACGTTACAGTCCTGTCATTTGCTTGCGTTTGGGGCGGGCGCTTCGTAGCGTGCGCCCGGCGATCGGTGCTTGGGGCCAGATGGGTCCCGGCGGGGAGGAGGGAAAGCGCATGGCACCGTTCCACAGAAGCGGCCGTCATGGCCGTTTGCGACCGGCCCACATCCTGATGCTCGGGGCTGCGGTCGTGCTGATCGGATCGGCCTGCTCGAAGGGTCAGAGCTCGAGCACGACGACTACGGCGACGCCGCCGGTGATCAAGGTCTCGGTCTCGGGCTTCCGGTACCACGGCATGCCGGCGACGATCAAGCAGGGCTACACCACGTTCCTGTTCTCAAACGACGAGTCCTTCCAGATCACTCACGAGATGATCCCGATCGCGCTCCCGTCGGGCAAGACGACGCAGGACGTCATCAACGACGGGAAGGCGAAGGGTCCGGCGTCCGAGGACGACTGGCTCCACGCCGGGGGTGACTTCGGGACCGCCGACACGGGGGCGCATGTCCTCGAGGCGATCTACCTGTATCCGGGGAACTACGCCGTCGCATGCTGGCAGACGGGAACCCAGAGCGGCGGGACCAACGGCCCGGTGCACGTTTCGATCGGCATGATCGCCCCGTTCACCGTCAGCTAGACAGGAGAGCGACGTCGAGGTGGCGGGCGCGAAGAGGAGACCAGGGGAACGGACCGGTCGCGGGGCTCCTCTTCGCCTCGCCATCGCGGCGGTCGCCGCGGGGGCACTCCTTCCGAGCTGCACCTACCCGGGGATCTCGCCCACCTCGAAGCTGATCCCCAAGCTGTACTTCAAGATCTCGCTGCTCGCCGGCCTCGTCGTCGCGCTGGTCGTCATCTGGCTGGCGCTGGATCTCATCCTCTTTCGCGCACGCAAGGGCGATGACACCGAGCCTCCCCAGCGGGAAGGCCGGGCGCCGTTCGTCGTCGGCTTCTTCCTCATCGGGCTCGTCATCGTGTCGACGCTGTTCCCATTCGGCGAGCAGACGCTCGCAAGCGTCGACAAGATCCACCCCGCGCAGCTCCATCTCACAATGATCGGCTTCCAGTGGGAATGGACGGCCGAATACCAGGAGAACGGCCTCGTCGTCAGCGGCACGACCGCGACGCCCACCAAGCCGCAGAAGCCGCTCGTGTTCGAGCTGCCCGTCGACACGCCCGTCCAGATCACGCTCGAATCGAACGACGTGATGCACGAGTTCTTCGTTCCGCAGATGCTCTTCATGCGGAACGCGGTTCCTGGTCACCCGAACACCTTCACGTTCACGCCGACGGTGATCGGGTCGTTCCACGGCCAGTGCGCACAGTTCTGTGGGCTGTGGCACTCTCGGATGACGTTCACGATGAACGTCGTGAGCGAGGTGGACTTCCTGGCGTGGGTCAAGAGCGAACAGAAGACCATCCTTGAGCAGCACTGCCCGACCAAGTCGTCGCCGATCTCCATTACCGCGCACAACATCCAGTGGAACACCAAGTGCCTCAACATCACGGCCGGCGCCAGCAACGTCCTGACCATGACGAACCTCGACAACGGCATCGACCACAACTTCGCCATCTACACGAACCCCACCCGAACGCACCAGCTGTTCCAAGGCCCGACGTTCTCAGGGGTGAACACCGAGTCGATCAAGCTCCCCAACCTGCCGCCGGGCACGTACTACTTCCAGTGCAACATCCACGGACCTGCCATGTCGGGGGCCTTCATCGTGAGTAAGCCGTGACGAGCGCAAAGGGAACGACATGGCGGTAACCGAGGTCAAGGAAGCGGCACCGGCCCCCGAACGCGGCGGGATCATGGTGTGGCTCACCACCACCGACCACAAGAAGATCGGGATCATGTACCTCGTCAACTCCTTCTTCTTCTTCTGTGTCGGCGGAGTCCTCGCGCTGATGCTGAGGACGCAGCTCGCGAAGCCGGACAACACGTTCCTGTCGCCGCACCTCTACAACGAGGTCTTCACCATCCACGGGACGATCATGATCTTCCTGGTGATCTTCCCGTTCCTCTCCGGCTTCGGGAACTACATCGTCCCCCTGCAGATCGGTGCCCTGGACATGGCGTATCCACGCGTGAACGCCCTGTCGTTCTGGCTGCTCCC
>DASPTB010000310.1:0-2902 GCA_035623615.1 Actinomycetota bacterium
CGCGGTCGCCCACGGGAAGGACGGCGTCGAACCCGTCGGCGAGGGACGCCAGCAAGCGCAGCAGGGGCGGCGACGCGAAGGGCATGTCGGCGGCGACGGCGGCGACGAGGTGGTGCGGGGACCTCCCGACACCGGCGACGAGGCCGCCGAGCGGGCCCGACTCCGGCACCTCGTCGGCGACCTGCGGAAGCCCGAGCCAGCCCATTCGGGCTCCATCGCCGGACGCCACGAGCACGTCGTCGCACGCCTCCGCGAGCCGGTGCGCGACGCGCGCGGCGAGCGATTCGCCTTGGAACAGAAAGTCGCGGGCCGTCTTGTCGCGGCCCATGCGGACGCTCCCGCCGCCCGCGAGGAGAAGCCCGCTCAGTCCGGCAGCATCGGCCACGTCTCGACCTCCGCGCCCGCATCCAGCCGGCTCACGTCCGGCCCGATCACCATCCACGCGTTCGCCTCCGCGAGCGACCCCAGCGAACCCGCGCCCTGCCGACCGAGCGCCGTCACACGTGCCTCGGGCGAGGTTCGGTCCAGTCGCGCCCGGACCAGATGCAGCCGGCCGCGACGCTGCTCGAAGGGCTCCACAAGCCGTGCCATCACGCGCGGGCGCTCGTCCGGCGGCCGTCCCGAGAGGACCATCAGTGCGGGACGGACGAAGAACTCGAACGCCACGAGGGCGGACACCGGATTCCCGGGCAGACCGAAGAGCAGGCAGTCGTCCCGTCGCCCGAACGCGAACGGCTTGCCCGGCCTGATCGCGACGGCGACGACGGACGCTCCGGCGGAGACGAGCGCCGCGCGGACGTGATCCCGCGGGCCCATGGAGATGCCGCCCGAGGTGATGACCACGTCGGCGCCGCGCGCGGCGTCGATGACGGCGTGCGCGGCGTCGCTCGCGTCGTCGGGAACGGGACCGAGCAGCGACGGCACACAGCCGAGCTGCTCGAGCGCGGTGCAGAGCGCCGGTCCGATCGCGTCCGCCACGTGCGCCTCGCCGACGACGGCGCCGGGCGGCACGACCTCGTCGCCCGTGACGATCACAGTGACGCGCGGCGGCCGGCGTACCGGGACACGGTGGACGCCGCTGGCCGCCGCAGCGGCTACCTGCCCGGGGCCCATCCTCGCGCCCGCGACGAGCATCACGTCGCCCGCCCGCACGTCTTCTCCCATCCGTCGCACGTTGGTGCCCGGCGACACCGCCGCGGAGAAGATCGCCTCGTCCGCCTCGGGCGCCACGGCGTCCTCCAAGCGCACGACCGCGTCCCCGCCCTCCGGCACCGGGGCGCCGGTGGCGATACGGAGCGCAGAGCCCTGCGTCAGCGCCACACGGCACGGCTCACCGGCGACGGACGTGCCGATGATCCGCAAGCGCACGAGCGCGCTGGCGGAGGCGCCGGCGAGGTCCCCGGCGCGCACCGCGAACCCGTCCATCGCGGCGTTGTCGAACCGAGGAAGCGCCACCGGCGAGACGACGTCCTCAGCGAGGACGAGGCCGGCCGCGTCCGCCAGCGACAGATCCTCCGCCGTGAGGGGCGCAGCGAGCAGCAGCGCCTCTTGGAGGACCTCCGCCGGTTCCCGCAACTGCCCGGGCCCCGGCGTCGCATCGACGAACGGTTCACCCATCGCCGCGAGCATAGGACCCGCCGCTCGGGCCCGGCGGCCGATAATGGCCGCATGGCGGGAGAGGTCGAACGGGAAGTTCCGGAGCGCCCGGGAACGGTCACGAGCGCCCGGGTCACCGCGGTGCGCGGCGGGCAGGCGCTCGAGCGCGCCGACCGGCTCGCGACCGAGGAGCCGATGGAGATCCAGGTTCGTGGCCCCGGCCAGGAGGCCGAGAGCGTGGCCGTCACGATGCGGACCCCCGGCCACGACTTCGAGCTGGCCGCCGGGTTCCTGTTCACGGAGGGCCTGATTCACTCGGCCCACCAGATCGAGTCGGTGAAGTACTGCGACACCGACGTGCCCGAGCAGTTATACAACGTGGTCACGGTCATCCTGACCGAGGCGTTCGACCCCGGGACGTTCAAGCGGAACTTCTACGCGACGTCGAGCTGTGGCGTGTGCGGCAAAGCCTCGATCGACCAGGTGCAGGTCTCGTGCGCCCCACTCGCGCCCGGCCCGGTCCTCGGCGCCTCCGTCCTGTCGCGGCTTCCCGACGAGCTGCGGAAGGCGCAGCGGGTGTTCGACCAGACGGGGGGACTGCACGCGTGTGGGCTGTTCGACGCCCGGGGAGCCCTGGTCTCCGTGCGGGAGGACGTGGGGCGCCACAACGCGCTCGACAAGCTCGTCGGCCAGATGCTCCTCGAGGAGCGGCTTCCGCTGTCGGCGCGCGTGCTGCAGGTGTCGGGCCGCGTCTCCTTCGAGATCGTGCAGAAGGCGGCGATGGCGGGCGTGCCGATCGTTGCGGCCGTCTCGGCGCCGTCGAGCCTGGCCGTGTCGTCGGCTCGCGAGCTCGGGATGACGCTGGTCGGGTTTTCGCGCGGCGACCGGTTCAACATGTACACGCACGAGGAGCGGATCGACCTGGCCTCCTGAGGCGGCCCGCCGGGTCGCGCGCCGCCGCCGCACCGCCGTTGAACGGCGGTTTAGACTTCAGCTGAAACCGGTCACACGAGAGGGAGGTAGTCGCAGCATGCCCCAGCGCTACACCCGGCTGACCGAGCCGCTCGTCCGCGAGAACGGCGTCCTGCGGGTCGCCACGTGGGACGAGGCGCTCGATCGGGCCGCGGCGGGTTTCCGGACGGCGGTCGAGAAAGGCGGGCCGCGGACGTTCGGGATGTTCTCCTGCTCGAAGGCCACGAACGAGATGAACTTCGTCGCTCAGAAGTTCACGCGCTCGGTCATCGGCAGCAACAACATCGACAGCTGCAACCGCACCTGACACGCTCCGAGCGTCGTCGGTCTGGCG
>DASPTB010000026.1:0-13039 GCA_035623615.1 Actinomycetota bacterium
TCAGCGTGCCGTCGTTCTCGTGCGCGGGCCCGACCAGGATCTCCTCGAGCGAGCCGATCTGCTTCGTCTGCACGCGGGCGCCCCGCGGAAGGTCGGCGTGGAAGGTCGCCATGCCCCAGTGGTAGCCGCGCCCCGGCGCCTCGTACGCCTTCGCCAGCGGCGAGCCGATCATCACGGCGTCGGAGCCCATGGCGATCGCCTTCGCCACGTCGCCGCCGGTGCGCATCCCGCCGTCGGCGATCACGTGCACGTAACGCCCGGTCTCACGGAGGTGCTCCATGCGCGCGCCCGCCGCGTCGGCGATCGCGGTTGCCTGCGGGACGCCGATCCCGAGCACTCCGCGCGTCGTGCACGCGGCGCCGGGCCCGACTCCGACCAGGACGCCGACCGCGCCGGTGCGCATCAGGTGCAGCGCCGTCTGGTACGAGGCACAACCGCCGACGATGACGGGAAGGTCGAACGACGCGATGAACTCCTTCAGGTTGAGGGGCTCGGTGCGCGTGGAGACGTGCTCGGCGGAGACCACCGTGCCCTGGATGACGAGGATGTCGAGCTCGGCCTCCAGCACGCGGGGCGCGAAGGCCGCCACCCGCTGGGGCGTGAGCGAGGCTGCCGTGACGACGCCCGCTTCCTTGACCTCGCGGATCCGCCGGACGATCAGCTCCTCCTTGATCGGCTCCTGATAGAGCTCCTGCATCCGGCGCGTCGCCTTCTCGGGCGGCAGGTTGGCCACTTCATCGAACACGGGATCCGGCTCCTCGTAGCGCGTCTGCAGGCCCTCGAGATTGAGGACGGCCAGGCCGCCCAGCCGGCCGACCTCGATCGCCGTCGCGGGCGACACGACCCCGTCCATGGCACTCGCCATCATGGGCAGGCCGAACCTCCACGCGTCGATCTCCCACGAGATGTCGACGTCGTCGGGATCGCGAGTCCTCCGCGAAGGAACGATGGCGACCTCGTCGAACCCGTACGCCCGTCGCGCCGACTTGCCCTTCCCGATCTCGATCTCCATGCGGCCTCAGCCCTCCGGATGGTCGAACGGCCCGATATGCAGCGAACGCCCGCCCGGGGAAGGGCAGGCGTTCGGCGGTTCCATGACGGAACGTTACCAGCCGCTCGCGGGTCAGTCGACCGGAGGGAGCCGGGCGATGCTCGTCAGTTGGCGGTGGGCTCGGCGGATTCCTGCTTGCCGTTGGCTCCGGCTTCCGAGCCGCCCGCCGAGTGGCGGTCGGCGAGCTGGTTCCCGATCGAACCGTCGAGGTCGGTCAGGCCCGAGTGCTCGAGCGACACGTGGACCAGCCGCTCGCCGTTCTCGATGTAGCCATACTCCACGAGCGACTCGAGGATCTTCTGCAGCGAGTCGTCGGGCTGCTCGGACATCGTGTCGATGTAGATCTCGGGGCTCTGCGGCTCCTCGTAGGGGTCGTCGACGCCGGTGAAGCCCTTGATCTCGCCGCGCCGAGCCTTCTCGTACAGGCCCTTGACGTCGCGCTTGGCGCACTCGTCGACCGTCGCGTGCACGTAGACCTCGACGAAGTCCTTGATGAGGATCCGGCACTGGTTGCGGGCGTCCTGGTACGGCGAGACCGCCGAGACGATCGTCGCCACGCCGTTGCGCGTGAGCAGGTTCGCGACGAACCCGATCCGCAGGATGTTGGTGTCGCGGTCCTCCCGCGAGAACCCGAGGCCCTTCGACAGGTTGGTGCGCACGACGTCGCCGTCGAGCAGCTCGACCAGCATGTCGCGCCGGCGAAGCTCGTGGAACAGCATCTCGGCGAGCGTCGACTTGCCCGCGCCCGACAGCCCGGTGAACCAGACCGTGAATCCGCGCTTCTGCGTCACAGGAAGCTCCTTCCCACCGCCCCCTCGGGCGGGTCGATGTCGAACAGGGACAGGATGGACGGGCCCACGTCGACGAGCGACAGCCCCTCCCGCCGGCCGGTCGCCTGTCCGGGGAGGCCGGCCATGACGAACACACCGGTGCGGTCGTGATTGGCCCCGTCGGGACCGGTGTCGTTCTCGTAGGTGAACAGCTCTCCGGTGCCGACCTGCCCGACCGAGCGCCAGGCGAGGTCGCCGAAGTACACGAGCAGATCGGGGGCGACCCCGCGAACCTCCGGGTACGCGTCCTGCGGGCGGACGACGGTCGTTCCGAGCTTGCCTCCGTCGGGGCCCTCCATCGCCTCGAGTTTCGCGGCGATCTCGTCCCGCGTCTCCTCGTAGGTCGATGGGTCGACCACGCCCGACGGCTCGCGCCCCTTCACGTTCAGGAACAGCCGGCCGTAGTAGCCGCCGTCTCCCCATGCGGCGGTCCGTGTCCAGTCGATCGGTGCCTCCTTGATCGGTGTCGGCACCGTGACGTCCTCGGAGAAGGCGAGATATCCCTCCTTCGCGAGCCACTCGTTGAACTGCACGCCGCCCTGCATCGGCCGCGCGCCGTGGTCCGACAGCACGAACACGATCACATCGTCGGGAAGCGCCTCGAGCAGGGCGCCGACCTCCTTGTCGAGCGCGCGGTAATAGTCCCGGAACGCGTTCTCCAGCGGATTGCCGGGCTCGTACTGCGGGTGCGCGGGGTCGAAGAACTGCCAGAACATGTGGTGCAGCCGGTCGGGTCCCATCTCGACGAGCATGAAGTAGTCCCAGGGCTTGCTCTTGACCAGCGAGCGCGCGACCTTGAACCTGCGCTCGGTCATCTCGAAGACGCGCCGAAGCGTGAACTCACGCGGCTGGTTCCGAAAGTTGGGCACGTCGAAGATGTACTCGTCGCCGCCGAGGATCCCGTCGATCTCCGACCACAGCTCGGGGGGGTACGTGATCTTGTCCGGCTTCTCCTTCACAACCGTCGGCGGCGTGAGGAAACACGGAATCCGCCATCCCTCCAAAGGCCGTGGAGGGTAGCCCGGCGGCACGCCGATCAGGAGCGACCGCAGGCCGCGCTCGCCGAGCAGGTCCCAGACCGCGGGCTCTTGAACCGAGAGGCTGGTCGCGATCGACAGGCCCTCGTACGTCGTGTCCTTGCGGTTGCGCATCCCGTAGATGGCGAGCTGGCCCGGCGTCTTGCCGGTCATCGCGCATGCCCACGCGGGGATCGTGATGGGCGGGGTGATGCTCGCGAGCTCGCCGTGTGCGCCGCGACGCATCAGCTCCGCGATATTCGGCACCTCGTCGGCCAGCCGGTCGAACAGCAGCTGCGGCGTGCCGCAGTCGAGACCGATGACGGCGACGCGGGGGCCCTGCGACATACGGCTCGTTCCTCACTGAGTAGGCGGAAAAGTTCCGCGGGCCCGCCGGTGGGAGCCCGCCGGCGGCGGCGGGTCGACGCCCCGGCCACCGCCTCTGAAGTGCCCGGTCATTGTAGCGAACCTGGGGGGCCCGGCCGATCCGATGGGAATCCGGCCGTAGCCCGGGTCCCTGCAGAGCCCGTTCTCAGTTGCCGGGGGGCCGTGTCTCCCCGAAGGCCTCCCCGATACGGTCGAGCACCTCGTCCGCGTCCGGCATGTCCTGCGACATCGCCTCGTCGGCCCGCCGCAGATCCGGGGCCGGCGGCGGGCGCCTGGTCCACCGCATGCCGAGCCAGAACCCTCCGGCCGCGATCGCGGCCACTCCCGCGATGAACACCAGGATCACGTGGCTCATTCTAGCGAGCTTCCGAATCCGGGTTTCGCGCTCCCCGGGGCACGGGTACTGTTGCGAACCATGCTCATGCTCAAGCGAGGCCTGCAGGTCCAAGCGGTGGCGCTGGCGCTGGCGGGCGCCGCCCTCGTGATCGCACCGGAGTGGGTCGTGCACGGCCTCTTCGGGCAGCCGCCGCTGCACGAGAGCGCCTGGCAGCGGATCCTGGGTGTGCAGGCGATCTGCCTGGCGGCCCTCGCCGTGCTGCTCTCGCGCCGGTTGCGGGAGCTGTGGTGGTGGGCGTGGGCCTTCGAGCTTCTCGCGGCAGCGACGGCGGTCGTTGCCGTTCTGAACGCGGGGTTCGGGACCGGGCCGAACGAACCGGCGGGGCTGTGGTGGCTCCTCGCGGGCGTCAGCGGGGCGCTCGCCCTGTGGATCCTGTGGGGCCTGGCGAGAACGGCCCAGCAGAACCCTCCCTAGTATCCTCTGCTCCCTCAATGCGGATCGCGGTCCTCGGAGCCGGAGCGATGGGCAGCAGCGCGGCGGTGCTGCTCGCTCGCCATGACGACGTCGACCTCGTCGTCCTCGACGTCGACGCAGCGCGCGCCGAGAAGGTGGTCGCGCACATAGGGCGGGGCGAGGTCCACGAGGTCGACATCACCGGGGGCGGGCTCGTCGCGGACCTGAAGTCCTCCGGCGCGGAGGCCGTCGCCGCCTGCATCCCCTACCGTCTGAATATCCCGGTCATGGAGGCATGCCTCGAAGCCGGGTGTCACTACGCCGACCTGGGCGGGTTGTTCCACACGACGCTCCGGCAGCTGGAGCTCGCCCCGCGCTTCGCGGAAGCGGGGATCTCGGCGGTGCTCGGGATCGGGAGCGCGCCGGGGATCACCAACCTGCTCGCCAAGGCCGGCGCCGAACGGCTCGACGAGGTCAGGAGCATCGACCTGCTCGACGGCGCGGTCGAACCCGGCGGCGGGTTCGCGCTTCCCTACTCCGCCGACACGGTCATCGACGAGTTCACGATGCCGGCGATGGTCTGGGAGGACGGCGAGATGAAGGAGCTGCCGGCCGCGTCGGGCGCGATCCGCTACGCGTTCCCCGACCCGATCGGCGAGCAGGAGGCCTTCTACACGCTCCACTCCGAGGCGGCCACGCTCTCCACGACGATCCCGGGCGTGCAGGACGTCCGGTGGCGGCTGGCGCTTCCGATCAAGATCGCCGAAGGGTTCCGGCTGCTCGTGGGCATCGGACTCGCGAGCGAGGACCCCGAGACCCTGTCCGCGGGAACGGTGGTTCCCCGCGAGCTGCTGATCAAGCTGCTGAACCGGCTCCCCGAGTCGGACGAGCAGCCGCACGACGTCGAGTGCATCGACGCGCGCGTGGCGGGCGTGAAGGACGGGGCGGCGCACACGGTCGTCGAGCGCGCGATGTTCCACCCGACACCGGATGGTCTCGCGGCCGGGAACTTCGGGACGGCGATTCCGATCGCCACCGTAAGCCGCTGGCAGGCCGCCGGCCGCGTTCCGGGAGGGGTGCACCCTCCCGAGACGGCGGTCCCCGTCCGGGAGTTCCTCGCGGATCTCGCTGCCGAGGGCGTGGAGTTCCCGCCCGCCGAGTAGGGCCTTGGGTGCGAGCCCGGCGTCCCCCGGCCGCTCAGCTTCCCGCCTCCATCGGCCGATACCCATCCTGGGAGGAGTCCGAGGCGCCTCGGCGCCGGGCTCGGGCCGCCGGCGGCCGCCCCACCAACGCGCGCGATGGCTATGCTCCGACCGTGCGCACCCAAACCCCCGACGAGCTTGCGACATTCCTCGAGCTGCCGCTCGTCGCCGTGCTCGCGACGTATCGGCGCGACGGGACGGTGCTCCTCTCGCCCGTGTGGCACGAGTGGAGCGACGGCGGGTTCACGGTGGCCACCACCGCCGGAGACGTGAAGGTGCGCCACATCACGCGGGACCCCCGCGCGAGCATCTTGGTTGCCGAGAGCGAGCCGCCGTATCGGGGCATCGAGATCCGATGTCGCCCGTCCGTCCTGCCCGACCCGGGCGGCGCCGTCGCCCTCCGGCTCGCCATCCGCTACTTGGGCGAGGCTCAGGGCACCGAGTACGCCGAGACGCTCGACGACAACACCCTGATCCGGCTGCGCCCGGACGGACCCGACGAGATCCGGGCCTGGGATTTCGCCGACGACTTCCCGCCGGGACGGGCCTAGAGCATCGCCCTGGGCGAACACGAAGGGGCGGGCCCGTTTCCGGGACCCGCCCCTTCGTCGTGTCACCCGGATAGTAAGGCGACCTTACTATCTCGAGGATCCGTCAGTGCATGTGGCCGTGACCGCCCGCCGGCGCCGGCTCCTCTTCCTCCGGCCGCTCGACGACGGCGCTCTCGGTCGTGATCACGAGCGCCGCGATCGACGCCGCGTTCTGCAGCGCCGAGCGGGTGACCTTCGCCGGGTCGATGACGCCGGCCTTGGTCAGGTCGCCCCACTCACCGGTCGCCGCGTTGAAGCCCGTGGCGCCCGACTCGCTGCGGATCCGCTCCACGACGACCGCGCCCTCGTAGCCGGCGTTGTCGGCGATGAGCCGGGCCGGCTCGGCCAGCGAGCGCCGCACGATCGTGGCGCCGGTGGCCTCGTCGCCCGTCAGGCCGAGCGCGTCCACGTCGACGGCCTTCTCGGCGCGGATCAGCGTGACCCCGCCGCCTGGAACGATGCCCTCCTCGATCGCAGCGCGCGTCGCCGAGACGGCGTCCTCGATGCGGTGCTTCTTCTCCTTGAGCTCGACCTCGGTCGCCGCGCCGACCTTGATCAGCGCCACGCCGCCCGCGAGCTTCGCCAGGCGCTCCTGGAGCTTCTCGCGGTCCCAGTCGGAGTCGGTCCGCTCGATCTCGCCCTTGATCTGGTTGATGCGGCCCTTGATGTCCTCGGTGCCGCCCTGGCCCTCGACGACGGTCGTGTCGTCCTTGGTGATGACCACCTTGCGGGCTCTGCCCAGCATGTCGAGCGAGACGTTCTCGAGCTTGACGCCGATCTCCTCGGAGATGACCTGACCACCCGTGAGAATCGCCATGTCCTCGAGCATCGCCTTGCGGCGGTCGCCGAACCCGGGCGCCTTGACGGCCACCGAGTTGAACGTCCCGCGGATCTTGTTGACGACGAGCGTCGCGAGCGCCTCGCCCTCGACGTCCTCCGAGATGATCACGAGCGGCTTGCCCGCCTGCACGACCTTCTCGAGAACGGGGAGGATGTCCTGCACGCTCGAGATCTTCTTGCCCACCAGCAGGATGTAGGGGTCCTCGTAGACGGTCTCCATCCGGTCGGGGTCGGTGACGAAGTACGGCGAGATATAGCCCTTGTCGAACTGCATGCCCTCGACGAACTCGAGCTCGATGCCGAAGGTCTGCGACTCCTCGACGGTGATCACGCCGTCCTTGCCCACCTTCTCGAACGCCTCGGCGATCGTGTCGCCGATCTCGCGGTCGGCCGCGGAGATGGTCGCCACCATGGCGATCTCCTCCTGGCCCTCCACGTCGCGCGACTGCTTGCCGATGTCGTCGACCGCCGCGGCGACGGCCTTCTCGATGCCGCGCTTGAGCGCCATCGGGTTGCTGCCGGCCGCTACGTTCCTCATCCCGTTGCGCACGAGGGCGCGGGCGAGGACGGTGGCCGTCGTCGTCCCGTCACCGGCGACATCGTTGGTCTTCGTCGCCACTTCCTTGGCGAGCTGGGCGCCCATGTTCTCCCACGGGTCTTCCAGCTCGACCTCCTTCGCGATGGTCACGCCGTCGTTGGTGATCGTCGGCGCTCCCCACTTCTTGTCCAGGACGACGTTGCGTCCCCTGGGCCCGAGGGTCACCGCGACCGTGTCGGCGAGCTTGTCGATGCCCGCCTCCAGCCCGCGCCGGGCGTCCTCGTCGAACTTCAGTGCCTTGGCTGCCAACGGAACCTCCTGCCTACTTCTCGACGACGGCGAGCACGTCGCGCGCCGAGAGGATCAGGTACTCGTCACCCTCGACCTTGACCTCGGTGCCGCCGTACTTGGAGTAGATGACGGTGTCGCCTTCCTTCACGTCCATGGGAACGCGGTTCTTTCCGTCGTCGTCGAACCGGCCCGGTCCGACCGCGACGACCTTGCCCTCCTGCGGGCGCTCCTTGGCGGTGTCCGGGATCACGATCCCCGACGCCGTCGTCTCCTCCTCGTCGCTCGGCTTGACCACGATGCGGTCCTCGAGCGGCTTCAGGCTGAACTTGGCCACTTCTTCCCTCCTGTCGACTCCTGCCGGCTTCTCCGCGGAGCTCCGCCATGCCGGTCGAACGAGGCTAGCAGTCTCCGCTGCTGAGTGCTAACAGTCTAGCGATCACAGCGCCAGGGGGTCAACCGTGGGGCATTTTTCCCGCTGGGCTATCCTTTCGGGGTCGAGAGCGAGGGGCCCGGAGAAGGAGGCGCCGGAATGGGCGTGGTCGACCAGGCGAAATCGGTGGCCGGTATTGCCGGCGACGTCGCGAAGAAGAGCGCCACCCAGGCGGGCGAGGCGGCCAAGAAGGGTGCCTCGCAGGCCGGAGGGGCGGCGAAGAAGCGCGCCGCCCAGGCGAGCGATGTGGCCAAGAAGGGGGCCTCGCAGGCCCAGGACGTCGCGAAGAAGAGCGCCACCCAGGCGGGCGCCGTCGCGAGGAAGAGCGCGACCCAGGCGAGCCAGGTGGCCATGCGGGGGGCCACCCAGGCGCAGGACGCCCTGCAGGGCCTCGTCAACGACCTGCGCCTGCGGCGCAAGGCCGACTCGCTCGCGCGACAGCTCGGTTACCTGATCGCACACGAGCCCAAGGGGAAGACGGCGCTCAAGGACGAGGTCGACCACCTGGCCGAGGAGATCAGGGGCCTCGAGCACCGCATCGCCGAGAGCGCTCCCCCCGACGACGAGCCGGGCGACGACGGCTCCATCGCCAAGACCCGGCACTAGCCCGGGAGGCGGGAACCCTCAGACGCCGCGCAGTCCCGCCACCGTCTCGGCGAGACCGTCCTCGAGATGCGTCCACGGCTTCCAGCCGAGCTCGCGCTCCGCGAGCTCGTTGTCCAGGACCGAACGACGCGGCTCGCCCCGACCGGGCGGCCCGAGCGACGGCTCGCCCCGGTAGCCGGTGAGCGCGGCGAGCATCCGGTAGACGCCCACGACGCTCGTCTCCACGCCGGTCCCGATGTTCACGGCGCGCCCCGACCCGCGGTCGGCGGCGAGCGCGAACGCGTGGACGGCATCGTCGATGAAGACGTAGTCGCGCGTCTGGTTCCCGTCTCCGTACACCGACGGCTGCTCACCCGCGAGCATCCGGTCGGCGAAGGCGCGCACGACCGCGCGTCCCTGGATGCTCTCCTGCCGCGGCCCGTACACGTTGCCGAGTACCAGCACCGTGTAGTCGAGCCCTCGGTAACGCTGGAAATACCGCAAGTAGTCCTCCGCGAGCCGCCGCGCGACGCCGCCCGGGGACAACGGCTTCGACGACGGGATCGCGATCTCGCGCGAGGGGAGCTTGCGCGTCTCGCCGTACACCGATGCCGACGACGCGAACACGACCTTCGCCGCCCCGACGGTCGCCGCGCACTCAAGGACGTTCAGCAGACCCATGACCGAGACGCTCGCGTCGGTCGCGGGATCGGAGAGGCTCTCCGCCTCCGGCTTCGCGGCCAGGTGGTGCACCACCTCGGGCTGATGCCGCTCGAAGATCGTCGGAAGACCGTCGGCCCGGACGTCGACGTTGTAGAAGGTGAACTGCTTCCCGTAGCCCCGCGCCTCCACGAGGTTCCCGATCCGGCCCGTCGAGAGGTCGTCGATGGCGACGACCCGCTTGCCCTCGGCGAGCAGCCGGTCGCAGAGATTGGACCCGATGAAGCCCGACCCCCCGGTGACGAGCGCCGTCGTCACGTGAGCGCCAGTCCCGGCGAGGCGCCGACGCCGAGGTCGGTCGTCTCCCCGCGCGCCAGCCGGTGGTGTCCGGCGCACGCGATCATCGCGCCGTTGTCGGTGCAGAGCTGCGGGGGCGGCACGACGAGGCGCAGGCCGGCCTCCCCCGCCCGCTCGGCCATGAGCCGCCGCAGGCGGGAGTTGGCGACCACGCCGCCGCCGAGCACGACCGTGTCGACCTTGCGGTCGAGCGCGGCGGCCACGGTCTTGGCCACCTGGACCTCGACCACGGCCTCCTGGAACGAGGCGGCGACGTCTTCCGGCTTCGGCTCCTCGCCCCGGGCCCGTGCGCCCCGAAGGTAGCGGACGACCGCCGTCTTCAGCCCGGACAGCGAGAAGTCGAAGTCGCCGCTGTCGGCCATCGCGCGCGGGAACCGGATCGCCGCCGGGTTCCCCTTGCGCGCAAGCGAGTCGAGCGCCGGGCCGCCGGGGAACCCGAGCCCCATGAACCGCGCGATCTTGTCGAACGCCTCGCCCGCGGCGTCGTCGAGGGTCTGCCCCAGCACCTCGTACCGGAACGGTTCCGGCACGTGGACGAGCATGGTGTGGCCGCCGGAGACGATGAAGCAGACGAACGGACCGTCCACCGGCCCGGGGTCGAGCCAGTTCGCGTAGACGTGCCCCTCCAGGTGGTTCACGCCGACGAACGGCAGCCCGAGCGAGAGCGCAATGGCCTTCGCCGCCGCCATCCCCACGAGCAGCGCCCCGACGAGTCCCGGTCCAACGGTGACGGCCACGGCGTCGAGGTCGCGAAGGCGCATCTTCGCCTCGTCCATGGCGAGCTCGATCATGGGATTGATCGCCTCGACGTGGGCGCGCGACGCGATCTCGGGCACGACGCCGCCGAATCGCCCGTGCAGATGCGCCTGGCTCGAGATGAGGTTGGAACGAACCCACCGGCCGTCCTCGACAACGGCGACCGCCGTCTCGTCGCACGAGGTCTCGATCCCCAGGACGCGCACGGGTCTCCTCGAGAGTCTAGGTGCGTGGACCGCCGGACGGTACCTGGTCGATGATCCGCTGGAGCCGCTGCCGATAGTCGGCCGTGCGGATGTCGTCGGTCCACATGATGAGCGCGTCCTCGGCGGTCTCCTGGTAGTAGTTCTTACGGATTCCCACGGGCCGGAACCCGAACCGCCCGTACATGCGCTGCGCTCCCCAGTTGGTCACGCGCACCTCGAGGGACACGGCCACGGCGCCCATCCGAACCGCTTCCTGGATCAGCTCGTAGAGCACGCGAGTCCCGATCTTGCGCCGGTGGTGGGAGGGGTCGACCGCGATCGTGGTGACGTGGGCCTCGTCGCCGTAGCACATGAGCCCGCCGTAGCCCACGACGTCGCGCCCCAGCCTGGCGACGAGATACGCTCGGTTGCGCGGCTCGTTCATCTCCGAGAGGAAGAGGTTGGGGCTCCAGGGCCGCGGGTAGACGGCGCGCTCGATCGCCATCACCCCCTTCAGGTGACGGCGGCGCATCCTGACGATCTCGAGCTCAGCCGGCTCCTCGTCGCTGATCCCAAGCGATCTCCGCATCGGCCTTCCGTATGTAGATGGGTTGCACGTCGTACAGCCGGTCGAACTCCTCGCGGACGAACCGCGGCACCGCCAGCTCGACCAGCGCCTCGGCGGACGGATGCGCGAGCCCCGGCGAGGCGAGCTCCACGTGCGCGGACCCCTCCAGCCGCTGACGGTACACGAGGCCGCCGCTTCCCACCAAGAGGATATCTTCGCGCCGGGCCTCGAGCTCCGCCAGCAGGTCGTCCGGGGTCCCCACCTGGAAGTCCTCCTCCCGGGCCACGCCCCCGGGCACCGGCCGGTAGAAGGCGTAGAAGACCTCTCCCCGCTTGGCGTCGGTCGCGGCGCAGATGAGCCGCCGGGCGTACCGGGCGCTGAAGGCCAGGAGATCGATCGACGCGACGCCGACGATCGGGATGCCGATCGTCTGCGCCATCGTCTTTCCCGTCGCGATCCCGACGCGCATCCCCGTGAACAGGCCGGGACCCAGCCCTACCGCCACGCCGCCCAGGGCATCGGGCGACGTGCCAGACCACTCGAGGAGCTGCGCGATGGCGGCGGAGACCATCTCGTGGTGGGGGCGGTCGGCCCGCGCGTGCACGGCGCCGACGGTCCCCTGTTCGGTCCCGAGCGCGACGCTCGTCTGCATCGTCGAGGTGTCGATCGCGAGCACAAGCACCCGTTCAGCCCGTCCCCCACGCGGCGGTCGCGGCCTCGAGCCGCTCCCACCGGGACGCCCAGGCCGGGCCGCGAGCCGTCACCGTCACGGTCCGGGTCTGGTCCCCCGCGTCGTCCGCCTCGCCCTCCGCGCTGAGACGGACCTCCATCCACGACTCGGGCAGCAGTCCCTCGATGACGTCGCCCCACTCGACGAACACCACCGAGCGGCCGTCGAGGTAGTCCTCGAAGCCGAGGTCGAGGACGTCCTGCAGGCGGTCCAGCCGGTACACGTCGACATGGGTGACGGGAACCGTTCCCTGGTACTCGCGCACGAGGGTGAACGTCGGCGAGACCACCGGCTCGGTCACCCCGAGCGTCCCCGCCGACCCTTGGACGAACGTGGTCTTTCCCGAGCCGAGGTCGCCGGCCAGCGCCACCACGTCGCCGGGCTCGAGGAGTCCGGCGACCGCCGCCGCGAGCGCCCGGGTCTCCGCGGCCGACCGCGTGAGGAGGACGACGGCGCGCTCCACGCCCTTCAGAAGAGGCCGAGCTGCTCTTCCGGCTCGGCGGGCCGAGGCTCGGCCATGATGGCGCGCACCGTCTGGAAGTCGTCGCGCAGCGACTGGAACTGCGCGCTCGACTCGCCGCCTCCGTGCAGGATCGCGGCCGGATGGAACGTCGGGACGACCGTTCGCCCGTCGATCTCGAACCGCTGGCCGCGGACGCGGCTGATCGACACCTGGCGATCGAGCATGAACCGCGTCGCGAAGTTCCCGAGTGTCACGATCACGCGCGGGTCGATGTTGCGGATCTGGCCGTCGAGCCACGGCTTGCAGGCCTCGATCTCGTCCGGCAGCGGGTCGCGGTTGCCCGGCGGACGGCATTTCACGACGTTCGCGATGTACACGTCCTCGCGCGCGAGCCCGATGTCGGAGAGCATCCGCGTCAGCAGCTGGCCGGCGGCGCCGACGAACGGCTCGCCCTGCTTGTCCTCGTGGTAGCCGGGCCCCTCGCCGACGAACAACAGGTCGGCGTGCGGGTTCCCGACGCCGAACACCACCTGCGTCCGCCCCTGTGACAACCTGCAGGCCGTGCACCCGGACGCCTCGCGCGCGAGCTCGTCGAGAGTCATCGTCAGGGTCTCGTTCGTCACGACTGCACCTCCCGTGCCGAGGGGAAGCCCGGAACGCCCGTCGCGGCCAGCGTGCCGCGCCGGATGGCGTCGGCGACCGCCTCGACGGCCATCGCCTCGATCGCCCGCTGGTCGGCCTCCAGCTCGCCGGTCGCCAGCGCGAACGCC
>DASPTB010000043.1:0-27871 GCA_035623615.1 Actinomycetota bacterium
TGCGTTCCTGAATCCTCCTCCCCAGCAGCGAATCTCACCCGGGGCCGCCGCACAGGCGGCTCTTTTCTTTTCCCCGCGAACGCGCAAGCAGATCCGAAAGAACCACACGACGACCCGACGGAGACGAGACGTGACGCAGGACCGGCGATACGGGACGGGCGAGCGAGGCCCGCTGTCTCCCGAGCCCTCGTGGGAGCAGGTGCTCGAGCGCAACTCGATCGAGCGACTGAAGCTCGAAAAGGCGCCGGTCGCCATCCTCGACGAGCTGGAGGATCTCGGCCGCCGCCCGTACCTGGACATCGCCGAGGAGGACATCGTCCGGCTGCGCTGGTACGGGCTGTACCACGACAAGCCGAAGGTCGGCGAGTTCATGCTCCGCATCAAGCTCCCCGCCGGCCGCCTCACCGCCGAGGGGCTGCGCCTCATCGGTGAGCTGTCGCGGGAGCAGGGCAAGGGCTTCGCGGAGCTGACGACGCGGCAGAACGTGCAGCTGCACTTCCTGAAGCTCGGTGAGGTTCCCGGGATCCTGTCGCGGCTGTCGAGCGTCGGGATCACGACGGCGGGCGCGTGCGGCGACGCAGTCCGCAACGTCACGGGATGCCCGCTGACCGGCATCCTGGCGGCGGAGGCATTCGACGTCGGTCCCGTCGTCGACGCCGCCGCGGAGCTCTTCTACGGGAATCCCGCGTACATGAACCTGCCGCGCAAGCACAAGATCACGGTCTCGGCGTGCCCGGCGCAGTGCGACATGCCCGAGATCAACTGCATCTCGTTCGTTGCCGTGAGCGGCGACGAGCCCGGATTCGCCGTCCGCGTCGGCGGAGGGCTCTCGACGGCGCCGCGACTCGCGCGCGATCTCGGCGTGTTCGTTTCCTTCGGTGACGCCATTCCGGTGATGCAGGCGATCGTCGACGTGTGGAACGAGGACCGCCGGTACCGTCTGTCGCGCGTCAAGGCGCGGATGAAGTTCATGGTCGACGACTACGGCGTCGAAGCGATGCGGGCGAAGGTCGAGGAGCGTCTCGGGCGCGCGCTCGCCGACGGGAAGGCGCCTGAAGCGGGCCCGGCCGCCGACCACATGGGCGTGCACGAGCAAAGGCAGCCGGGGCTGTACCACGTCGGCGTCCCCGTTGCGGTGGGCATCGTGCGCGGCGAGCAACTGATCGCGATCGCCGACCTGATCCGCGCGTCGGCCGGCGCCGACGCGCGGATCACAAAGCAGCAGAACCTGATCCTCGCGAACGTTCCCGAGGCGCGGGTCGACGACGTCGTGACGGGGCTCGCGGACATCGGGTTCCCCGTCGACGCGAACCCGCTGCATGCCACCGCGATCGCATGCACGGGCGAGCCCCACTGCAACTACGCGGTCACGGAGACGAAGGGCCGGATGCAGACGATCCTGACTCACCTGGAGGAGCGCTGGGGAACGCGCCTCGGCGGGTTCCGACTGAACCTCGACGGCTGCCCGCACGCATGCGCCCTGCACTGGGTCGGCGACATCGGACTGATGGGGACCACGGCGCGGCAGCCGGTCGACGGCGACAAGCGGGCATTCGACCTGTTCCTGCGCGGCGGCACGGGACCGCTGGAGGCGGTCGGGCGGCCACTCGTGCGACGGGTCCCGTTCCCGAGGGTCGAGGCCGCGCTCGACCGGCTGATCGGGGCATGGCTGGACCAGCGGGGCGACGGGGATCTGCCCTTCCGCGACTTCTGCATCGAGAGGTCGGACGAAGAGCTGGTATCGATCGCACATGGAGGTGAGACCGCGTGAGCCATCACGCGCTGGACGAACGACCACGGACGCCGTTCGCCGTTCCGGCGGACGAGGACTGGAACGCACGCGAGCCGCTCGACGAGTTCGAGGCCGGCGAGTTGGCGGTCGAGTACGACTCGGCGCCGCCGCAGGAGGTGTTGGCGTGGGCGCTCGAGCGATTCCACCCACGGATCGCCATCTCCGCCGGCGGGGGAGCGGAGGGAATGGCGATCCTCGACATGGCGTGGCGGATCGACCCGACGGTCCGCGTCTTCACGCTCGACACGGGGCGGCTGCCGCAGGAGACGCACGACCTGTTCGATCGCGTGCGCGATCACTACGGGATCGAGGTCGAGGTGCAGTTCCCGGAAGCGCCACAGCTCCAGAAGCTGGTGCGAACGCACGGCACGAACCCCATGTATCGGTCGGTCGACCTCCGGCTGCTGTGCTGCCAGGTGCGGAAGGTGCTGCCGCTCACGAAGTACCTCGCGGCCATGGACGGGTGGATCACGGGGCTCATGCGCGAGCAGTGGGCGACGCGCAGCGACATCCGCAAGATCGAGGTCGACCACGACCACGGCGGCATCGCGAAGGTGAATCCGCTGGCCGACTGGACCAAGCGCGAGGTTTGGGAGTACGTGCGGGACAACGAGGTTCCGTACAACGAGCTGTACGACAAGGGCTACACATCGATCGGGTGCGCGCCGTGCACGCGGGCGGTCGCGCCGGGCGAGTCGGATCGTTCGGGGCGCTGGTGGTGGGAGACGAATGCCCCGAAGGAGTGTGGGATCCACTGCTCGATCTACACCGGTGGGTTCGAGCACGAGCTGCACGCGCTGCTCGGTCCGGATGGTGGAGCGCCGTGAAGATCTCGTCCGACGAACGGGTCGTGCTCGCCGCCGAGGCGCGGGCGCTCGTGGACGAGCTGCCGCCCGGTCCGGCGAGCGGCGTCTTCGCGCGCATCGCCGTTGCCGCCGACGCGGGGGAGGTACCCGACGACCTGGCCGCCCGGGTGGGAGAGCTGACGGAGTTCTCGCTGGCGAGCGGGCGGGCACGGGCCGAGCACGGCCCCGAAGGGGTGCGCGCAATGACCGCGATCTGGCGACGGACGCCATCGGGAGCGGCGGCGGATCGCTCTGCGCAGGAGCTGAACGCGGCGCTCTCGGCCTTGACGGGCTGTGCGCTGGAATCCGTGCGCGTGACCGCCACCGGCCCGGGCGCGGGCAGCGTCGCGATCTCGGCGGGGGGGCACACGGTGCGCCTCGCCGCCGACACCGCCGGGATCCGGCTGCGTTCCATCGACGTCGGCGCGACGGAGATCGGGGGCGAGTGACCGTGGCGTTCGGCTATCCCGTCTCGCTGGACCTCACCGGCCGCCGGGCGGTCGTGATCGGTGCCGAGGCGATCCGGCAGGGGAAGGCCGATGCGCTGGTCGCGGCCGGCGCCGACGTGACCGTGCGTGGCGAGGACGAATGGGCGCCCGCCGACCTCGACGGCGCGTTCCTGTGTGTCGCATCGTCTCCCGACGCCGCGACGCGCGCCGCGATCTATCGTGCCGGCCGCGAACGCGGTGTCCTGATGAACGTCATGGACGACGTGCCGCACTGCGACTTCGCCGCGCCCGCCGTGGTGCGCCGCGGCGACCTGACGTTCGCGGTCGCGACGGGGGGACGCTCGCCCGCGCTGGCGCGCCGGCTGCGCGAACGGCTGGAGCGCGCGTTCGGTCCCGAGTGGGCGGAGGCCCTCGACGTGCTCGGCGAGGTTCGCGACGAGACGCTTCCGTTGCTGCCCGACCTGGGCGACCGGGCCCGACGCTGGTCGGCGGCGCTCGACGAGGACGAGCTCGTGCGCCTGGTCCGAGACGGCCGGCGCGGGGAGGCGAAGGAGCGCCTGCGCCGGCGCCTGCTCGACGGCGAGACGGTCGGCCGCTCGCCTTCCGCCGTGGGGGCGACGACATGACCGGGACCGTGTACCTGGTCGGAGCGGGACCCGGGGACCCGCGGTTGCTCACGCTCCGCGGTGCGGAGGTGCTCCAGCGCGCCGACGTCGTCGTCCACGACCGGCTCGTCGCGGAGGCGCTCCTCGACCTCGCGCCCGCCGGCGCCGAACGGATCGACGTCGGGAAGGCGCCGGGCGACGCGCCGATCCCGCAGGAGGAGATCAACCGGCTGCTCGTCGACCGGGCGCGCACATCCGGGTCGGTGGTGCGCCTGAAGGGCGGCGACCCGTTCGTGTTCGGCCGCGGCGGCGAAGAGGCCCTCGCGTGTGCCGAGGCGGGCATCTGCGTGGAGATCGTTCCCGGTGTCACGTCGGCCGTCGCCGCGCCCGGTGTGGCGGGCATTCCGCTGACGCATCGTGGCGTGGCGTCGACGGTGGCGTTCGTCACCGCCAGCGTCGCGACCGGTCCCGCCGACCTTTCGAAGGTCGCGACCGCCGCCGACACGCTGGTCGTCCTAATGGCGATGCGCAGGCTCGGGGACGTGTGCCGGGCCCTCGTCGCGGCGGGGCGTTCGCCGGACGAGCCGGCGGCGCTGGTGAGTTCGGCGACGACGTTCGAGCAGCGCCGGGTGGTGGCGACGCTCGGAACGCTCGCGGACGACGCAGAGGCGGCGGACGTCGAACCGCCGGCGACGCTCGTGGTCGGCGACGTGGTCGGCCTCGCCGAGGCGATCGCGCCCTCGGTGGCCCGTCCATCCGCCGGATCCGGCGCCGAGGCGGAGCCCGCGACCCTGCACCTCGTCTGACGGAGTCTGCTACCGAACCACCCGGTACGTGAGGTGGGTGACGCCGGGACCCGCGACGACCTCGGTCTGCTCGTAGATGCGGCCGGCCATGTTCGGGTCGTCGAAGAGGCGGACGCCTCGGCCCAGGAACGCCGGCACCAGGTGGATGCCGATCTCGTCGACGAGGCCGGCGGCCAGGTACTGCTTCGCGACGCCGGCGCCGCCGGAGACGCCGACGTCCATCCCGTCGGCGGCATCGAGGGCGAGGTCGAGCGCGGCCTCGATCCCCTCGGTGACGAAGGTGAAGGTCGTGCCGCCCTTCATCTCGAGCGGCGCTCTCGGGTGGTGCGTCAGGACGAAGACCTGCATGTGGAAGGGCGGGTCGTCACCCCACCATCCCTTCCATTCCTCGTCCCACTCGCCGGGACCGCCGCCGAACATGTTCCGGCCCATGATGATCGCGCGAATGGTCTCGCCGCCGCGCTCGACGACCGCGGTGTTGGCGTTCGTCTCGCCTCCCTCGAGCCCGGCCTCTTTGCGCCACACGGCGAGCGACCGCAACCATTCGTGGAGGAGCTCGCCGTGGACCCCGAGGGGATGGTCGGGGCCCTGATCCGTCCCCGCCACGAAGCCGTCGAGCGACACCGATGTCGAGTAGAGCAGCTTGCTCATCGAGGGCAACGTATCAAGTGTCGGCTCGAAACGCCCGCCCTGGGAAATGTCGGCGGCTGCGACTAGGTTGATCGGAGAACATGCCCAAGCTCAGATCCAGCGACCGCGCGAAGCTCCCGGACCGGGCCTTCGCCTACATCGACTCGTCGGGCAACCGCCGGCTGCCGATCAACGACGAGGCGCACATCCGCAACGCCCTCGCGCGCTTCAACCGCGTCGTGTTCGAGGACGAGGCCTCGGAGGAGCGAGCCCGGAAGCGATTGCTGAACGCGGCCAAGAAGTACGGGATCGTGCCCGTGGGCTTCGTGACCGGCCAGGTACGGAAAGCCCGGGCCAAGTCGACGGGCGTCGCGCACCTGCCGAGCGGATCGGTCACGTTCCTCCTGACGGACATCGAGAACTCGACGTCGCTCCTGGAACGCCTGGGCAAGCGCTACCCACGGCTGCGCGACGACGTTCAAGGCGTCATCCGAGGAGCGGTCAACTCGCACGGGGGACGGGAGGTCGATGCCCGCGCGGACGAGTTCTTCGCGGCGTTCTCGGAGGCGGCGTCCGCGGTCGAGGCCGCCGTGGCCGGCCAGCTCACGCTCGGGACTCGGACCTGGCCGAGAGGCATCGAGTGCCGGGTGCGGATGGGGATCCACAGCGGCCGCCCGACGCTGACCGAGACGGGCTACGTGGGACTGCCCGTTCACACCGCGGCGCGCGTGAGCTCGTCCGCCCACGGCGGGCAGATCCTGCTGTCCGGTGAGGCAAAGCGGGCCGTCGGCGGTGGGATGCCGTCGGAGGTGTCCGTCCGAAACCTGGGACGGTTCCAGCTCCGGGGGCTCACCCGTACGCACGCGCTGTTCCAGGTGGAGTCCGCCGGACTCCTGTGCGAGTTCCCGCCGCCGCGCCGCGAGATGGCCACGCCTGCCACTCGGGCCCGCTGAGCACCCGGGCCGCCCGCGCTGCTTGACCTCGAACCCGTCGGGAACGAGACTCCCGAATTGACAGCAAGGAGTGCATGAACCCAGTCGAGCAGAATCTGATCATCCTAATGGGGGCGGTCCTGGTCCTCGTCATCTCCTTCCGGTCGATCGTCTGGCTCGAGGCCCCAGCGGTCGAGGGGTATGACCGATCGGACCGCCCGGAAGGATGGAAGATCTGGGCGTTGCTCCTGGCCTGTGCGCTGTTCGCTGCGGCTTGCGGGACGGCTCTCATCGCCGGCGCGAACCTGGTGACTGCCCTGTTCGGCAGGGATCCGTCACGAACATCCGACTCGGCCGACGGACTCGCCGTCGCGGCGTTCCTCGGCGTGACGATGGGTGCGTTCCTTCTGCTCGTCGTTGAGCACTTCTCCACGTGGGGGTTCCGCGTGGGCCGTCTCGGCCTCCTCCTTTTCACCGGGGCATTCGTGCTGACGAGCTGGGTCGACGTGGTGAACTCGCCCCCGCGCTGAGGTCGGTGCGCCCGACCCTTCACCAAGCCCACGTCACGATCCGGAACGAGACAGCCGCCGTTGCGCGGAGTACGGGAAGATGTCGACGGCCCTGCGTATACCGATGGCCCCAAGACTGGACTCCGCCTACTGCACCCACGTATGTGTAGCCGCTCGCGTGCGTTTCCCCATTTCTGGTCAGCCTAGGATCGCACCAGCCACGATCAGGGAGATCACGAGAAACACAGCCGCTACCGGGCTAGCGGCTGTGTTCCCGAACGAAGCCTGGCCTGCTCCCTCTTATCACCCTGACCTCTCCCGGATCCCTCCCCCTCTGCGGTTCGAATAGCGGACCGACGGTGTGCAATAGGAAGAATCAGTGAGGGCACACTGTTGCTGGGGGCCCTGGCCCATCGCCGGCGTTCGTCCAGTGCTGAGTCGTGTGGTCCCACTGGATGCTGAAGTCCCAGACACCAAAGCCGAATCCGGTCACTCCAGTGGAAGGCCATGTATGACCGTACTTTCCAAAGGTCTGGTAGGTGTGGCAGTTACTGCCACTGCCCAAGAAGCTCAGCACCTCTTGTCCGTGATAGGTGTTCAGGTCCCACTTGCCCGAGGGAAATGGATTCTGGTGGGTCTTATCTTGGATGATGAACCCCACGCCATGCGAACCGCTCGCCGAGGCCGTGTGCGTCGACCCCCCTGCGAAATACCAGTTGCCCCACCAACTGGTAGACCACCCTTTCATGATCGCGGCTGGAGGGCCGAGTGACGTCCCCCATCCATCTGGCCCCCCGTCGTTCTGCGTACACCCACAGGCGTTGACTTCCTTGTCGAAGTCAACGTTCTGCCAGTTCCACTTCATGATCGTGTAGTACTCGTGGATGGTGGCGTCGTAGTAGATCTTTCCGGGGATCACTTTCATGTCCTCGGGGTTCGATGCGTTTGGGGTTGGGTCGCCCCCCCACGCGTCGGAGACTGGCCCGCCCAGGGGAATCAAGCAAAGGTCCCTCGCCAAGTCGGCATCAATGTCCGCAGAGGAGATCGTGGGGCTGGATTGCCGCAGGTTGTAGAGGTACGAATCAATGACACCAGCGGGATTGGTTCCGTCTGTGACAGAGGGGGAAACACAGGTCGCGCCAACGTTGTCAACGGCATACGTCACGGACAAGGTCGGTGTGTTCGTGGCGCCCTCGGCGGACTTGAATTGTTTCCACCCGTCCGTACTCGTTTCCGAGGCAGCCTCAACAATCAAGCCGTAGTTGGGCAGCCCGTTGACCCAGCCAGCAACGAGATCGGCCAACCGCTGAGTGCCACCCGCTCCCGAGCTCGCCCCTCCCGAATTGATATTCACCCATCCGCTCGGGCAGGAAGAGTTGAATCCATTCGCAGCGGTGGCCGACGCATACAGCACATCCGTTCCAGGCTGCGTATTCCACGTGGTCGACGAATCCCACGCGCTAGCAGCTCCATATACGTCGACCTCCGTGGGCGTGCAGCTTCCCGAATTGGTCTCATACAAGTTCAGAGTCGCGTCCTGAACGTCGATGTACCCGCCAGTAAGTGACGCCATTGAGAACTGAAGAAGAGCGCGACCAACGTCCGTTCCATCAGGTGTTCCCACTTTGAGGTATGGATCGCTCGAGTGTGTGGACGTTGGCTGTGCTTTGCGGACCCACGTGTCGGTCGTGGGGGGTACGGCACCGGTCGTGGCGGCCACCGCACGGATGGTGGCCGTTAGTGTGCCATCAGGATTCGCGAAGATGGTCGTCGATTCAGTGGTAGCCGCGCTGGCAAGAACAGGCCGCCCAATTCGGGCGGCCTGGCTTTGAGCTCGGGCGATCGTCTCCAGCTGCGATTGCTGGGGCACGTTTGCAGAAGCCGGGAGGGCAAGGAGACACCATGGCAGTAGCGCGATGACGAAGACCAGAAACGAACGGCGACCGGCAATCCTGTGCCTTCGACCCATGGCTCCCCCCCTTCGGAGAGAGCCCGCGCGGGCGAGCCCTGACCGACGCAATTGGCAGCGAGCAGCTGCACGACTGGCACGGACACGAACCATGGTCCCCCCTCCCCGACCCGCTTGTGCGGGCCCATATCGCCACGGCCGATCCTTCTGACTCTGTTCGTCAGGCTGACGGATACAGACGCTCCCATGCAAGCAGTCAAGTGACCTACAGCACTTGCGGTAGGCATCCTGGCATTTCCGGATAAGAAGGGCTTTTCTATCGCCCGAAGCGACAACGCGTGCATCCGAGCGGGCAGTTGGGACTGCGTCGGTTAATGGCCGAGTCCTGGACCCACCGTCTCTTCCTCGACGGGCCTAATACACCAACCTCGAACATGAGCTGCAGGCGAAACATCGACGAACCAGAGATCAGAGCTCGGGCTTGGTCCTCCTCTTCTCCACTTGTAGCTTCCCAATCCCGCGTCCTGCCTGGATCTGCCAGCGTCCTTAGACGCCTATTAGAAATCCACTGAAGGGCAGGGAGTCACCGCTGTTCAAGCCGCCGTTCCGCGGAGTACGGGAAGATGTCGACGATCTCGCCGCTGCGCACCCGTTGTTGGATCTCCAGCCAGAACGTGAGGTCGTACAGCTTTCCGTGCGTCTCGCCGAGCAGCTCCTTCAGATCAGGTGGCAGTGCGATGAACGTCGGGAACTCCTCGGGGAAGACGTCCAGCGGCGTCACGCCGAACCAGGGCTCGTCGCCGAACTCGTCGTCGTAGGACGACGAGGACGGCATCGCGCGGAAACTCAGATCGGACAGCAACGACAGCTCGTCGTAGTCGTAGCAAACGACCCGCCCGTGCCGCGTCACGCCGAAATTCTTGGGCAGCAGGTCCCCCGTAAACACGTCCGTCGCGGCGAGGTCCTCGACGGCCTGTCCCATGTCGACGACCGCCGCGCGCGCAGCCATCGCCGACTCCGTTCGCACGTACACGTCCAGGGGTTCGACGCGCCGCTCGACGTACGCGTGATGCAGGACGACCCAATCGTCTCCGATCTCGACCGTGCGTCCGGCCTGCCCCGCAAGCTCTTCCAGCGCCTCCTCGGAGAACCGGTGACGGTCGAACTCCAGGTGCTCGAACTCCTGCGCCTCGACCAGGCGCCCCGCGCGGTCGTGCCGGAACACCATCCGGTAGCTGCGCATGACCGAGTCGCGGGTCACCGACTTTGGCGGCGGGAAGCGGTCGCGGATCACCTTCACCACCATGTCGAACCCCGGCATGGTGAACACGATCATCACGAGGCCCGGCGTGCCGGGCGCGAGCTCGAATCGATCGGTCGTCGTCTCCAGGTGTCGCAGCAGGTCCCGGTACAGCTCGGTCTTCCCGTGCTTGTGGAACCCGATCGCGATGTACAGCTCCGCGACCCGCTTCTCGGGCATCAGCCGCTTGAGGAAGGCGACCAGTTCCGCCGGGGGACCGGCGTCGACGTGGAAGTGCGAGCGCGTGAAGCTGAACAGCACCGAGAGGTCCTTCTCGCCAGTCAGCACCGCGTCGACCAGGACCCCGTCGGGAGTGTTGAGGAATGCGAGCGCGAAGGGAAGCTCGACCTCGCCGGCGCGCACTGCCCCGACGAGGTACGCGCCCTTGCGACGGAAGAAGGGCGCGCGGACGAGCTCAGCCTGGTCGAACGAGCCGGCCCGCCCGCCCCCGCCCGTTTCCGTTGTCCATCGGTCGAGCCGTTCCGCCGCGAGCGCCGCGTCGCCGCGCAGGTCGCGATATGGGGCGTCGAACCAGGGGTCGCGCAGGATGGCCTCGATCAATCCGGCCGTCGTCCCGTCCCGGTAGATCCGCGCCACCCCCTGCGCCGACGAGGGCGGCGGCTCGGCGAAGTCGCTGTCGACGAATTCAATCTGCTGGTCCACGCCGACCGTCGTGAAGATCCGCCTCGTGACGGAGTTGAAGAACGTCTCGGCGAGCTCGCGGTCGTCCCGGTGGGCGACGAGCGAGGAGTACTCGCTCCGCGCCGCCGTCCAGAGCGACTCGTCCGTGGTGCGCTCGCCCAGGGACGACCTCACCTCACGTTCGATGGAGTTGACCGTGTGGCCGTACAGGTCGAGGCGCAGCACCGAATCGGCAACCTCGCCGTGCCAGTCCTGCCGGCGAAACCGGTCGCGAGCGCGCCGCGTGATCGCGGAGAAACCGCTGCGGTACGCCTCGAATGCGGCTGCGATGTCGGAGGCCACCTCGCCCGGCAATCCTCCCGTGCCGGGCGTGGGGGCATCACCCATAGAACTCGGGCTCGCCGAGGTACTTCTCCCCTTCGTCGGGGAACAGCGCGACGACGGTTCGCAGCTCGGGGTGCTCGTCCCGGATGCGGCGTGCGGCGAGCAGGTGCGCTCCGCTGCTCGGCCCGACCAGCATGCCGTGCGTGCGTGCGATGCGCCGCATCTCGTGGACAGCGTCCTCGCTGGGAATCAGCACGACCTCGTCGATCATCGCCCGGTACCGCTCGTAGATCGCCGGCACGAACCCGTCGGAGATTCCCTCCAGCAGGTGCTTGCCGACCTCGCCCCGCTCGATGGTCGGCGATTCCGCCGGCTCGAGCGCGACGAGCAGGCACGTGGGGTTGGCGGCGCGAAACGCCTGTCCCACGCCGACGAGCGTGCCGCCGGTCCCAACGCCCGAGACGAGCGCGTCGGGCAGCGAGCCGTGTGGCAGCTGCGAGAGGATCTCGGGTCCGAGCCACTCGCGGTTCTCCACGACGTTCCATTCCGACTCGAACTGGGCGGGCGCGAAGAAACCGGGCCGCTCTCCCAGCTCGGCCGCCTTCGCGAGGGCGTCGTTGACGTGGAAGTCGCCGATCTCGAGCACCTGGGCGCCGAACGCGCGGGAGATGGCGGCGCGCTCGCGGCTCACCCCTCTCGGCATGACGACGAGCATCTTGTAGCCCTTCACAGCGGCCACCATCGAAAGGGCGTTGCCGGTGTTGCCGCTGCTCGCTTCCACGATCGTGTCGCCGCGATGCAGCAGCCCTTCCGCTTCGGCGCGCTCGATCACGTACTTTGCCAGGCGCGCCTTCACCGACCCGGAGGGGTTCGTGAACTCGAGCTTCGCCCAGATGCCCTCGACGTCGACGAGCGGCGTGTTCCCGATCGCGTCGAGGATCGTGCCGGAACGGCCCGGCTGGGCGAGGTCAAGCGGCGGGCGGTTCTCGGTACGCACGTTGCGCGTCCCCCAGGTGAGAGGACGGAGGGTATCCGTGAACTGAACGGCGAGTCAAGAGTGACTCCCGGAGTGCTCGCGAGCACACCCGTCAGCAGTTGTGGACGATGAGCGTGCTGGTGACGATGCCGTCGCGGTAGGAGCCCACCGCCCACGCATGGCTTCCGGCGGCGGCGACCCCCGAGAGGAAGTCGTTGTCCGGCCCGGGGTCGGGGCTCGACTGCCGCTTCCAGGATCCGGCTCTCTCCTGGAGGATCACGTTGGTGGAGCCGCCGGGCTCGCCGCCCACGACCCAGTCGGTCCCCGACAGGTTCCCCGCGATCGCGTCGAGTTGCGTGTACTGCGGCGCCGGCGTCGACACGGACGTCCACGCGGATCCGTCCCACAACTCGACGAGGGCGCCCGACTGGGTTCCGAACGAGCCGGCCACCATCGCGGACGTGGCGTCTGCCTGCACCGCCTCGAGCGTCCCATAGAGCACGGCGGGGTCGGGAGGGACGATGCTCCACGAGGAGCCGTCCCACTGCTCGATCAGCGGATAGGAGTTGCCGTCCTTGTCGGTGGAAGAGCCGACCGCCCATCCGAGGGTCGGGGACACCATGTCGACCGCCGACAGCGTCGGCAGCCGACCCTTCCCGGGACTGGCGCTCGGGACCTGCTGCCAGGTGCTTCCCACGCGGTGCAGGATCAGGGCGGCGGCCTTCCCGCCGGCCGAGTAGCCGCCCACGGCCCACGTTCCAGCCGACTTCGACGAGCTGACGCCGTACAGCGCGCTGTCCTTCAGCTTGGGGACGTGCTTCCTGGTCCACGACGTGCCGTCCCAGTGATAGCTGGCCGCCTGGCTCCCGATGAACCCTTCCTGCCCCACCGCCCACACCGACCTCGCCGAGGATCCGGAGACGCCGGAAAGGGCGATGCCGCTCGCGTCGGGCGAGGCCGGCACGAGGACCCAGCCCGCCAGCGTGAGGTGCTCGATGAGCGGACTGCCGTCGGTCGTGCCCTCTCCCACCGCCCAGACATCGGTCGCCGACGCGGCCCACGCGGCGTTGAGCCAGCTGTTGGTCGTGGGGTTCGGGCTCACCTGTTCCGCCCAGGAACCGCACGACGCCGGAGTCACGCTCGCCCCGGCGGGCGAGCCGAGCATGCCCGCGACGGCCGCCGCGACGAAGATGACAACCGTTACCTTGTGAAGCCGCATCTCAGCTCCTCCCCGGACGCGTCAGCCGACCATGGCTCCCGCGTCCGCGAACCGATTCGCGGACGCAAATAATGCAAGACGGACCTCCCGAGCGCAAGGGAAGTCGCGTCCGTTGATGGCAGTTCCGACCGGAGCGCCCGGTATGCCCAGGACGATCAACCTTCGGAACCCTCGCTCCGATACCTGAGTCCGTGGACGTATTCGCTCGCATAGGGCCACGCCGCGCCGCCGGAGAGGGCTGGCTCCGGTGGAGCCTGTCCGCCGCCGCGGTGCTTGCGCTGCTCGGGATTGGCTGGTGGCTCACGGTATGGGCCGGCGGAAGCGACAAGGTCACCTTGAACTGGTTCTACATACCGATCCTGGTCGCGGCGATGTTCCTCGGGCCGGCCGGGACGCTCGTCACCGCGGCCCTCGCGACGCTGATCGCCGGCCCGCTGACGCCTGCCGATGCGCATCTCCATCTATGGGAGCCGCCGTCGATCTGGATGACGCGCGGGCTCTTCTACATCGGCATCGGTCTGTTCGTCGCGTGGGTCATCGAGCTGCGCCGGCGATCGGAGGATCAGCTCGAGGCGACCAAGGCCGCATACCGCAACCTGGTCGAGCAGCTGCCGGGCGTCGTGTACATGTGCGAGTTCGGCGGCGACGGCGACTGGCTGTACGTGAGTCCCGGCATCGAGCGGCTCCTCGGCTACACGCCGGCCGAATGGCTTGCTCATCCGAATCCGTTCCGCTCGCACGTCCACCCGCAGGACCACCTGTGGATCATGCAGCAGGAGGTTCTGAGCAGAGCGAGCCGGACGCCGATGGACCTGGAGTACCGCATGCGGCGTCGCGACGGAACATGGATCCGAGTTCGGGACACGGCATCGGTGGTGGCGGACGGCGACGGCGCGCCGATGTGGATGCAGGGCGTCCTCACGGACGAGACCGTTCGGGCCGAGGGGGCTCGGACCGAGGCCGCGAAGCGGGGCTCCGCGGCCTGAGGCCCTCAGTCGTCCAAGGGGGGAACGGGGTCCGCGTCGTCCCGTTCCTTTCGCTGACGGACGACCGCCGATCGCGCGGTGACCGCCATCAGCGCCAGGCCGACGACCGCAAGCGTTGCCGGCCAGATCCATCCCGCGTTCATCCGGGAAGCGTCGCCGCCGAAGAGCGCGAAGACGCCGACGACGGTGAAGAGCGCGCCGGCGACGAAGGCGATGGGATCGAGTGGATGGCGGGTCATCTGGGCATCCTTCCTCTTTTGATGTCGGGTGTCGTGGTTGGCGGTCACGGGGTCGCGGGCGGCGACGGCGAGGCCGTCACCGGCGGACCGATCTCCTGGACCGAGGGCGCACGATCCACGGTCACGTCTCCGTACGTGACGTCGAGCCGAAGGATGATGTCTGGCGCCGAGGCCGAGACGGGTTCGATCTGCTGCAAGTCGAGGTTGCGTCCGCTGATCGAGCTTCCGAAGACGGTGGCGGCGCCCGCCGCGACGTCGCCAGAGAGGGCGACGGTGGCGTCGTCGGGAACGAGGACGCGAAGCCGGCCCGCGACCACGCTCGCCGTCACGGTCGGTGTGGGACTCGTGTCCCCGAGCCCCTCCAGGTTGATGGTCATCTGGCCCGCGACCAATCGGTAGGGCGTGCTCACGTTCCCCGAGGCCGCGGGAAGGTAGTAGCGGTTGCCGAATCCGCCCTCGATCGGGACGTGCACCGGGCTGAGCACGGCGGTCAACGGGGCAAGCAGCAGGCACATCGCGATCAGCCAGCGCGCGCGTCCGACCCAGGCGCTGATCAGCAGCCCGGTACCCACGATCGTGAGCGCGAGGGCAGCGTAGACGACGGGGCGCGGGCTGACGGCGCCGATTTCGTCGAAGAACCCCAGGACCCCCACGGCGGCGAGCGCGACCCCGAGGACGAACCATCCCAGGAGGGAGCGCTCGCGCGGCGGCCGCGGGCGGACCGCCGTCGTGGGCGCGGTCGACGGCGGCGGGGGTGGAGGGATGAACTCCGGGACGGTGGCCGCCGGGCCCGCGGCGGAGGGCTCGATTGTTTCCGTTCCGGGCGCCGTGGTCGCCCACGAGCCCGGGCCGGGAGTCGGGCCTCGGTTCGTCTGGTCGGCGCGGAAGAACAGATAGATGCCGAGGCCGATGAAGCCGAGGCCCCAGATGACCGCCGGCGCGACGAAGAAGGTATGGGTCGCGAGGAGCGCCGCTCCGATGAACAGAAGCAGTGCGCCCGCCCACGCAGGACCGGCGAGGGCGCGGTGGGAGATTCCCTGCGCGATCGACTCCGGGTCGCCCTCGGCCGGAATCAGCAGCCAGCCGGCCACGTAGAGGAGAACGCCGGCGCCGCCCGCGAGGGTCAGCCCGACGAAGGCGAGTCGGACCACCCAGGGGGGGATGCCCAGGTAATCGGAAAAGCCGCCCGCCACCCCCGCGACGAACCTCCGGTCGACCCGTCGCCGGAGGCGGCGCACGCCGCCGTGATCGCGCTGAGTTCCCGTCTGGCCCCACTCGTCCGCCATGGCTGCTTCCCCTTGTCGTGGTCTGTCGTCGGACTCGCGATTCGCTCGGAACGATCCTGCGCAGGGCGCCGGCCGCGCGACATCGGGGATCGCCCGGGTTTTCACCCTGATCACCGAAGACCGGGTCGAGGGTGTCCCCCGATGTCGGCAGGGGTGCCCATGTGCGACCATCCCGGAAGGAATACGGGGCGCTGCCCTGGGGGATCGCCCCTGGTGGGAGGTGGTACCGATCAGCCGAACCGAGGCGACGCGGCCCTCCGGCGGCGGCGGTGACGCCGGGGCCGGCGGCAGGGCGCCTCTTTTCGCCCGGAGCAGCAACGACCGGGTCATCGCGGGCGTGGCCGGAGGTCTGGCCGAACGCCTCGGGATCGACCCGGTCGTCGTTCGCCTGGCGTTCGTGGTGCTCGCGCTCGCCGGCGGCGTCGGCGTCGTCCTCTATCTGGCGCTGTGGGCGATCGGTCGGGCCGAGACCGAGACGCGACCCGCCTGGCGCGCCGGCGGGGACGCTCAGCGCACGGTCGCTGCGGTCTCGATCGTCATCGGCACCCTGCTCGTTCTTCGGGCGACGCACGTGTGGTTCGGCGACGCCCTCGTCTGGCCCGTCGCGCTGGCCGCCGTCGGGTCGGCGATCATCTGGGTGCGGTTCGATCGATCGCGCGCGCGCGATCGGTCGAACCGGCACGACCGGGAGAACGGCCGAGGCGACGACCGGTCGGCGCGCCAGGGCGACGCATCCTCGATCTCGTTCGGGCGGATGGTCGGCGGAGGGCTGCTCGTGCTCGCCGGAGTCGCGGTCTTCCTCGCGTCCAACATCTCGAGCGGGACCGTCGGCGCGGTCGTGGTGGCCCTCGCCGTCGCGGTCGCGGGGCTCGCGCTCATCGGCGGCCCCTGGATCGCGCGGCTGGTGCGGCAGCTCGGTGCCGAGCGAACCGAGCGAATCCGCGTCGAGGAGCGGGAGGAGGTCGCGGCGCACCTGCACGACTCTGTGTTGCAGACGCTCGCGCTGATCCAGCGGTCGGAGGACCCGGGCCGCATGCGCGCGCTGGCGCGCGTGCAGGAGCGCGATCTGCGGGGGTGGCTCTACCGTGGCAGCGGCGCAGTCGACGGCGACCGCGACCTCGTGAGCGACGCCGTCGACAGCGTCACGGAACGGATCGAGCTGGCACACGGGATCCGGGTCGACACCGTGATCGTCGGCGACCGGTCCGTGGACGCCCGTGCGCAATCGGTGATCGACGCGTGCGGCGAGGCGCTCACCAACGCCGCGAAGCACTCCGGTGCGAGCGTCGTTTCGCTCTACGTCGAGGTCACGGATGACGACGTGACCGCATTCGTCCGTGACCAGGGCGTCGGCTTCGACGCCGACGCCGTCCCACCCGACCGGCGCGGGATCGCCGACTCGATCCTCGGCCGGATGGCACGCAACGGCGGCTCGGCAGAGATCCGCTCGGCGCCGGGTGCGGGAACCGAGATCCACCTGCACGTTCCTCGAGGTGAGGCGTGACGCCTCCGTCCGACGATGGAACCCGCGTCTTCGTGGTCGACGACCATCAGCTCTTCCTCGCGGGGGTGCGCGCCGAGCTGGGGTCGTCGTTCGAGATCGTGGGGCAGGCCGAGGACGTGGAGTCGGCGGTCGCCGGGATCCTTCGGGCGAAGCCCGACGTGGTGCTCGTCGACGTCCACATGCCGGCCGGCGGCGGGGCCGCCGTGGTGGAGCGCGTTCTCGCCGCGGAGCCGGACGTTCGGTTCCTCGCGCTCTCCATGTCGGACGCCGCCGAGGACGTCATCGGGGTCATCCGAAGCGGCGCGCGTGGGTACGTGACCAAGACGATCTCGCCGGCCGAGCTCGTCGACGCGGTCCGCCGGGTACACGAGGGCGACGCCGTGTTCTCGCCGCGGCTCGCGGGGTTCGTGCTCGACGCGTTCACCGACCCGCAGCCGGCGGAGCTCGACCCCGAGCTCGACCGCCTGAGCGGCCGCGAGCGGGAGGTGCTCCGGCTGATCGCGCGCGGCTACACGTATCGGGAGGTCGCCTCCGAGCTGCACATCTCGGTGAAGACGGTCGAGACGCACGTGTCCTCGGTGCTGCGGAAGCTTCAGCTGTCGAACCGCCACCAGCTCACGCGGTGGGCGACCGAGCGGCGGATCGTGTGAAATACCGCCCGTGATCACCGAGCACCTGGCCAACCGCGACCTCCGGGCGACGTTCGCGACGGGCGACCTGCCGTCGTCGGCGCGCGTCGTGATCGTCGGCGGCGGCATCGTCGGCGCGAGCGTCGCCTACCACCTGGTGCGCCTCGGCGTCGGCGACGTCGTGGTCCTCGAGCGCGGGCACCTGACCAACGGAACGACCTGGCACGCCGCGGGCCTCGTCGCTCAGGTGCGCGGGACACACGCCCTGACCGAGCTGTCGAAGGTGAACGCCGACGTGTACGAGCGGCTGCCGGCGGAGACCGGGGTCGAGACGGGGTTCCGCCGGGTGGGCGCGCTGACCGTCGCGCGCACGGAGGCTCGCATGCAGGAGCTCCTGTACGCGGTCGGCCTGGCGCGAGACGCCGGCGTTCCGGCAGAGGTCCTCGAGCCGGCCGACGTGAAACGCCACTGGCCCCCTGCCGCAATCGACGACGTGGTCGGTGGGACGCTGTTCCCCACCGACGGGACCGTCAATCCCGGCGACGCGGCCCTCGCGCTGGCGACCGGAGCGAACGCCGGCGGGGCGACCTTCGTGGAAGGGGTTCGCGTGACCGGGTTCCGACTGCGGGGCCCGGAGGGCGCACGGGTTCCGTCCGTCGAGGCCGTGGTCACCGATCGCGGGGTGATCGAGTGCGACCACGCGGTCGTCGCGGCGGGGCTCTGGTCGTCCGAGGTCGCGAGGATGGCCGGCGTCTCCATCTCGCTGTTCCCGGCAGAGCACGTCTGGGTGATGACGAAGGAGGCGCCCGGCGCCGAGGAGTCGCTCCCGATCTTGCGCGACCTCGACGGCTACCTCTACGTGCGCCACTACCGCGGGCGCTACGTCATCGGCGCGTTCGAGCCGCGAGGGAAACCCCGAGCGCCGGCCGCGATCGACGTGGGCGGCTTCGTCGAGTTCGGAGCGGACTGGGACCACTTCGCCCCGGTCCTGGCGGCCGCCCGGCAGCGGCTGCCGGAGTTGGAGGGCCTCGAGTTCGAGCACTACCTGCGGGCGCCCGAGAGCTTCACGCCCGACTCCAACTTCCACCTTGGAGAGACTCCCGAGGTCCGGAGGCTGTACGTGGCGGCCGGGTTCAACTCGCAGGGAATCATCTACGCGCCGGGCGCCGGGGCGGCGCTCGCCGAGTGGATCGTCGAGGGCCGCCCGACGCGCGATCTCGCCGAGGTGGACGTCGCGCGCTCGGGGGGCTGGCAGAACAACCGCGCGTGGCTGGGCGAGCGCACGGGCGAGATGCTCGGTCGGCTGTACGCGATGCACTGGCCCGGCCTGCAGCCGGCCACCGCACGGGGCGTGCGGCGCACGCCGCTCTGGGACCGGCTCGACCAGGCAGGCGCGGTGTTCGGCGAGGCGGCCGGCTGGGAACGGGCCAACTGGTTCGCGATCGATGAGGCGACACGCGATTACGGGTACTCGTTCGACCGCCCGAACTGGTTCGCGCCGGTGGGCGAGGAGGGTCGCGCCGCGCGCGAAGGCGCCGCGCTCTTCGACCTGTCCACGTACTCGAAGTTCATGGTCGAGGGAGCTGGGGCGCTCGCCGGGCTGCAACGGCTCTTCACGAGCGACCTCGACGTGCCGTGCGGACGCGTCGTCTACACGCTCGCCTGCAACGAGCGGGGCGGGATCGAGATGGATCCGACGGTGACACGCCTGGGCGAGGATCGCTTCCTGGTCGCGGCGCCGACGCTCGCCCAGCGTCGGACAGAGATGCTGCTGAGGGCGGGCCTCCCCCGCGAGGCGACGGTGACGGACGTGACGAGCGGGTTCGCGGTGCTGCTGCTGACCGGGCCGCGGGCGCGCGAGGTGCTGTCGGCGACGACGGACACGGCACTGTCGAACGAGGCGTTCCCGTTCATGGCCGCTCGTGAGGCGGACGTCGCTTGGGCCCGCGCGTGGCTGCTGCGGCTGAGCTATGTCGGTGAGCTCGGATGGGAACTGTGGGTGCCGACGGAGTTCGCGGCCGACCTGCACGACAAGCTCGTTGCCGCAGGCGCCGAGGCGGGGATGAGGCATGCCGGATTCTTCGCGTTCGACGCCCTCCGGCTCGAGCGCGGCTTCCGCTCGTGGGGCCACGACATGGGGCCGCTCGACGACCCCTTCGCGGCGGGGCTGGGCTTCGCGGTCGCGGAAAAGGACGCGGACTTCGTGGGACGCGAAGCGCTGAAGGCGGTTCGGGGGGCGTCGCGAACGCGGCGACTCGTGTCCGTTCGGGTGGCCGGCTCCGGTCCGACCCTTTGGCATGGAGAGTCGGTGCTCGTGGATGGCGAGCGGCGCGGCTTCGTCACGTCGGGCGCCTTCGGCCCCACGCTCAACGCACCGGTCGGGCTCGCGTGGATCGAGAGCGACGAGCCCATCACCCAGGAATGGCTGCAGCGATGCATGATCGAGGTCGAGATCCGGGGCGAGGCGTTCGCCGCCGAGGCGAGCCTGCGGCCCTACTACGACCCCGGCGGTGTCCGGCTCAGGAGCTAGTTCATCTTCGTCGGTGCGCCGCCTGCGCGTCGCGTCCGACGCCATGGGGTTCGCAGCCGCCTCGCTGCGGTCGTCGCTGCTACCCCCCCGGACCCCCGAACGCGCGCGTGATCGCTCCGACGATCGCGGCGTGCGTCAGGCGCGTCGCGTCGTCGTCGGGGGCCGGCTCGGACGAGACGATCACAACCACTGTCCGCGACTCGCGGTGGACGGCGATCATCTGCCCGTGGATGCCCCATGCGTGGAGTCGCCCACCGAACTGCCACCACTTGTTGTGGTACGACCCGTCGGGGATCAGCTCCGCCGCCGTCGAGCGCAGGAACGGCTCGCGGTTCGGCTTCCAACAGTCCTCGATCCAGGCCGCCGGGACGACCTGCCTCCCCTGCGCGACGCCGCTCTCGAGCACGAGCTGCCCGACGCGGCCGTAGTCGCGCAGGGACACGTCGAAGCCTCCATCGACGACGGCGGTCCCCGCGGGATCGAGCGTGATGTCGGCGTCCCACTCGGCCCCGAGTGGTCCCCACAGCTCGTGCGCGAACAGGTCGGCGAACCGCGTTCCCGTCACCCGTTCGCAGATCATCCCGAGCAGGTCGGTGTCTGGCGAGCAGTAGAGGAACACCTCACCGTGGGGACGGTCGACGCCGTGGAACGTCTTCAGCAGGTCGAGGATGCAATCGGCGGGCGCGCCGCCGCGGTCGGGGCCGAACCCGCACGCGTAGTCGATCTTCCAGAACTCGTGCTGCTGGGCTGTGTAGTCCTCGGTGTAGTCGAGGGCGACGGCCATGTCGAGCAGGTGCTGGACGGTGGCGCCCGTGTAGCCCGAGCCCTCGATCTCCGGGACGAACTCGGTGACGGGCGCCTCGAGCCGGATCAGGCCGCGATCGACGAGGATGCCCGCAAGCAGGGACGTCATCGACTTGCCGACCGACATCGACAGGTGCAGCGACTCGGGTCGCATTCCGTTCTGGTAGATCTCGAACACCACCCGGCCGTCGTGCAGCACCAGCATGCCGTCGGTGTAGGAGGCGGGCAGCCAGTCGCCGATGGTTGACGTCCCGCCGCCTGGGAACTCGAACGACACCGCGTCGAGGTCGGGCCCGCCGGTCGCGGCCGGGAGCTCCCAGCGGGTGCCGCTTCGAGGGATTCGCGCGGTGTGCAGGATCTCGCTGACGTGCTGGAACGACCATCGGTTGAACGGCGGAGACTGCCAGTTCTCGAGCGTGACGCGATGGTCCCGGTCCGGCGGGAAGCCATGCATCACGCCCTCGTCCGCCGCGGTCGCCACCACCCCCTCGGTCATTCCCCCACCTCGCTCCTCCCGGCGCATCGTATCCGAGTGGCGAAGGACCGGCCGCCCGGCCTTCGGGTTGGCCCCACGGGACGGCTCGGGGCTAGACTTCGGCCCCATGTCAGCCGAGGCCGACCTTGCGTTCGTCGGCGGCGCCGTCTACACGGTGGACGCGGTCCACCCCTGGGCCGAAGCGGTTGCGGTGCGCGACGGCCGGATCGAAGCCGTCGGAACCGGCCGCGACGTCAGAGAGGCGTGCGGCCCGGCGACGCAGATCGTCGATCTTGCCGGCCGGATGCTCCTTCCCGCGTTCCAGGACGCGCACGTCCACGCGTCGGCGGGCGGGCTCGACCGCGCCACGCGCGTCGACCTGTCCGAGAGCCACTCGCTCGAGGACTATGCGCGGATCGTACGTGCGTACGCCGAACGCGCGCCGAACGCCCCCTGGATCCTCGGGGCGGGATGGTCGCTCGACATGTTCCCGGGAGGCGTTCCCACTCGCGGGCAGCTCGACGCGATCGTGCCGGACCGGCCCGCGTTCCTGTTGAATCGCGACCACCACGGCGCCTGGGCGAACTCGCGGGCGCTCGCGCTCGCCGGCGTCGACGCCTCGACTCCTGATCCCGTCGACGGCCGCGTCGAGCGCAGCGGTGACGGCGAGCCGATCGGGACGCTGCAAGAGGGAGCGATGTCGCTCGTCGAGCGCGTCATCCCGCCGGTCGAAGCGGCCGATCGCGAGCGGGGAGTGCTGGCCGCGCAGGAGTACCTGCACGCCCTCGGGATCAGCGCCTGGCAGGAGGCGATCGTCGGTGACGCGTACGCGGGGATCCCCGACTGCTTCGACGCCTACCGCGCTGTGGACGGGAAGGGCGAGTTGACGGGAAGGGTCGTGGCGTCCCTGTGGCTCCGCCGGGGCGTGCCGCTCGCCGACCAGATCGAAGGATTCAGGGAACGGCGGGCGCTCGCCGAGGAGGATCCCGCTGGGCGCTTTCGCGCGTCGACCGTGAAGATCATGTACGACGGCGTGTGCGAGAACTTCACGGCGGCGATGCTCGAGCCGTACCTGGGGTCGGGTGCCGACGCGTCCGGCGGCCGCGGCCTGACGTACTTCGACCCCGGCGACATCAGGGACTGGGTCGTCCGGCTCGACGCGGAGGGTTTCCAGCCGCACTTCCACGCGATCGGCGACCGCGGGGTCCGAGACGCGCTGGACGCCGTGGAGGCAGCGCGGCGCGCCAACGGAACGAGCGACACGCGGCCGCACGTCGCCCACATCCAGGTCGTGCACCCAGACGACCGGCCGCGGTTCCGGGCGCTGGGCGTGAGCGCGAACGCGCAGATGCTCTGGGCGCAGATGGACGCTCAGCTCACCGACCTGACCATTCCCTTCCTCGGGGAGCCGCGTTCGGATTGGATGTATCCGTTCGGGAGCCTGCTGGCGCACGGCGCGCAGCTCGCGGCGGGAAGCGACTGGCCGATCTCCACGGCCGACCCTCTGCAGCAGATGCACGTGGGCGTCAATCGCGCCGCGCCGCCCGGCTACGCGTTCGCGACCGAGGAGGGAGACGCCGCCGGGGCGCTGCTGCCGCACGAGCGCATCACCCTCCAGTCGGCGATCGCGGCGTTCACGGCCGGATCGGCGTTCGTGAACCATCTCGACGAGACGGGAGTGATCCGTCCCGGAGCGATCGCGGATCTGGTCGTCCTCGATCGGAACCTCTTCGCGCATCCCGCCGACGAGGTGGGCTCGGCGCGGGTCGACATGACGTTCGTCGACGGCCGGCTCGTGTACGAGCGGGCCGGCGGGGCATGACTCCGTCGCCCGACGGAGGCGCTGGTTCCTACCGCCGCCAGCCGGGGTCGGCGCCGCCCGCGGTGGTGAGCTGCAGCGCGCCCGTCGTGTTGATGTTCCGCACGTAGATCTGTTCGGTTCCCGATCGGTCGCTCTCGAACGCGATCCGGCCGCTGTTACCCGACCATGACGGTGCCTGGTCGTCGGACGGGTCGGTGGTGATCTGCCGGATCTTCCCGCTCTCGACGTCCTGCGCCCAGATGTCGTCGTTCCCCGTCCGATTGCTCACGAACGCGATCTCGGTTCCGTCCGGCGCCCACGCGGGTTGCGTGTCGTCGCCGGGGTCGGTCGTGCGCTGGGTGAGGACGCCCGAGCTCAGGCTCACCGTCCAGATGTCGAAGTTGCCGGTCCGGTTGCTCGCGAACGCGAGTCCCGTTCCGAGGCGGCTCCACGTGGGATCGGTATCGGTGGCGGGATTCTCGGTGACCTGCCGTAGCGAGCCGCTCTTCAGCGTCACGATCCAGATGTCGTCGTTCCCACCGCGGTCGCTGGTGAAGGCGAGCTGCGTACCATCGGGCGACCAGGCCGGCGTGCCGTTGAACCCCGACGAGTCGGTGACCTGCTGCGGCGTTCCGCCCGAGAGCGGCTTCACCCAGATGTTCGCCGACGTCTCCGTCCCGACCACGTAGGCGACCCGCGTGCCGTCGGGGGAGAGCGCCGGGTCGGACGCGCCGCCGGCCACGTTCGTCACCTGCCGCAGGTCCGTCCCGTCGGCGTTCTCGGCGAAGATCTGCGAGGCGCTGCCCGCGTCGGCCGCGAAGACAACGGTTCCGCCCGTCGACGTGTGGATGAGCTTCGCGACGGCGGAGCGAATGGCCGGGAGGTCGGCGTACAGGCGGTTGCCCGGACAGGAGGTGAAGTTCGCGTCGCGGTGGCCCGAGATCGTGCGGAGGTGGACCCACGTGCCCTTCTTCCACCGGACACCGATCCCGCCTCCCGACTCCATGTACGCGGTGGCTCCAGGTGAGATGCCGGCGAGCGACAGGCGCCACGCGAGGAGGTGTTCGATCGAGCCGAGCATCGCGGGCGGCGGCGTCGCGGTGGTGAACGTCCCGATGGCGGCGACCGAGACGGTGTCCGTATTGAAGCCCTTGACGGCCGCGGGGATGACCGGCTCGTCTTCACCGCCCTGCCGGCCTTCGAAGATGCGGCCGTAACGGTCGACGAGGAAGTTGTAGCCGATGTCGCACCATTTGTGGACGTCGGTGTGGTACGCGTAGATTCCGCGGACGATGGCCGCCGACTGACTGGGGCCGTAGTCGTTCGGCGTGTCGGTGTGGTGGACGAAGGCCATCTTGAGCGCGGGCGCGTACCCGAAGAAGCAGTTGATCTTGCCGGGGTCGGCGCCCCACCCTTTCCGGCTGATGATCGTGGGCTTGGTCGCGGACGACTGCTCGGGGAGGGCGTCGGTCTCCGCGGCCGCGGGGATCGGCAGCGGCGTCAGCACAGCGGGGCCGCCGAACGCGGTGCCGAGGGTGTTGAGGAACGCCACCCGCGCACCGGCGACCGTGACGCCGGCGGGAAGGTGCAGCGAGACCTCGACGCAGCGCCCGCGTCCCGTCCAGAGCGGCTCGGTCGCGTGCAGGGACCGGCGTCGCTCGGTGGAGCCGGGATCGGGGCCGCCGTCGAATTCCTCGTCGCGGAGAAGAACGGGAGAGGATGCGCCGCCGCCGCTCACCGAGACCGTCGCCGAGACCGGCCGGCGGGGGGCGCCGTGCTGCTCCCACGACACCCCGACCTCGGTGAAGTCGATGGAGGCGCAGATTCGCCGCGGGGCCGTCGTGACCGGTCGCGCGGCGCGCACGCCGCCGTTCGAGCGCGTCACGGACGGGCGGGCGCCGGCCATGGCGCCGAGCGGAAGCTGTGTCTCCCGGCTGACGGTGGGGGGGAAATGCGTGGCGGCACGCGCGCCCGCTGCGCCGGCGCCGCTCGCGAAGGCCGCCGGCGAGGCCACCACTGCGACGCATGCGGCTGCGAGCGCAGCAGGAAACCAATGCCGGCCCAACGTTCGGATGTGCTTCATCGCTCTCTCATTCGTCGATGACGGGCGATATGACGACGCGCAGCGATCGAAGAGCGCTCCAGGGAAGGTTCACTCTATCCAACGAGTCGCGGCCGCGCAGCCGCGGCGGAGCGCGAAACGAAGAAATCCCCCGAAGGATTCGAGCCGCGTCGATCAGGTGTCCCCCGAGCGACCGAACCGGCCGCTTACGCGCGACGTCGCCGGGCGCCGGGCGATCGGTGGTGAAGCCGGCTTGCGCGTTGGGGCTCCCTCCATGCCGGGCGACATGTGCGCGCTGGTGGTCTCGAGGGTTGCCGCCTGCTCGGCCAGCTCGTCCGGCTCGTCCGACCTACCGGTCGTCCTCGCCTCCGCTCGACCCCGTGCCGACGCGCCGCCCGTCGCCGGCCCGGCCCGCGGCGCAGGCGACGCAGAGCGTGGCCCAGGGGATCGCTTCGAGGCGCTCGTCGCCGATCGGCTTGCCGCAGCGGTCGCAGAGGCCGTAGGAGCCCTCTTCCAGCTTCGCGAGCGCGCGGTCGGCCTCGGCGAGCGAGGCCGCGATCGAGCGGGCGGCCGCCGTCGTGTTGATGCGCTCGACCGCCTCCGTGGTACCGTCGCCGACCCGCTTGCCGAACGACACGGAGGGAGTCGCCTCGACCGGCCGGGCGGTCAGGGCATGCAGTTCGCGCTGCAGCGCAGCGCGGCGAGCGCGCAGGGTCTCACCGGTGGCCTCGAAGTCCATGTTCGCCAGCCTAGCGCCGGCGGGGAATGGCACGAGGTTGACGGACCCGGCCGGTTCGGCGGAGCATCGTGGCCATGCCGGCTCAGAAGAAGGCCTCGGGCGCGGCGGGGTCGTCGACCGGCTCCCGTCCACGCACCCGAGCGCCACGCCGCCCCAAGCTCGTTCGCGAGGTGATGAGCGCCGACCTGCTCATGATCGAGGGCCACGACCGCGTTTCGACGGCGGCCGCGGTCATGGAGGCGGCACGGGTGGGCTCGGCGCTCGTGATGGACCACGACACGCTGATCGGGATCTTCACCGAGCGCGATGTCCTGCACGCGCTGCGGCGGAGTCCGACCGCGGCGCTCGGATCGCCCGTCACGAAGTGGATGACGAAGGATCCGATGACCATTCCCCCGAGCGAGACCGTGCGCGGCGCCCTCGGCAGGATGCTGCGGGGTGGGTTCCGGCACCTGCCCATCGTGGAAGGGGGGCACGTCGTGGGTGTCGTTTCGCTGCGCGATCTGGCTCGCGCCCTGGCCGGCTGACCGCCGGCTCCGCCTCGGCCTCGGATTCGGAAGCTAGGTCCGGCGACTCGATCCCGGCGAGGTCAGCCGCGCGCGCCGGACGTCGGCGAGGACGACCCGCGAGCAGTTCCGCGCCGGCACGCCCATGACCCCGCCGCCGGGGTGCGTGCCCGAGCCGCACAGGTACATCCCTTTGATGGGCGTGCGGTAGTCGCCGTACCCATAGATGGGCCGGAACGAGAACATCTGGTCGGGCGACATGTCGCCCTGGAAGATGCTGCCGCCGAGAAGTCCGTAGCGCTCCTCGAGATCGGGTGGCGCGAGAACCTCGATCTCTTCGACGGCGTCCTCGAATCCGGAGGCGTACTCGGCGAGCGTTCGCACCACGCGGGCGCCGTACGCGTCCCGCTCGGCGTCCCACGTCGTCCCCTCGAGGTCGAAGGGGCCGTACTGCGTGAACGCGAGCATGACGTGCTTCCCCTCCGGTGCGATCCCCGGCTCGATCACGCTGGGGAAGATCGCCTCGATGTAGGGGTGGTCGCTGACGCGTCCGTACTTGGCCGCGTCCCACGCCTGCTCGAGGTACGCGATCGACGGCGAGATCGCCGTGAGTCCGGTGTGCGGATCGCCGGGCACGTCGCCCTTCCACGCGCTGAATCGTGGAAGGTCGCCGAGCGCGGCGTTCACCTTGACCGAGCCGGACCGGCTCCGGTAGCGCTTCACGTCGCGCACCACCTCCTCCGGGAGGTGCGCGGCGCCCACGAGGTCGAGGTAGGTCGTGACGGGGTGGGCGCTCGAGATCACGTTTCTCGCGCGGATGACGCTCCCGTCCTCGAGCTCGACGCCGCGCGCCCGCCCGTCCCGCACGTCGACGCGGCGGACCGCGGCGTCGGTGCGGATCTCAGCTCCCGCGGCGCGGGCCGACCGCGCGATCGCCTCGCTCACGCCGCCCATCCCGCCGTGCACCCACCCCCATGCCCCACCGTGCCCGTCGATCTCGCCGATCCAGTGGTGCATGAGGACGTAGGCCGAGCCGGGGCTCATGGGGCCGCACCAGGCGCCGATCACCGCCTGTGTCGCCATCGCCCCCTTGACGCGGTCGTCCTCGAACCACTCGTCGAGGAAGTCCGCCGCGCTCATCGTGAACAGCCGCACGGCCTCGTGGACGTCGCGGCCGCGCCAGCGGCGCAGTCGGCCGGCGATGGCAAGCCACCGCGGAACATCGCCGGCACGCATGCCCGGCGGGATGACGAACAGCAGGTCCTTGAGGATCGTGGCGACACGGTCGAAGTAGCGGTCGAATTCCACGTAGGCGTCGGCGTCGGACTTCGAGAATGCGGAGATCGCCTCGGCGTCACGGCGCACGTCGCCC
>DASPTB010000071.1:0-20234 GCA_035623615.1 Actinomycetota bacterium
TGACCGACTCGATCGTCGTCGGAAACCGCGCGCACCAAGACGGGGGAGGCATCGCCGGCGAGTTCGAGGAGTTGACCATGGATTCGTCCTCCGTCATGTACAACACGGCCGGGTGGGGCGGTGGCGGGATCTTCGTCAGATCCGCCTCCGGGACGGTCACCGACTCACGCATCACCCACAACAGAGCAAGGAATGGCCTTGGCCTTGGCCCCGGCATCGGCGGTGGCATCTCCGATTGCGACGCAGGCTTGTCGCTGTCTCCGGATACTGTTGTAAGGGACAACCATCCCGACGATTTCGGGACGGCCTACTGCTAGACCGGTCCGCCGGTGTCTAGCCTCCGCCGCGCCGGCGTTCACGGATCTTGCGGGTGCCGATGAAGTCGCCGATCGATGTCGTGACCCAGACGATGAGCGTCGCCCACAGGTAGGTCGTCGTTCCCCTGATCGTCAGGCCGGGAACGATCAGGTTCACGACGAACAGCGAGACCACCGTCGAGGCCAGGGCCAGCAGGCCGACCATCGCGACGGAGGGTTGTCGGATCAGGATGCGCAGGGCCAGGAACTGCACGATCAGGTGAACGACCCAGAACACGATCGTCGCCTCGACGACGGCCGTGACGGTCATCGAGAGCCCGCTCAGCAGCGCCGACGCCAGAAGCAGGCCCGCCGCGATCCCGATCAGCGACGAGAGGAGCCGGATCCCCCACCGAGCCAGCACGGCACGATCCTACCTGCGGGAGAGCCTCAGGGCGATTTGTCCTAAAATCGGCCGATGCCGGCCGTGCCGAACTTCCTGCCCAGCAGGAACGGCCTTCGATTCGTGAACTCCTGGCCCTCGGAGCCCGCGATCCAGGTCTCTGTGCCCGGCGTGGGCAAGGTCGGGATCGGCGACGCGAGCAATGGCCTGTGCGGCGGAATGGCGTTCACCGTTCGCGACGTGTTCCAGGCGGGGCTCCCGCAACTCTCCGACGACCGGCCGCCCGAGGGCTCGCCGCTGTTCGAGTACATCGTGGGGCGGCTGATCGACAGCTTCAACCTGCCCGATGGCGTGCTGAAGTACTACGACTGGATGAACACCGCCGACGGCGACACCGACCTGTGGATGGTCACCCGCCGTGGCGTCGCGTGGAAGACCGTCAACGAGGAGTGGCCGAGGATCAAGGCCGACCTCGATGCCGGGCACCCGTGTCCGCTCGGGCTCGTGACCGTCCAGTCGTCCAACCCCAAGGACCTCGGGAAGAACCACCAGGTCCTGGCCTATGCGTACGACTACGACGTCCAGGAATTGACCGTTCATCTCTACGATCCGAACACCGACCCGGCCCAGGGCGACGGCGTCCATCTCCGACTGAACGTGGCCAACCCCGGGTCCGCCACGCCGATCCAGCACAACATCGGGATCGCCGACCCCGTGCGGGGGTTCTTCCGCGTGGACTACACCTGGAAGGACCCCTCCCCGCTCGAGCCGAAGTAGCCGAAAGACACCCCCCGATCCGGCCGATATTCCCTGCGTGGAGGCGAAGTCCCCTCTCGGGACCAGCCTCGTCCCGGGCGTCCGGGCGGGCGCGGGTGTCCTTTCCCTGGTCGCGGTGCTGGCCGCGACCCTGTTCACGCTCGGCGCCGGCGCCGCCCTCAAGGCCCACTGCGCCTCCGGGGCCTGGAAGGACGGGCGCCAGTACCGGGACTACTGCTACTCGGACATCGTTCCCCTGTACCGATCCGAGCACCTGACCGGCGGACGGCTCCCCTACATCGACGCCTGCCATTCCTTGCGGCCCTGCGACGAGTACCCGCCCGTGACGATGTACTTCCTCCGGGCGGCCGCCTGGCTGTCGCGCTCGCCGGCGTCGTTCTTCTGGGTGAACGCCGCCGCGCTGGCGCTCCTCGCGTTGCTGACGGCCTGGTTCCTGTGGCAGCTCGCCGGGCTGCGAGCCCTGTACTTCGCGCTTGCGCCCACTCTGCTGCTGTACGCGTTCATGAACTGGGACCTCGTGGCGGTGGCACTCACCACGGCGGCCACGATCCTGTTCCTGCGGAAGCGGGACGGGTGGGCGGGCGTGCTCCTTGGGGTTGGGGTCGCGGCGAAGCTGTATCCGGCGCTCGTCCTGGCGGCGTTCGCGCTGCACCGCCTGCGTGACCGGCAGCGGCGCGCGGCGGCGGTGATGTGCGGGACGGCGGCCGCGGCGTGGGCCGTGATCAACGTGCCGTTCATGGTGACGGCGCTGCATTCGTGGGCGTACTTCTTCACCTGGAACGCGGGCCGGACGGCCGACTGGGACAGCGTCTGGTTCGCGGGCTGCACCCGCTACGTCGGCGCTTCCTCGTACTGCCCGTGGGCCCCGAACGTCATCTCCGAGTTCGAGCTCGTCGGCTTCGTGGTCGTGGTCGGGACCGCATGGTGGGCGCGGCACCGGCGTTGCCCGTCGTTCCCGCGCTGGGAGCTGGCGTTCCCGTTCGTCGCCGGCGCGCTCCTCGCGAGCAAGGTCTACTCGCCCCAGTACAGCCTGTGGCTCCTCCCCTGGTTCGCGCTGATGGGCGTGGGGCCGTGGCTCTTCGCCGCGTTCGAGGCCGCCGAGGTCGCCGTGTTCCTCACGCGTTTCTCGTGGTTCGGGCGCCTGTTCCACGACGTGGGGTCGGCGAGCTTCGCGACCTACCACGGAGCGCCGATCGGGGCGTTCGAGATCGCCGTTCTTGTTCGTGACGTGTTGCTCGTGCTCGCGGTCGCGCAGTGGGTGCGGCGCGATCCCCTTCCGGAGTCCGGCACCGCGAGCAGACGTCCGAGGCTCACCCTGCGCAGGGAGCCCGTGGGAGTGAGCGGATGAGCGCGGTCGGCAAGGGGACGGAGGTGACGGGGGGGAAGGGCGCCGAGGCCGGCGCGCCCCGCGCGCCCGAGTTGTCGTCGCGTCACCGGATGCCCGCCCTCGACGGGCTTCGCGGGCTGGCGATCATCATCGTGCTCTTCAACCACCTGGGCGAACAGGGCCCACGCGTCTTCTGGCGCTTCACCGAGGGCGGGATCGTGGGCGTCGACGTCTTCTTCGTCCTGAGCGGGTTTCTGATCACCTCGCTGCTGGTCGCCGAGTGGGACCACACCGGCTCGATCGCGTTGGGGCGCTTCTACATGCGGCGGGCGCTGCGCTTGCTCCCAGCGCTCTTCGTCATGATCGGCATCGTCGCGATCGCGGCGCACACGTCGCTGGTGCCGCTGCACTACCGCGCGCCGACGCTCACGGGCATCCCGTACGCGCTCCTGTACGCCACCGATCTGCGGTGGGTCCTGCCCGGGGCGACGCCGCTGCACGCCGGCTTCATGGATCCCATGTGGTCGTTGTCGATCGAAGAGCAGTTCTACCTGCTCTGGCCGGGCATCCTCCTGCTCGTGCTGATGTTCGTCCCGAACGCGCGGCAGTCGCGCGCTCTGCAGCTCACCCTGATCGTGGCGGCGCTCATCCAGCTGCACCGGGCGCTGCTGTTCATGCACGGCGGAGCCATGTGGGACCGCCTGTACGCCACGCCCGACACGCACACCGACGGGCTCCTCATCGGCTGCGCGCTCGCGTTCATCGTGCAGCGACGGTCGCCGTCTCGCCGGACGCTCGCCGTCGCGGGCGCCGCCGGGCTCGCCACGGTGCTCGTGTTCGCGCTCTTCCTCGGCCCGGACTCGGGGGTTCAGCCGCAACTGTACATGCAGTACGACGGCTTCGGGATCGTCGCCGTCGCCTCCGCGTTTCTGCTCTGGAGTCTCGTCGACCGCGCGGCACCGCGGTTCATCCAGACGCCGATTGAGTCGCGGACCATGCGCTTCGTGGGCCGCATCTCGTACGCGTTGTACCTGTGGAACTACGCGATCTTCATCGTGCTGCGGCTCCCGGGCGTGCCGGCACTGCCCGCGGCGATCATCCGGCTCGTCACGGTCTTCGCGGTGGCGACCGCCTCGTACTACCTCGTCGAGCGGTACTTCCTGAGGATCAAGCTCCGACGGTGGTCCTCGCCCACGTCCCTGCAGGATCTGCGGAAGGGCGGGCCGGCGGCTGCTTCGCCGGCGACGGAGGAACGGCCGCTGCCGGGCGCCGCGTGAACGGCGCCCCGGCCGTCCGCCGCCGGCCGGCTGGGGTCGCGAGGCCGGGGGGCGGGGAAGGGCCCCCGAGGTGCCTCGCGGGCATCATCATCGGGAAACCCGCACGCCGGCTTCAAGCCCTCGGGCGCCCTACAGCAGACGGCGTAGCCGCGGCCCCGGAGATAATGGGCCATGCTCCGAACCGCCACGTCGAGGTTTCACGCCCGGGTCTTGCCCGGCACCTCGGTCACCGGCCTGAACGGAGAAGGAGTCGGGACCGGAGCCGCCACACCTCGGCGTCCGGACGTCGTCGAGAGGTCCAAAGGCGACCGGGACGCCTCGGCGACGGCGGGCGAGCCCGAAGGCTGACGGCGGATCCGTGGCCGGAGAGCGACGGCTGTGGCTCGTTCGCCACGGCGACACCGAGTGGTCGATCTCACGGCAGCACACCGGCGTCACCGACCTCGCGCTGGTCGGGGAAGGGGAACGGCAGGCGGCCGCGGTGGGCGGCCTTCTGGCCGGGCGCGCGTTCGCCCGCGTGCTGTCGAGCCCGCTTCGCCGCGCGCGCGACACGGCCCGGCTCGCCGGCTACCCGGACGCCGAGCTCACCGGCCTGCTCCGCGAGGTCGACTACGGCGAGTACGAGGGCCTGACGACGGCGGAGATCCGGGGCCGCGACCCCGGCTGGGATCTGTTCGCCGACGGCTGCCCCGGCGGAGAGTCGCCCGAGGAGATCTCCACGCGCGCAGACCGGCTCCTCGCGCTCGTGGGCGAGGTGGACGGCGACGTCCTGCTGTTCGGCCACGGGCACTGCCTGCGCGCCATGACGGCCCGGTATCTCGGGTTCCCCATCACGCTCGGGTCGCAGCTGCGGGCCGAGGCGGGATCGCTCTCGATCCTCGGACACGACCACCGCGCGCCGGCGATCCTCTTGTGGGGAGAGCGCCCGACCGGGCTGCCCGCCTGACGATCCGCGGCGACGGAGGGGTTCGGCGCCGGCGCCCGGTGACCGTCAGGACGTGACGTCCTTGCGCGTGAAGACTGCGAGCGCGGCCGCCAGGAACACGGCCACGTATCCGATCTGCAGAAGGACGCCCTGACGCATCGCGTCCCACGCGATCGGGGAGCGGAACAGGTCGGCGAACGCGAGCCACTGATGTGTCAACAGGTACGGATGAATCGCATGCAGCGATGAGAGCCCGTCGAGTATCTGGCTGATGATGGCGATCGCCACCGTCGCGATCGCGGCGCCGACGCCCGAATCGGTGAGCGTTGAGAAGAACACACCGATGGCCGCGAGGCCGGTGACGCCGACGGCGACGTAGACGACGGCCCCAATGATCCGCACCAGCGCCATGACGGCGGAGATCTCGTCGCCGGACAGGGTCGGGAAGCGCCCGTAGCCGAACGCGATCCCGCCGGCCACCAGCCCGGCGAAAGCCACCCACGCAACGGCGAGCACCAGGAGGGTCATCACCGCGGCGTACTTGTGCAGGACGAGGCGGACGCGGCCGACGGGTCGCACGAGCAGGTACCGAAGGGTTCCGGACGACGCTTCGGACGCCACCGACTCGCCCGACAGCAGCCCGGCTCCGAGCGGAAGGAAGAACGGCACGATCAGTCCTACGGCCGCGAGGCCTCCGAACAGGCCGTTGGTGCGGAGCTGTTCGAAGAACGGAGGACCACCGGATTGTCCGGACGAGGTGGCGAGCACGATCGACGGCAGGATCGCGACGCCCGCGAGCAACGCCCCCAGCACGTACGTGCGCGGCCGGCGAAACGCCCGCGCGACCTCGACGCGAAACATCCCCCACTCCCCCTATCGCGGCGTCTCTTCGCCCTCGACCAGCGACACGAACACGTCCTCGAGGCTCTCGTGTTCCGGGACGAGCGCCGAGACGGCGACGCCGCCGGCGACGAGCGCGGCGTTGACGCCCGCGGCCGTCGCCGGCGGCGCGAGCCGGAGCCGAAGCTGCGCGGTCCCACTTCCGTCGAGCTCCACGCCCTCGACGCGGCGCAGGATCTCCTCGGCGCGGGCGCGATCGTCGACCTCGATCCGCAAGAGGTTCCCGGACGAACGCAGCTCGCTCGGCGGCCCTTCCGCGACCAGCCGGCCGCGCGCGAGCACGCCGACGCGGTCGCACATGGCCTCCACCTCGGTGAGCAGGTGGCTCGACACGAACACCGTGACCCCGTCGTCGGCCAGCCGCCGAAGCAGCGTGCGGATCTCGCGCATGCCCTGCGGGTCGAGGCCGTTGGTGGGCTCGTCGAGCACGAGCACGTTCGGCTTCCCGAGCAGCGCCTGCGCGATCCCCAGCCGCTGCCGCATCCCCTGGCTGTAGGCCTTGACGCGCTTTCCGCCGGCCTGCTCGAGCCCGACGGTCCGCAGCACGTCGTCGACGCGGCCGAGGCGAGCGCGGCGGTCGTCGGCCGGCCCCGCCGTGCGCGCGAAGTACTCGAGGTTGCGGGGCCCCGACAGGTGCGTCCAGAAGCCCGGTTCCTCGATCAGCGCGCCGACGCTGCGCAGGGCCCGGTCGCGCGGGCCCTGACCCTGAAAGACCGGTTGGCCCAGCACCTCGACCTCGCCCTCGGTGGGGAAGATGAGCCCGAGGGCCATCCTGATGGTGGTGGTCTTGCCGGCGCCGTTCGGACCGAGGAACCCGTACAGGACACCCTGCTCGATCGTGAGATCGAGGGAGTCGACCGCGGCGACCGTTCCGTAGCGCTTGGAGAGCCCGCGGGTCGTGATCGCGTTCAGGGCAGCTCCGCGGCGGCCCGCTCGAGACCGGACTGCGGGACGGCTCCCGCGACGAGCCACGCCGTGCCGCCGTGCTGCGCGAGCCGCACCGAGAAGAGCGGCCCGGAGAACGGAAGGAGCGATCGCGGGTCGAGCCCCGCGCCGCCGAGCGCCTTCTGGAGGGCCGCCGCGGACTGCACCCGGATCGCGACGACCGACGTCCAGCCCGAGCCGACGACCCGCACGGGCGACTGCCGCTCCACGAGGGCGGCGAGACGCCGCCGCTCCTTGCCCGATAGGAGCTTCGCCTGCGCGTTCGCGGTGCCCGCCGGGCAGCCGCCCATCGCCGGCGCGCACTCGTACGGCGGAAAGCCGCCACGCGGCATCCGCGGGCCCGGCGGCGACATCGACGACGGAAGCCTGGTGACCTTCGTGCCGCGTGGCGGCGTGAACGCGAAGACGCCCGAGGCGATCGGACCATAGCTCACCGACGTGTACTTCGCGCTCACTGCAGGCGAACCGGCGCCGCGCGCGTAGATCGCCCCGCCGAGGGGAAGCCATCCGGTCGCGTCGACGTAGACGTCGACGCGACCGACGAGCGTCTGATCCGTGCGCGGCTCGATCGACAACACGTACGCCGGGCGGCCGGCGACCGAGACTGTTCCCGAGACGAACACCTTCGTCGTCGGGTCGAGCGCCGTCAGCGCCCGCTGCGCGAGCTCGAGCGGATCCACGCCCGCCGTCAGCGGTCCGAGCGCGCCCGATCGGCCCGGGCCCTCCCCCGCGACGGAGGGCACGTTCGCGTGGACCGCTTGCATGGTGGTCGAGTCCCAAAGCCACAGGTCGGTCTTCGTAGCGATCAGCGATCGCTCGCCGGTGGGAAGGAGGTCCGAGATCCGCACGCCGTCGGGCGAGTTCCACACGCGAACGCGGTGGTCGCCGCTGAGGGATCCGATCAGCGCGCCGGCCCCGCCCGTTTCCGCGCCGAGGTCGGCGATGTCGGGCAGACCGAGGTCGACGTGGACGGCCACCATCCCGGAAACGGACGGATCGGCCGCGACGGCCCGCAGCGTGCGCGCGACGAGGACGTCGGGTGCGACGGCGGGCAGCGCGGGAGACGAATGGGCGGCGCCGGCGATGAAGGCCGAACCGGCCGCCACCACGGCAGCCACCGCCACCACGACGACGCCGCGAAGCCGCGGCGTTCGCGCCATCGGACCCGTCACAGCTTCCTTCCTAGCACGATTCCGCGCGGGCGAGGAGGGCCGAGGGCCGGTCGGGGACCGTCTTCCACAACTTCTCTATTCGGCGGCGGTCCGCACCAGCTGGATCGCGCTCGAGCAGGCCGCGAGGCGCTCGGGCAGCGGCACGACACCGATCCCGGGCCCCGACGGCACCGCCATCGTTCCGGCCGAGTCGAGGACGAACGGCGTCGTCAGGTCCTCGAGGAAGTACCGCTCGCTCGCGCTCGTGTCCCCGGGCATCGTCACCCCCGGGAGCGCGGCCATGGCGAGGTTCGTGGCGCGCCCGATCCCGGTCTCGAGCATCCCGCCGATCCAGACGGGAACGTCGCGCTCGCGCGCCGCGTCGTGGACCCGTTTCGCCTCGAGCAGTCCACCGACGCGGCCGGGCTTGATGTTGATGACGCGGCACGCGCCCATCTCGATTGCGGCGACCGCGTCGTGAGCGCTGCGAATCGACTCGTCCAGACAGACCGGAGTCCGAAGCCGCGCCTGCAAACGGGCGTGGTCGGTGAGGTCGTCGTGGCCGAGCGGCTGCTCGATCATGACGAGGCCCAGCTCGTCGAGTGCCTGGAACAGCGGCGTGTCGGCGGGCGAGTACGCCGCGTTCGCGTCGACCGACAGCGGTGTGTCGGGCAGCTCGTCGCGCACCCTCCGCACGACGTCCAGGTCGCGTCCCGGTTCGATCTTCAGCTTGACTCGCCGGTAGCCCTTGGCGAGGTACCCCCGGATCTCCTCGAGCATGACTTCGACGGTCGAGGCGATGCCGACGCTCACCCCGCAGGGAACGCGCTCGCGGACGGCCCCCGCGTGTGCGGCGAGCGACGTCTCGTTCGCCCGGAGCCACGCGTCGAGAACGGCCATCTCGAGCGCCGCCTTCGCCATGCGGTGACCACGGACCCACCGCACGCGCTCACCGACCTGCGCGGGATCCGAGATCGGGCCGCCGGCAAGGACGGAGGGGATCAGGAAGCGAGCGAGCGAGATTCGTGCCCCATCGTTCCACTCGTCGCCGTAGCGCGGCTCGACGTCGGCGACGCATTCGCCCCAACCGGTGACATCGCCCGCGTCCACGCGCAGCAGCAGACAGCGCTTCTCGGTGTCCTCGCCGAAGCTCGTACGGAAGGGGCGCACGAGCGGCAGCGCCACCTCGCGAAGCTCCACCGAGCGCAGGGCGATGTCGCTCATCGCGGACGCAGAGGCGTGCACGGCTCTCTCAGCATTCGTCAGGTCACCTGACCATCTGCGAACAAATAGACCGCCTCGCGCGTCAGGGCCACCGCCGAAAGGCCTGCGGCGAAGCACTTCGCGAACGCCTCCGCGGCCGCCGAACGCCACTCGGCCGCGAGCGCTGCGTCGCGGGCGCGGAGCTCCGGATAGTCGCGCGGGATCGCGACAGAGGCACGGGCACCGATCGCCGCGCCGGTGAGCGACGGCCGGACGTCACCATCGGCGCCGGCACACTCGAGGACGGCGGTCGCGTCCTCGAGACCGGGAAGCGGAGCCGGATCTCCCGCGGCTCTCGCCGTCACGCCCGCGTCCCGGAGCCGCCACCTGACCTCGAAGCGGTCGCTTCGATCGTTCGCGTTCAGCAGGTCGTCCATCTCGCCGTAGAAGTCGGGCAGGAACTCGGTCGCCGCTGCCCCGAGCTTCATCAGGTTGAACCAGGCGTTGCGGGCGAGCAGCGGATCGTAGGTCCAGCGGACGTCGTCGATCCCTTCGTCGAGGGCGGCCGCGCGCTGCGCGAGCTTCAGGGCGAACCCGACGCCGCCGTGCCGCCGATCCGGAACGACGGCCAGCATGTGCGAGTGGACGTGCAGGCCTCCGGCCGTGCCGAGAAATCCGAGGACGAACCCCACGAGGGATCCGTCGTCCGCCTCGGCGCCGATCACGCCGGAGTCCGCGTGCTCCAGGGCCCGAAGGGTCTCGCGCGGGAGCGCCTGGCCCCCCCACGTGTGCTCGATCAGCCGCAGCACGAGGTCGGCGTCGTCGAGGGTCGTCAATCGCCGCAGCGACACACCGGCGTTCGCCGCCGCCCGCGAGGCGGCGGTCCACGCGTCGGACCCGGCGGCCGCGCTCATGGGCGTCACTCTAAAGGCGGGAGCGGGGACCCGCATGCGGGTCCCCGCTCCCGTTTCGCCTTCGAATCCACCCGCCGACGCTTCGGCACTCGTCATTCGCGCCGCCCGGTCGACCAGCCCGGGATCGGGGGATCGGTGGTCTGGTTGGATTCCGCCGGGTCGGGCCCGGCGAGCGAGCGGGGCGGTTCAGCTACCCCGGCCCGCCGAGGGACGGCCTAGCAGCCAGCCACCTCGAGGGTCGCGTGCTTATCTTGCAAGCTGGACCACCTCCTTTCTCTCGTGCGTCCATCCTGCACCGGGTTCGCGTTTGGGACAAGCGGCCGGGGCAGGGTTCGCGCGGGAGTCTCGGACCAAGAGGTGGCGTGGTGCGCGGCGCCGTCAGGCGGCGGCGCGTTCCGAAGGCCTGACCGAGAGCATGACCGGGGGGAGCTCCCGGCGGACGAGGACGTCCTTCACCGCGAGCTGCAGCCGCAGGGCCATCCCGGCGGCGTCCGCGAGCGTGGCGCGCGGAACGTAGAGCGTGAGCTCATCGGTACCGGTTCGGTAGACCTGGTCCTCGGCACGCATCGCGAACGGGATCGCCTCGACGATCGCCCGCAGGATCCCCTCGGCCGGAGCGTCCCCGTACTGAGCGCGGATCTCGGCGAGCGGCGAGATGTCCATGGTCACCAGCGCCCCGGAGACGCGCGAACCGCGCAGCGAAATCTCGCGCTCGAGGGCGTACCGTGTCGCGGCTCCCGTCGACGCGTCCCACAACTCCGGCTCGGGCTCCTTGACCCGGCCGAACATGTCGGTCGGCGCCGCGGGAGTCTCCTCCTCCACGGAGATGGGCTCGAGGGCAAGCGACGGCAGGCCGATGCGGATCTCGCCGGGATCGCCCGGACCGTCGATCCACAGCTCCGCGTCGAGCTCTCCTGAAAGGACCGACTCGGCGTCGGGCGCGCCCTCGCCCTCGCGGAGCAGCAGTGCCTGCAGTGAGAAGAGCAGGTCGCCCACCTCGGTGGAGAACACCGGCGGGACATCTCTCGGCGTGGTGGTCTGTGTCTGCCCGGGGTCGATCTGGACGTCCGACATGGCTCCCGTCCCTCGCGTCGACGCGGGCGAGGGCCTCCGTTCGCCTCAAATGTCGGCGCGGAGCCGGGTGCGCTTGAGCGCGGGGTGAGGTGTGCTCAGGCCCCGGGAGGTGTGCTCAGGCTCCCGCGGGAGGCGGAAGCTCCTGCCACTCGTCCTCTTCGAACTCGGAGCTGCGCCCCTGGAAGAACTTCACCGCAGCCGCAACGATGGCGGCGAGGATCGCGAACAGAAAGAACTTCTTCACCTTTCCACCCTTCTTCTTCGTCTCTTCCTGTGCTTGCTCTTCCATCTGGTCCACCTGCTCTTCGGCCATCGCGCCGCCTCCTGCGCCGGATTCCACGGTCAAGGCCATCCTACACAAGGACCGATTCGCCCCGAACGGCCGCCCGGAGGGGCGCATCGGGGGCGGCCGCCGCACGGTCAAGTCAGCCCTTCCGGTTTCCGATATCTCATCAGCTGAGGAAATGTTCCCCGGCGATTCGCGCTCGGGCAGAAGGGAGTTTCGCATGCAGGCGGAGGTGAAGGGCACCGTTCTCCCGGTGCTCGAGATGACGCTCCAGCCCGGCGACAAGCTCGTCGCCGAGTCGGGCGAGCTGTCGTGGATGAGCGACGCGATCCAGCTGGCGACGATGACGCAGACCGGCGGAGCCAAGGGCGTGCTCGGGGTGGTCAAGCGGGCGGCCGGCGGCGGCGGGATCTTCATGAGCGAGTACACCGCCGAGGGCGGCCCGGGAATGGTCGCCTTCTCCACCAAGCTGCCCGGACAGATCCTTCCCATCAAGGTCGAGCCCGGACCCGGTTACATGGTGCACCGGCACGGGTTCCTCTGCGGGACAGAGGGCGTCACGCTCACGATGGGCTTCCAGAAGCGCTTCGGCGCCGGGATGTTCGGCGGCGAGGGGTTCATCCTGCAGAAGGTCGAGGGCGCCGGAGACGCATGGATCGAGCTCGACGGCGAGGTCATGATCTACGACCTGCAGCCGGGACAGAGCCTGCGCGTGCACCCCGGCCACGTGGGGCTCTTCCAGGAGCAGGTGTCGTTCGACCTGACGACCGTCCCGGGGATCAAGAACAAGTTCTTTGGCGGCGACGGGCTCTTCCTCGCAAAACTCACCGGGCCGGGACGCGTCTGGCTGCAGTCCCTGCCGATCTCGAACCTGGCCGCCGCGATCGCGCCCTACCTCCCGCAGCAGGAAGACGCCTCGAGCGGGAGCGTCGGTGGAGCGGCTGCCGCGGGAATCGCCGGAGCGGCACTCAAGGGAATCTTCGGGAACTAGCGGCCGGGCATCGGCTCAGGCTCGTCGGAGCGGCAGAGTCAGGCACGTCGGCCCTCCGTCTCCCTTGACGCTGATCTCGCTGCCGTCGTATGTGCGCACGTCGACGCCCGCGGCGCGCATCCTGCTCGCGGTCTCAGGGTTGCCGTCGAGGGCAAGGGCGACGCGCGGCGCGAGCGCCAGCACGTTCGGTCCCATCGTGTCGAATTCGTCGCCCGGAACCTCGACGATTCCGATCCCCCGCGCGTCGAGCTCCTCGGCGAGCCGCGACGGCAGCAGCGGAAGGTGCGCGACGACGAGGTCGGCGTCGAGCGGGCTGACGAGCGACATGAGGTGCAACACGTCGCTCGGCCCGCGCAGGTGCGGAAGGTCGAACGCCATGACGGTCACGCCCGGCAGCAGGCGCCGGAGCGCTTCGATCCCGGCGTCGTTCGTCCGGTAGCTGCGGCCGGCGAGGAGCGTTCGGGAGTCGAGCCACAAGAGGTCGCCACCCTCGGCGGTCGCGGGCTTGTCGAGGCGCCCGATAACGGGCACCCCGGGGACGAGGTCGTTCCCGAGCGCGTCCGGCTCGCCCCGGCGACCGGGTTTCCCCGGGCGGAGCAGGATGGCCCCGCCGGGCGCGATGAGGACAGGGTCGCGGACGTAGACGGCGTCTGGGTTGGTCGCCACCGAGGGGTCGGTCGCGAGGAGGACCTCGGCACCTGCGCGCTCCAACTCGGCGCGGAAGGCGTCGTGCTGGGCCGTCTCCCGGGCCGTGTCGGGCTCGGCTCGCCAGCCGTAGTCGCGCCACGCTTCTGCCGCGGCGGGGTCGGGCCCGCGGACCAGTACGCGTTCCAGCCGCCCCGCAGGCACAAGCGCTTCGCCGAATCCGGACGTCACGGCGCCCGACCCTACACGACCCGCGTGGGGAACCGAGCACACACTGCCCCCGTCGAATTCGGCATGGGAAGGACGACGCTGATCCTCGCCTTGGGCCTGCTCGCCGCCTGCAGACCGACCTTCTCGACCGCCGCGCCTCCCACCCTCGTCTGCGGGACGACTCTCGCCGGCTCGGTCGCAGGCTCCGTCGTGTTCGACATCGCGCGATACCCTTCGATCCCGACGGTGACGGCGGAAACGGTGGGCGACGTCCTCATCGTCCGCGTGAGCGACGACTGCGCGCGGGGCAGCACGGTCGGGATCGTTCCGGTGACGGCCGCCCGGATCGTGAAGACCGCACCCGCTTCCGACGGGCTTCCAGAAGCAGTCGTCCTGAAGCCGGCGGTATCCGAGCCCGGCCGAGTCGTGGCGACGCAGGACGGACGCGTCGTCGGCGTCCTGAACTTCCGGATCAGCCCGTAACTTCGGGGGCGGCCCGACGTCGCGTGCCGGGGAGGCCGCGCCCGGTAGGCTGCGCGCATGAGCCGGGACAAGGCGCCTTCGTCCGACCCGGGACACGGCGTCTCGTTCCGTGAAGCCGCCCGATTCTGGACGAAACTCGGCTTCATCAACTTCGGCGGGCCGAGCGGACAGATCTCGATCATGCACGAGGAGATCGTCGTCCGGCGCAAGTGGGTGTCGAACGGACGGTTCCTGCACGCGCTCAATTTCTGCATGCTCCTCCCGGGTCCCGAGGCGCAGCAGCTCGCGATCTACATCGGATGGCTCCTGCACCGCGTGCGCGGAGGTTTGGTCGCGGGCATCACGTTCGTCCTGCCGAGTTTCTTCGTCCTGCTTGCGCTGTCGTGGATCTACGCGGCCCACGGAGAAGTCACGTGGGTCAGTGCGATCTTCGCCGGCCTCGCCCCCGCCGTCATCGCGATCGTCGCGTCGGCCACCATCCGGCTCGCTCGGACGGCGCTTCCCAACGCGGTCATGCGGGTCGTCGCCGTCCTCGCGTTCGTCTCGATCTTCGTCGTGCACGTTCCCTTCCCACTGATCGTCCTCGGGGCGGCGGCGATCGGGTACGTGGGCGGCGTCCGGCGCCGCGAACTGTTCGACGTCGGCGTCGCGAAGGAGCTCGAGAGCCAGGAGGCGACCGCCATTCGCGACGACGCCCCTCGACCCGAGCACACGAGGCCGACGGCAGCGCGCAGCATCACGACGCTGGTGGCCGGCCTGGTCGTCTGGCTGGGCCCCATCGCCGTCGTGGCCGTGTGGCTCGGGCCCGACAGCACGGTCACGCAGATGGGGTGGTTCTTCAGCAAGGCCGCGCTCGTGACGTTCGGCGGTGCCTATGCCGTCCTGGCGTACGTCAACGTGGCGGCCGTCTCGACGTACGGCTGGCTTGAGGCCGGCCAGATGGTCGCGGGGCTCGGGCTCGCCGAGACGACGCCCGGGCCGTTGATCATGGTCCTCGAGTTCGTCGGCTTCGTCGGCGCGTACCAGCATCCGGGAAGCCTCGAGCCCCTGGCTGCCGGCACGCTCGGAGCGGTCGTCACCGTGTGGGCGACCTTCGCGCCGTGCTTCCTGTGGATCTTCCTCGGCGCTCCGTACATCGAGGGGCTCCGGGGAAACACGCGCCTCGGCGCCGCGCTCGCCACGGTGACGGCCGCCGTCGTCGGCGTCATCGCGAACCTCGCCGTCACGTTCGGGATCTCGACGCTGTTCACGCAGGTCCACACCGTGCACGTGCTGGGCGGCGAGATCCCCGTCCCCGTGTGGTCGAGCGTCGACGCGTTCGCCGTGGTCGTCGCCGCCGTCGCCTTCGTGGGACTGTGGCGATTCCGCTGGCCGATCGTGCCCGTCGTGTTGGCGAGCGGGACCGTCGGGCTCGTCGTGAAGGGCCTGCTGGGCTGGTGACGCGGCGAGGCATGTCCGTGCCTCGGACTACACTGCTGCCGCAGTGACGGAGCCGCACCCTCCATCCGAGCCCCCGAGGGCGGGCAACGAGACCGACACGCTGCTGGGTGAGTTGGAACGCGTGCGCGCGATCGTCGCGTGGAAGTGTGCAGGCGTGGATGCGGCCGGATCGCAGGCGACGCTCGCCCCGTCCACGCTCACCCTCGGAGGGCTGCTCAAACACCTGGCGCTCGTCGAAGACGAGTACTTCTCGCGCCGGCTGCTCGGAGAGGCGTTCGGCCCGCCGTGGGACGCGGTGGACTGGGACGCCGATCCCAACTGGGAATGGCGTACGGGTGCGGAGGATCCGCCAGAAGAGGTCATAGCGCTCTGGCGAGAAGCCACGGACAGGTCCCGCACCGCAGTCGAGAAAGCGCTCGCGACTGGCGGCGGCCTCGACCGGCCGGTGAAGTTCTCCCCATACGACGGCGAGCCGCCCACCCTGCGTCGCATCCTGATCGACATGATCGAGGAGTACGCACGCCACGCCGGCCACGCCGATCTCATCCGGGAATCGGTGGACGGTCTGGTGGGCGAGAGCCCTCCCCACTGACGAGTCCCGGAACCTCGTCCGGCAGCGCCCGGTGTCGTTAGCCCGACGTCCCGGAGTCCACGCAGGCGGAGCGTCGTGGGCGTGGTAGGACTCGAACCTACGACCTCATCCTTATCAGGGATGCGCTCTAACCGCCTGAGCTACACGCCCCCACCTGACGGGTCAGCTTAGACGCTCGGACTCGCCGGGCGCACATGCGGCCCGGGGCGACTTCGCTCCCCGTTCCGCTCCTACTTCGGCTCCGCGAGCGTCACGCGGATGCCGCCGACGACGTCGGAGATCAGGTTGTACAGGACCGCGAGGCAGAGATTCACGAGCGACCACACGACGACGCTGCCGATGCCGGTGATGAACACCCGGACGAAGATCCAGCCGCCGTTGATCACGTACGTCTTCTTGGCCCCGGTCACCTCCGTCACGAAGTTGGAGACCGAGGCGAGCGCGCCCATGCTGCCGAGGACCCAGTAGCAGATCGCCAGCGCGAACAGGCCGACGATCATGACGCAGAAATAGAACAACAGCGAGACCTTCAGGACCGACCACGGGTCGAGGTGCCGGATGACGACCTTGGCGCGGCGCGAGCTCGCCGCTCCCGGGGACGACATCAGGTCGGAGGACCGCGCCTCGCCCGGTGGACCTGCGGAAATGACGGTGCTCATGCCTCTCCGGCCTCGGGTTCTCTCTCACGGAAACCGCGCCGCGGAGACACCGATCGAACCGCGCTCTCCGCTCCGGACCAGTTTATTACCACGTCGCGCGCCAGACGACCCGAATGCATACCGATCCAAGAGTCCCGGAGTGATCGCCCCGTTTCGGGGCGGTCACTCCTCGGCCTGGGTGACCACGGGCGCCACGGCGGCCACCGAGCGCCCCTTCTCGAGCCGCATCACGCGAACGCCCTGCGTGGCGCGTCCGGCCTTGCGCACCTGCGTGGCGGGCACCCGGATGACGACCCCGTCGTTCGCGATGACCAGGATGTCCTGGTCCTTGGTGATGGGGAACGCGCCGGCCAGCACACCGACCCGCTCCGTGAGCTGCGCGGTCCGCACGCCGAGCCCGCCACGACCCTTGCGCGGGTATTCCTCGAAGTCGGTCCGCTTGCCGAACCCGTTGTTCGTCACCGTCAGCAGTCCGTCGCCGTGACCCGTGGAGACGAGCGCGATCACCTCGTCCTTGGGCCGAAGCCGCATGCCGATGACGCCGGCGGTCGCCCGTCCCATCGGCCGCGCGCTCGCCTCACTGAACCGGATCGCCTGGCCCAGCTTCGACGCGAGGATGATGTCGTCGTTCCCGTCGGTGAGCAGCGTCCCGATGAGCTCGTCGCCCGGCTTCAGGTTGATCGCGGCCAGGCCGGTGCGCGGCGAGTCGTACTCGCCGAGCGACGTCTTCTTGATCATGCCCTTCCTCGTCGCGAAGACGAGGTACTTCGCCTCGGCGTAGTCCTTCAGGTCGATGATCGACGCAATGTGCTCGTCGGGCCCGAAGCCCATGCCCGGGACGTTCGCGACGTACACGCCGCGGCCGGTACGCGACGCCTCCGGCACCTCGTGGACCTTGGTCCGGTACACCTTGCCCCGGTTGGTGAACACCAGCAGCCAGTGGTGGGTCGTCGTCGTGAAGACCTGAGAGATGATGTCGTCCTGCTTGAGGTTCGCGCCGATCACGCCGCGTCCGCCGCGCCCCTGACTCCGGTAGGTCTCGACGGGAAGGCGCTTCACGTACCCCGCGCGCGTGATGGTCAGGATGACGTCGGTCTCCTGGATGAGGTCCTCGACGTCGAACTCGCCGCCAGCGTCGTCGCGGATCTCGGTCCGGCGCTCGTCGCCGAACTTCTTCTTGATCTCCGCGAGCTCGTCCTTCACGAGGGCGACGATCTTCTTGGGATCCTTCAGGAGCGCCTTCAGCCGGCGGATGGTCGCCAGGAGCTCCTTGTGCTCGGTCTCGAGCTCTTGCCGCGACAGCCGGGTGAGGCGCTTCAGCGGCATGTCCAGGATGTGGTTCGCCTGGATCTCGCTGAGCTTGAAGCGCGCCATCAACTTCGTGCGGGCCTGGTCGGTGTCGGCCGACCCGCGGATGATCTTGATGACCTCGTCGATGTTGCCGAGCGCGATCAGCAGGCCCTGGACGATGTGGTCGCGCTCCTCCGCCTTGCGCAGCTCGAACTTGGTGCGCCGCGTGACGACGTCGACCTGGTGCGCGAGGTAGTGCTCGAGCACCTCTTTCAGGTTCAGCGTCCGCGGGACGCCGTCGACCAGGGCGAGCATGTTGACGCCGAAGGTCTCCTGCAGCTGCGTGTGCTTGTAGAGCTGGTTGAGGACGACGTGCGGGTTGGCGCCGCGGCGAAGGTCGACGACCAGGCGCATGCCGCCGCGACCGCTCGACTCGTCCTTCAGGTTCGCGACGTCCTTGACCTTGCCGTCACGGTAGAGCTGGCCGATCTTCTCGGCCAGGCGGGCCTTGTTCACCATGTAGGGGAGCTCGGTGACGACGAGGCGGCCGCGTCCCTGCTGACCTTCCTCGATCGTGACCTTGGCGCGCATCCGGATGGACCCGCGCCCGGTCTCGTAGGCCTCCTTGATCCCCTCGCGGCCCATGATGAGGCCGGCGGTGGGAAAGTCAGGTCCCTTGACGATCTTCATGATCTTCTCGAGGGTGATCTTCGGGTCGTCGGCGAGCGCCGTGACCGCGTCGATGATCTCGACCAGGTTGTGCGGCGGGATGTTCGTCGCCATCCCGACGGCGATGCCGGACGAGCCGTTGACCAACAGATTCGGGAACCGGGCGGGCAGCACCGCCGGCTCGTTCTCGTACCCGTCGAAGTTCGGGACGAGGTCCACCGTCTCGCGATCGATGTCGCGGAGCATCTCCATCGCGAGGCTCGCCAACCGCGCTTCCGTGTTATGACTGACGAACCCGTTCGTGACGAAGGAGTGGTCGGCGGAGTCGACCCGCAGGGAGTAGACCGGCCGCTCACCCGCGTCCTCGATCGACCGGACCTCGGCGAAGTAGTACGTCCCGTCCACCAGCGGTTCGATGACCGCGCGAACCTCGTCGCTGGCGATCCGCCCGAGGATCTCGTCCCCGCCCTGCTCCCACCGCTCGATCCGATCGACGTTGTGGCGACTCAGCCAGTCGCGGTCCGCCCATCGCCCGCCGGCATCGGCCCGGATGTAGTCGGCAACGTGTGGGACGTGGTCCGACGACATCGCCGAGCTTCTTTCCGGGACGACGGACAGCTCCTTTTCCAGCTTCTGCTGTTTCCGTCCGAGGAACCCGACGTTCCCGGCGAACAGTCGGGCGTCGCGGCGGTTGGTGACCACCACCTTCCATTCGCCCTTGTCGTAGCGGCAGAGGCGGGACACCACACCGAACTCCAGCAGCAGCTGCTGCACCTCGCGAGCCAGCCGTTCGCTGTACGTGGAGTGGGTGATCTGAATCGAGCCGCGAGGCAAGAGCGACGACGATCCATCACCTTCGTACAGCGCCTGCAGGAATTGCCGCTTGAACGCGGCGCTCGCGCCCCACACGAACGCCGGCACCCTTTTGTCCGCACTGCGAAGGCCGCAAAACTCCGACAGTGGGCCGGAGCGGAAGGACCCGAGGTCGTGCACGTCCAGCTCGTGGAGCATGCTTCCTGAACGGATGATCCGCGAGTACGCGTACCGCGGGCCGCCGACCACACGGTCGTATGCCTTCAGCGTGCGGTCGAAGTAGTCCGGGTCGGTGTTGTTGAAGCCGGCCCGCGTGTCGGAAGCCCATCCCTCAGCAACGAGCGCACCGGCGAGGATCGCGAGGTCTTCATCTTCCTGGGAGAGGTCACCGAGCTCCGCGGGCGGAACGCGCAGGAGCGCGACGCGATCGGTCGGCACGACCTCGTCGAGACGTTTCCACAGAAGCAACGGCACGCCGAGAGCGCTCTCCAAGCACAGGACGGGGTGATTCAGCGTTCCCGTCAGTTGGTACCCCTCCCGCGTGGTCACCCGCAGCGTGGGGTGCGTCCCCGAGTGGAACAGACGGTCGGCTGACACCGGGTCGCCCTTTCGGTCGAGAACCTTGAGCGAGATCTCGTTGTCGGAGTTCGGCGCGGCGGAGGGGACGACGTCCCGGATGCGAATGGTTCCGGTCGGGAGCCGGACGAGCGCGTCCCCGTCGACGCAGTACCTCATGGCCGCCGGTGGGTCGCCGTCGACCGATCCGAAGTTCCCCTGGGAATCCACCAACGGGTAACGCATGGAGAACGGCTGCGCCATCCGCACCATCGCGTCGTAGATCGGCATGTCGCCGTGCGGGTGGTACTTCTTCATCACGTCGCCGACGACCGACGCGCACTTGCGGCGTGGCTGGTCGGAGCGCAGCCCGCCCTCGAGCATCGCGTAGAGGATGCGGCGGTGCACC
>DASPTB010000072.1:0-9898 GCA_035623615.1 Actinomycetota bacterium
GACCTCGTCGAGCGACAGGGTGTAGGACTCCGGGTCCACCTCGCGCTGGGCGAAAGCGCAGAACCGGCACCCCGTGTAGCAGACGTTGGTGAAGTTGATGTTCCGGTTGACGACGTAGGTGACCTCGTCCCCCACCGCGTCTCGGCGGAGGTCGTCGGCGACGTTCGCCACCGCCTCCAGGGCCTCGCCCTCTGCCTGGAACAGGGCGAGCGCCTCGTCGTCCGAGATCGCGTCGGGCCGGCCGTCGGCCGCCGCCCGGAGCGCTGAGCGGACCTGCGCGTCGAGGCGTTCGGGGGCGCGCCGTCTCGTCTCCCAGGCCCGCGTCGCCGCCGGGTAGTCGACGGCGCCGTACACGTCCTCGGCGTCGGCACGCAGCCCGGCGTTCGCGCCCTTGGCGAACGTCAGCGCGATCGTGCGCGGCTTCCACGCGACCTCAGGGTCCTGCCAAGGGACCGCCGCCGGCGCGCGGCCCTCCACGGCGAGCCCGTCGTCTCCGGCGAGGAGCCGAACGGGTTCCTGCATCTTCCCCGACAGCCACGGATCGGGCCGCAGCGCGAACTCGGGGTAGACCGCGAGCCGCTCGCGAAGCAGATAGCCGCGCTCGGCGGTGCGCCGGGCGAGGTCGGCGAGCCTCGGCCACGGCGCCTCGGGGTTCACATGGTCGATCGTCACCGGCGACACGCCGCCCCAGTCGTTGATGCCGGCGTCGACGAGCCGCGGGTAGTCGGGGTCGGAGAGGTTCGGCGGCGCCTGGAGGTTCATCGCCCCGCCGAGCACCACCCGGGCAGTCGCGACGGCGGCGAGGAATTCGTCCTGCCCGGGCTCGGGAGCGCGCTGCATGGCCGTTCCCGGCTTCGCGCGGAAGTTCTGGACGATGACCTCCTGCACGTGCCGGTACTTCAGGTGCAACGAGCGGATCGCGAGCAGCGATTCGGCGCGCTCGCGAAGGGTCTCGCCGATCCCGACGAGGATCCCCGTCGTGAACGGGATCGCGAGACGGCCGGCGTCCTCGATCGTGCGGAGCCGCACCGCGGGGACCTTGTCGGGCGAGCCGAAGTGCGGGCCGCCCTTCTCGGACAGGCGCCCCGACGACGTCTCGAGCATGATGCCCATCGAGGCGCTCACGTGCTTCAGGCGCGCCATGTCCTCCCACGACATGACGCCGGGGTTCAGGTGCGGCAGGAGCCCGGTCTCCTCGATGACGCGGATCGCGACCGCGCGCACGTACTCGAGGGTCGAGGCGAAACCCCGGGCCGACAGCCACTCGCGGGCGACCGGGTATCGGTCCTCGGGCCTGTCGCCGAGCGTGAACAGCGCCTCCTTGCATTGCTGCGCCTGCCCCGCCACCGCGATGGCGACGGCCTGCTCCGGCGTCAGAAAGGGAGCGTCGACCTTCGCCGGCGGCTTCGCGAACGTGCAGTAGTGACAGTGGTCGCGGCAGAGCATGGTGAGCGGAACGAAGACCTTGCGCGAGTACGTGATCGTCCGGCCGTGGCCGCGGTCCCGGAGGTCCGACGCGATCGAGAGCAGGTCGCCGAGTGCCTCGCCCCGTGCTCCCAGCAGCGCCTCGGCCTCGTCGACGGAGAGCGCCTTCCCGGAACGGGCTCGCACGAGCGACCGGCGGAGTTGGTGGGTCGCGTCCGTCATCGTCGGGCAATCTACGGCCGACCGCGATGAGCGACAAACCGGTTAGGCTCGCCGCCGATGACCAGGGTGGTCGCGCTCGCGGGGGGGATCGGCGCGGGGAAGTTTCTGCGCGGTCTTGCGCGGGTCGTCGATCCCGCGAACCTCACCGTCGTCGTCAACACGGGCGACGACATCACGATCTACGGGCTGCACGTCGCCCCCGACATCGACTCGGTCACGTATTGGCTCGGCGACGCGATGGACCGCGAGCGCGGCTGGGGCCGGCGCGACGAGACGTTCCGTGCCACCGAGGAGCTGCGCGCGTTCGGCGCCGAGGGGAGCTGGTTCGGACTCGGCGACCTCGACCTCGCGACCCACCTGCACCGGACACAGCTCCTGCGCGCGGGCGCGACCTTGTCCGAGGCGACCGCGGCGATCGCGAAGCGGTTCGGAATCGAGGCCACGCTGCTGCCGATGACCGACGACCCCGTCGAGACGTGGATCGCGGCCGTCGATGCGACCGACGGGGGCGGGTACGAGGCCCACTTCCAGGTCTACTGGGTCGCGAAGGGTGGCCGCGACGAGGTGAAACAAATCCTCGTCAAGGGGGCGGAGCGCGCACGCCCGGCCCCCGGTGTGCTCGAGTCGATCGCGGGCGCGGACGCGATCGTGTTCTGCCCGTCGAATCCCATCGTGTCCATCGGTCCGATCCTCGCGGTCCCCGGCATCCGCGACGCCGTCGCCGCTCGGCGCGCCGCCGCCGCCGGCGTGTCGCCGATCGTCGGCGGCGCGCCCGTCCGCGGCATGGCCGACAGGCTCATGCCCGCGGCCGGCGTCGAGGTGTCGGCCGCCGGTGCCGCAGCGTGCTATCCGGGCTTGCTCTCGGCGTGGGTGATCGACGAGGTGGATCGTCGGCTCGCCGAACGGATCGAAGCCACCGGCATGTCCGTCGCCGTCACCGACACGATCATGTCCGACGACGACGCGGCCGAGGCTCTCGCCCGAGTCGCGCTCGAGGCGGCGCTCGGGGCGTGACGGTCGAGATCCTTTCCGTTCCGGGGCTGCCGGAGATCGCGCCCGGCGACGACCTCGCCGGCGCGATCCGCTCCGGCATCGAGCGGGCCGGCGTGGAGCTGCGCGACGGCGACATTCTCGCGGTCACGCAGAAGGTCGTCTCGAAGGCCGAGGGGCGGGTGGTGCCCGAGCCCTTGGGGGGACGCGCGGACGTCGTCGCCGCCCAGGCCGCTCGCGTCGTCGCCCGCCGCGACGACCTCGTGATCGCCGAGACACGGCACGGGTTCGTCTGCGCCAACGCCGGCGTCGACGCGTCCAACGTCGCCGAGGGATTCCTGACGCTCCTGCCCGAGGACCCCGACGCGAGCGCGGCGCGCCTGCGTGCGTCGCTGTCGGCGAGCTTCGGCACCGACGTCGCGGTCGTGGTGACCGACACCTTCGGGCGCGCGTGGCGCCGCGGTCTCGTCAACGTCGCCATCGGGGCCGCCGGACTCCCGTCGCTCGTCGACCTCCGCGGCACCAAGGACGCGGGCGGCCGGGTGCTCGAGGCGACCGTGGTGGCCCTCGCCGACGAGGTGGCGGCCGCGAGCGGCCTGGTGATGGGCAAGGCCGACGGCGTGCCCGTGGCCGTCGTTCGCGGCGTCTCGGCTCCGGCTCCGCCCGTCCCCGCCGCCGAGCTCATCCGGCCACCCGAGGAGGACCTGTTCCGCGAGTCCCCCCTCCAGGCGATCCACGCACGTCGCTCGATCCGGCGTTTCGCCGGGGGCGAGATCCCGCGAGAGTCGCTGACGGCGGCGGTCGCGGCCGCCTGCACCGCCCCCGCGCCCCACCACACCCGGCCGTGGCTGTTCGTCATGGTCGAACTCGGGCCCCTGCGCAAGCGGCTGCTCGCGGCGATGGCCGCGGCATGGCGCCGGGACCTCGCGGGCGACGGCGCGGGCGACGACGTGATCGAGCGGCGCCTGGCGACATCGGACGGGCTCCTGGGCGGGGCGCCGGTGCTGTGCGTCCCATGCGTCCGGCTGCGCGGCGCGCACTCGTATCCGGACGCCGAGCGCGCGGACGCCGAACGGGAGATGTTCCTTCTCTCCGGCGGGGCCGCGATCCAGAGCCTGATGCTGGCGCTGCACGCACAGGGCCTCGCGTCGTGCTGGGTCTCCTCCACACTCTTCTGCAAAGAGGAAACGCGAGAGGCCCTCGGACTCGCGGACGAGTGGATCCCGCTGGGCTCGGTCGCGATCGGCAAGCCCGGCTCGGACGCCCCTCCATCGCGGCCACCGCTGGACGTTTCGGGGTTCGTTCGCCTCGGCGAGCCGTAGCCTCCGCGCCGCCCGGGGCCGGAACGGAAAACGGGGGGCACCCGTCGGGCACCCCCCGTCTCTGGTCCGCGGAACCCTTCCCCGTTGGAACCGCGAACGAAGGTGAGAGGCTACACCACCCCGTGGATGAAAAACCAGGCGAGGGCGGCCTCCCACACCCGCCCGGGCGGCATCGCCCCGAGGAGGCGGCCGGGCGCACGGTCAGCCGGCGACGCGTCGAGCGGCCCCGGGACGCGCACGGCGACGAACCGAGCCTGTAGAGTGCACCGACGCGGCGCCGGCATCTCCCGACGAGTCGCCGTTCGACATCGGTGAGCAATCGGAAGCGATCCTCTTCGCGAACTCGAAGCCGTCCGTCCCGCAAGGGCCCGACACCGAAACGCGCGCCCGCCACCCGCGCCCCGGCGAAGCCGCCGCGGCGGTCGCGGGCGCGGCTCTACATCTTCGGCACAACCCTGCTGGTGCTCGTCGGCGCCTGGCTGTACTTCCAGTACCACAAGACCCCGTCACCCACGACCGGCCCGATCTACATCCCGGCGGTCACGCTCCCCGATCCCTCGCAGCTGCCCGGCATGCGCACGAGCGAGCCCCCGTGGGACAACGGGATCCCCGGACTGCGTGCCCGTCTCGAGGCGCTGGGCTTCGCACCGCTGCTGAACGGCAGCGTGTCGCTCCACATCCACCAGCACATCGACGTGTACGTGGGCGGCCACAGGGTCACCGTGCCGGCGAACATCGGCATCGACCCGAATGGGCAGTTCCTCTCTCCCCTGCACACGCACGACACCACCGGGATCATCCACGTCGAGTCCCCGACCCAGCGGCAGTTCGTCCTCGGGCAGTTCTTCGACGTCTGGGGCGTGCGCTTCACGCGGACGTGCCTGGGCGGAGCGTGCGACAACGGCGACGAGCGGCTGCGCGTCTTCGTGGACGGTCACGAGGCCACTGGCGACGTCCAGCGCCTCGCGCTGTTCGCCCACGAGGAGATCGTCGTGACGTTCGGGACCCAGTCGGAGCTTCCGTCGCCGATCCCCTCGTCCTACGGGTTCCCGCCGCTGACCTGAGCCCGCGCGGACGGCGCTACGGAGACACCGTGCAGGAGCCCCCCGAGACACACGAGATCGAGCCGTTCTGGTACGTCTGCGACTCAGTGTCGCCGCTCACCTGCACGTCGCTCGTCGGGAAGCCAAGTGATCCGACGGCGCCGCCCTGGTCGATGTATTCGTCCATCACCGGGCCGTGCGTCTCGTGCGCGCCCGTCGCGTCCGAGTCGTAGATCCGCCCCGACACGAAGTCGGCCCGGGTCCCCCCCGTGATCGCGGTCGGCGGATCGGTGGGCCATCCGAGCACCGAGCCCACCCCACCGAGCGCGACGTACTCGTCGAGGATGTCCCCGGCGGCGAGGTACAGGGTGTTGCCGCGCAACGTGTCGGAGTAGATGTTCCCGTTGAGGAAGGTCTGGTATCGACCTTCCGAGGAGGAGACGGGAACCGCGGTCGGATATCCCGGCGAGCACTGGTCCGCATCGTAGACCGTGCGGATCAGTCCTGTGATCTGCCGGTTCTGGTTGATCCACACGAGCGACGACTTGAGTCCCGCCGCGGTGCGGAACTCATAGCCGGTCAGGTTTGCGCTTCCCTTGGTCCCGACGACCGTGATGCTCGAGATACGACCGGATCCGAACCGCACGATGTTCGAGAAGCCCGTGACGCTTCCGATGTCGACGCCCTTGACCGACTTCACGCCGGAGCCGATCGTGTCGCCCGACACGTTGGCCGCGGTCCAGGTGTTGTATTCACTCGTCCCCGGGTTGTAGTCGTAGGGGTCGCATCGGTCGGGCAGGTAGGCGAGTTGCGACCCACCGATTCCGTGTGGGTCGCTCTGCTCGTATCCGCCGTTCGAGGAGGAGTAGAAGGCGGCGATGGGATTCCCCCCCGACGAGACGACCTTCGAGGCGGTCGCGTCCGACGCCGACTTCCACCGGGCCCCGTCCGTTCCCGCGATGCGGTCGTAGCCGATGTAGGTCTGGTCGTAGACGCTGGCGTACAACGCGCAGTTGCATCCCGACCGGTGCTGGCCCGACGTGTCGGCGCGGTAGACGCCGTACGTGCGCGCGGCGACGGCCTGCGCATCGAGCGCCGCCATCGGCCAGCTGGCCGGGACCTCCGCGATGCCGTACACGTAGTTGTTCGTACCGACCGTGAGGATCAGACGACCGCGGTGGCAGGTCGATCCACACGGCTGGTAGATGTTGAACTCGAGGTAGCCCACGTTGTACCGGTGACCCGTTCCGGGCACCGACACGATCGTGTGGGTCTTCATGAAGACCGCGTACAGGTTGTTGCTCGGGCCTCCCCACCCGTGCCCGCCCGTGTAGTTCCCGTTCGCCTGTCGGAGCCAGTAATGGCCGTCGGCGTGGAACTGGATGATCCACGTCTTGTCCTTGGGGATGGTGGCGATGGTCTTGCCCGTCGACGGGTCGTTCAGCCTGAGGACGATCGGCCCGAACGTGGCACCGAGCGCGATGGCCGTCTTGTTCTGCAGCAGCCCGACGCGCAGCGTCGAGGGCGAGGACACCGTCGAGAGCGTTGTCCCCGGGTAGTAGGCGGAGAGGATCTGCGAGTAGGTCTTGCCGGCATTCGCCATGCCGTACGCGCCGTACTGGCTCATCCCGACACCGTGGCCCCAGCCCTGGCCGTAGAAGGTGAAGGTGGTCGCCGCGGACGCGGGCGGCGAGAGAAGCACGGCGGGCGCGACCGTCGCGGCCACGAGCGCCAGGGCGAGCGGCACCGATCGGATTCTCGTCACGTTTCTCATCCTCGCTCCGAGGCTAGCACAGCGGTCAGACCGTTTCGTCCTTATTTCGGGCACGATCGGCGCGTGCGCGCCCTAGGTCTCCAGGACCGTGAACGGAGGAACGCGTTCCCCATCCGCCCGCGCGCCGGGCGGAACGACCGCCCCTTCCGCGAGGACCGAATCGACCACGTCGGCCCGCTCGCCCACGTGCACCGCGCGCCCGACGATCGAACCGCGGACGCGCGCCCCGGCCTCGACCGTCGCGCCCTCGAACACCACGGAGCCCTCGACGGTTGCGCCCTCGCCGACGCGCGCGTGGCCGCCGATCACCGCCAGCGGTCCCACCGTGGCGCTCGCCGCGGTGGTCGCGTCCTCCGCGAGGAAGGGAGCCGGGTACCGGAGCCCCCGGATGCGTCCCTCGAGCGCGTCGAACGTGGCCCCCAGGTACTTGTCGGGCGTTCCCAGGTCCTTCCAGTACGCGTCGGAGACGAAGCCGTAGACGGGAACCTTCGACTCGACGAGGCCGGGGAACACCTCGGTCTCGATCGAGACCGCGCGCGTCGTGGATACGCCCTGCAGCGCAACCGGCTCGAGCACGTACGCCCCCATGTTGACCGTTCCCGGAACGAGGTCGGCCGGCTTCTCCCGGAACGCCCCGACGCGGCCGTCGTCGCCCACCTCCACCAGCCCGTACGGGCGCGCGTCCTCGACGGGGCCGACGGCGATCGTCGCGACCGCGCCGCGCTCCCGGTGGTAGGCGGCCAGCCTGGTCAGGTCGAGGTCGGTCAGGATGTCCCCGTTCAGCACGAGGAACGCGTCGCGCAGGTGGTCGAGCGCGTTCGCGATCGCACCGGCGGTACCGAGCGGCTTCGGCTCGGTGATCCACACCACGCGCGGCAGCCTCCCCTCGCGCGTCGCCAGGAATGGGCCGAACACCTCCTCGAGAAAGGGCGAGGACAGGATCGCCTCCTCGACGCCGTGTTCCGCGAGCCGGTCGAGGACGTGTGCGAGGAACGGGCGGTCGACGAGCGGCAGCAGCGGCTTGGGCACCGTTTCGGTGAGCGGGCGCATGCGGGTGCCTTCCCCCCCGACCAGCACGACGGCTTGCATGGCTCAGCGCTCTCCGTGCATCCGGGAGAACAGCTCGGCGCGGGCCATGAGCGCCAGCCACGCGAACGGCCGGAGGATCGCCAGGAGGCCCGGCGAGCGGTGCTTCACGAAGTACCGGTACATGCTCCGCGAGTGCTCGAGCGTCGTCCGGCGCCGGCCCCGCGTGACCGTGCCACCGACGTGGGTCACCTCGAGCTCGGGACTGAAGCGCACGTCCCAGCCGGCGTCGCGCAGGCGTGTGCACAGGTCGAGGTCCTCGACGTACAGGAAGAAGTGCTCGTCGAACAGGCCGACGTCGTCCAGGGCCGCCCGGCAGAGGAGCATGCTCGACCCCGAGACCCAGTCGACCGAGCGTTCCGTTCGGCGGTCCCATCCCGCCATGCGGTAGGCCTTGGTCCAGCGATTGTTCGGCGCGAACGGCGATCCGAACGCGTGCATGAGCGCCTCGGTGTATGAGGGAGTCTTGCGCGCCGACGGGTAGATCGAGCCGTCCTCGTTGCGCGTGAGCACGCCGACGGCACCGACCCCGGGACGCGCGGCCGCGACCTTCAGCAGTCCCCCCAGCGTCCCGGCGCTGACGCGCGCGTCGGGGTTCAGCAGGAATACCCAGGGCGCGCTCGTCTGTCGCATCCCGTGGTTGGCGGCCGTCGCGAAGCCGAGGTTCCGTTCGCCCCGCAGCACCAGCGCCTGCGGGAACTCCTCCGCGACGCGCTCGGCGCTCCCGTCCTCCGAGTGGTTGTCGGCGACGACGACCTGGACGCGCGCGTCGCCCGCCGCCTCGTATGCCGAGCGCACCGCCGTCGCCACGTCCCGGCCGCTGTTGTAGTTGACGATGACGACCGCGATGTCCGCGCCGTCGGAGCGCGTCGCGGGCTCAGGCATGGGTGCGCGAGATCAACACGATGCCGGCGACGATCAGGGCCACGCCGACGTAGCGGATGCTCGGGATGTCCTGGCCGAGCACGAAGCGATCGAACAGCACGATGATCACGTACGTGAGCGACGCGAACGGGTAGGCGAACGACAGCGACGCGCGCGACAGCACGATCAGCCAGACGACGGCCGACAGCCCGAAGATCACCAGCCCGAGCCAGACCATCGGCACCGAGGCGATCCGGCTCGCCGTCTGCGCCGGGCTGCCGAGGACGAGCGGCTGCGCGCCGTTGTGCGTGACCTGGTTCATGCCGTATTTCAGCGTGAGCTGCGCCACGGCCGCGAGCACGACCGACAGGAGGATCATTCCGAGAAGCATGCCGTTTCCTTTCGACGAGCCGGTGTTCGAGTCGCCATCGGTGGAAGAAAGTACACGAGGTGGCTGCGGCGGAGACGCTTCCGGCGCCGGCTCGCCGGAGCCGCCGGCGATCGGGGCGCGGCGGCGACGGCGCACGGCCGCCATCGCGGCCGTCAGCTCCGCGTCGTCGCCCGCGACGACATCCGCCGAACCGGCCTGCTCGGCCAGCCCGCCCGCGTCCGTCACGATGGCCGGCGTCCCGAGCGCCTGCGCCCGCGCGAGCATCCCGGACGACCACGACCGCAGGTAGGGAAGCACGACCGCGTCGGCGGCGACGATCAAGCGGTCGAGGTCCTCGTCGGAGAGGAACCGCTCCTCGAACGAGACCCCGGGCGTCCGCTCCGCCCGGCCGCGCAGGTCCTCGACGAGGCTGCGGTCCGCCGCCCGCTCGTCCTCGTGCCGGATCGAGCCCACCACGAGCAGCCGGCCGCCGCGTTCAGCGTTTCCCGACGCACCGAACGCCGTCACGGCCCGGTCGAAGCCCTTGTCCCGGTGCAGGAATCCGGCACACACGAGAACCGGTCCGCTCCCCTCGATCCCGAGCGCGGCGCGCGCCTCGTCCCGTGCGGGCACGGGGCCGGCGGGCAGGACGCGATGGGGAACGACCACCGACCGGAGGCGCACGTGGTATTCGCGCTCGAGCGCGTCGCGCTCGGCCCCGGTGTGGAACACGACCCGGCCGGCCGACCGGAAGGCCAGGGCGAGCAGCGCATAGTCGGGTCGCCAAAGCAGCGGAGGGTCG
>DASPTB010000074.1:0-5386 GCA_035623615.1 Actinomycetota bacterium
ACCGTGCTCGAACGCGTAGACGATGACCGAGAACGTGAAGAACCCGAGCAGGAGCATCCGCACCCACGCGCCGATCGTCGGGATCCACTTGCCGGTCTTGAACGATAGGATCGCCGCCCACACCGAGATCCAGATGAATACCAGCATGAACGTGTACTCCCAGAACGCGGTGATCGTGGTGTTGGGCAGGATGAAGTCCTTGAAGGCCTGCAGCGAGATGATCGCGAGCGTCCCACCGACCCAAATGGGGTTCGAGACCCAGTAGACGAAGGCGTTCACGGCCGCCACGAAGCGTCCGAACGCCAGCTTCGTCCAGACGTAGGGGCCGCCTTCCTCGGGGAAGGACGACCCGAGTTCGGACGTCAGCAGCGCGTATGGGAAGAAGAAGAAGACGGCGAGGAAGATCAGCCAGGTGAAGGCCTGTGCGCCGTAGCTGGCCGCGGCACCGATCGTGTCCAGGCCCACGAGCGTGCAGATGAGGAAGAAGAGGATGTCGAATCGCGCGAAGTGCTTCTGAAGCTTCTTCTTCTCCTCGAGCGCGGCGACGGTGGTGTGGTCGACCAGGTCGGCCGGCATTGCGGCGGTGGCCATTCCCCCTCCTTCTTCCGAACCCTTCAGATGAATCGGGCGCAGTGTACGCCGAGCGAATCGCTCGGTCCATCCGACGAATTGACGAAGCCTGACGGCGTGTGGTCACGTCGTGAACACGAAGGCGGATGATGTCGTCGGCCGGTGGGTCGAGCCGCCGAGGAACTACTCCAGTCCGTGCCAGGCCCAGTGCGGGGTCGGGAGTCCCTCCTCGACCTGCGCGTCGTGCGGTGAGATCGCGAGGACCTCGGCGACGGCCCACTCCATGTAGGCGCGCAGCCCGTCCCGGAACTCGGGGTCGTCCGGCAGGCCGGCGTCGTCGGCGGCCAGCACGAAGCAGGCGACGAATCGGCTCCCGAGATCGTCGTCGGCTCCCTGTCGGGCGTGGATGGCCAGCATCGCCGAATGACCGCCGAACGACTGGGAGTAACGCGGGGGACCGCCGAGCACCTCGCCCCAGTAGTCGGCGAGCCGTTCCACGTGCTCGGGGTTCCCGGGGTGGGAGAAGGGGTGGCTCAGGACCGGCTCGGCGAGGCAGCGCTCGTGGAACGCGCGAGCGAGCGCGAGCATCGCCCGCTCGCCGCCCGCGTATTCGTACAGCGAGGGCCGCCCAGGGGTCACGGCCGGAGTCTATCCCGCCTCGGATTCGTGTCCCGGGGCCGTCCGCATCAAGCCCTGGTACGCCTCCCCGACGGTGATCCGCCCCGTCACCACGCCTTCGATGCGAGCGCAGATCGGCAGGTCGACGTCGTCGAAGCGCCTCGCGAGGTCCAAGACGAGCGAGGCCGTACCAACGCCCTCGGCCACCATGTTCATGCCGCCGAGAATCTCCTGCAGCGGCCGGCCCCTGCCGAGTTGCTCGCCGACGTACCGGTTGCGGCTGTGCTCGCTGATACAGGTGACCAGCAGATCGCCCATGCCCGCCAGACCGGCAAACGTCTGCGGCTCTCCGCCCATGGCGACGCCGAGGCGAGTGAGCTCCGCGAGTCCCCTCGCGATGACCATCGCCCTCGTGTTGTCACCGACGCCCAGTCCCTGGGCCATCCCGGCCGCGATCGCGATCACGTTCTTGAGCGCCCCGCCCACCTCGCAGCCGATGACGTCGTGGTTCGTGTAGATGCGGAACAGACCGCGCCGGAGGACTCCCTGGAGCGCCGCGGCCACGGAGAGGTCCTCGGTGGCGATCACGCTCGCCGCCGCCTGTCCGGTCATGATCTCGCGCGCGATGTTCGGTCCGGTCAGCGCCGCCGCCGGCCGGCCGGGGAGTACTTCCTTGATCACCTCGGTCATCCGCAGCATCGACCCGTGCTCGAACCCCTTCGCGAGGCTCACAACGGGGATCCACGAACGGACGTGCGGGGCCGCCTGCTCGAGGACCGCCCGAAACCCTTGCGTAGGAACGCCGACGATCAGGACGTCGGCCTGCGACACGGCCTCCTCGAGGTCGGCCGTCGCACGGAGTCCGGCCGGGAGATCGAAGCCCGGGAGGTAGGTGCCGTTCGTGTGGCGCTCGGCGATCTCCCGGGCGGTCGCCTCGCTTCTGGTCCACAGGATGGTCGGGTTCCGCTTGCAGACCAGGCTCGCGACCGTCGTGCCCCACGATCCGGCGCCGAGGACGCTGATGTTCATGGGTGCTCTCACCCCCCGCAACCCGCTCCGGCGCGGTCAGGCTCCGATCAGGAGGTCCCGCAGGAACCTGGGGGCGGGGCAGCCCTGCGACAGCATGAGGTCGTGCAATGCCCGTTCGGACAGGTCGGGGCGCGACGCCCGCAGGTCGCGAGCGAGGTCCGTCATCTCCGACGTGCCGACGTAGTACGTGCAGAGTTGCGTCGACGTGAGCAGCGCCCGGCGCCACTTGCCGACCGCCTCTCCCTCTTCCTGGTGACCCCGTTCGAGCATCAGCTTCATCGCTTCGTCTTCCGTCATGCCGTGCGCGTGCACTCGGATGTCGAGGATCGTATTGATGATCGAACGAAGGTCCATCTTGAGCCGCTCGGCGGCGAGCTCGTCGCCGCGGTAGCCGTGCGCGCCCATGACGTCCTCCGAGTAGACGGCCCATCCCTCGACGAACGGGCCGCTGGGGAACGCCGCGCGCACGAGCGTTGGAGCGCGAAACCGGCGCCAGTGCGCCAGCTGCAGCATGTGGCCGGGAACGCCCTCGTGGATTGCGAGTTCGTGGACGAGGTGCGAGTTGTACTCGCGGTAGAAGGACTCGACGCGCTCGGGTGGCCAGTCCTCGGGGGTCGGGGAGATGGCGAACAAGGTGGGCACGTCGGCCGTTTCGAGGGGACCCGGAGGATCGCAGTAGGCGACCGCGACGCCGCGATTGAACTCGGGCATCTCGATGACCTCGATCGGGTCGTCGTACATCGTGGCGATGCCCTCCGACTCGGTGAACGCGCGAGCCTGCTCGTACGCGGTGGTCGCCTCGGCGACGATCGTCTCGTCGGTCGGGTGATCCTCCGCGAGACGGTCGAGCACCTTGCGAGCGAGCCCGGGCGTGCCGGACGGCTCGTCCGCGAGCCGGCCGGCGACCTCGGCGAGCAGCTCCTCGGTCCGCACGAGGTCGAGCTCGGCTCGCGCAAGGATCGCGTCGGCGTCCGAGGCGGCGTCGAGCGTCAGTCCGAGCTTCGTCGCAAAGAGCGTCTCGCCGATCCGCGGATCCCGGCCTGCGTGCGGAAGCTGCGACTGGAGCCACGCGACGTGCTCCTGCAACGCCTCGACGGCGGCGGGGCGGGCGCGGTCGATCGTGGCTTTCGAGCCGGGCGCGGCCTCGAGCTCGCGGTCGAGCTCGCCGGTGATCAGGGCGATCGTCCCGGCGAACTGCATCGCGGCCGTTTCGACGTGAACCCTCGGCATGTCGCCGAGGTCGGCACGGGCCGCCGCGAGGGTGCCGGGGATCGCCGCCAGCCGGCCGGCCACCGACTCCAAGCGGTCGGGCAGCGGCGCGTAATCGCGCGCGAGGAGCATGTAGATGGCCTCCGCGGGATTGGCCACCAGCGGATCCCATTCGTGCTCGCGCAACTCCTCCAGTTCGAAGAGCCGCTCCCGCAGACGGGCGGCGAGGATCTGCGCGTCGACGCGGTTGACGGGGCTCAAGTCCTCGAGCGCGATGGCCTCGAGCTCGCGCGCCCGTGCCGAGAGCTCCCGCTGCTCGTCGGCCCGCGCGGCCGGACCCGGCTCTGAGAGTCGGCCGTCGAACCGGTGGTCGCCGAGGCGGGTCGCGTACTCGGGGTGCCGCTCGAGGAAGTACTCGATCGTCCGGTCGGCGAGCGCCTGGAACGCCTCGTCCCCGGGTTCGCGCTGGGTCGTCTGATCGCTCATGGCCCTACGGTACTCGGTCGGGCATGGGCGGTCGCGCGGCCGACTCACGCCGAAGCGAGCTTGCGGACCTGTCGCGTGACGATCCATCCCAGCAGGCACACGAGGGCGATCGGAATCAGGTAGCCGAGTCCCACGACGATCGCCGCCACGACGGAGAGGAATCCGCCCACCGCGCCGCGCCAGGCTCGGAGCATCGTTGGGGTGGTTGCGGCCGGGCCCTGCGTCGCCGGCCGGATACCCGTCTCCCGGATCGACAGCGAGATCGTCCCGAACGCGGCCTGGTTGCGCAGCAGCCGGAGCTGGCCCTCCAGTTCCTCGATCGTGAGCTGGACGCGCTGGAGATGCGACTGCACCTGCAGCGTCTCGCCGATCGTGGAGGCGTGGTCCATCAGTCGGAAGAGGACGAGTTCCTGCGAGCGCCAGGTCCGGATTCGAGCGGACAGGTCCACGTAGGCGGCCGTCACGTCGCGTCCGTTCACCGACTGCCACTTCACGACGCCGATCGAACGAAGCGATGCCAGCGCCGCTTCGAACCGGCCGGCCGGAACCCGCAGGACCAGCGAACCGTACCGTGCATCTGCGCCACCGGACGACGACGAGACGACGAATCCGCCGTTGTCGGCCGCGACCTGCGAGGCGTCGCCGAAGGAGCGCTCGAACGTCCCGCGGGCGACCTGCAGGTCCATGTGCGCGGTCTTCACGATTTTCGGGCCGAATCCCGGCTCCGTCGCCGACCCCGCGGCACCGTCGATCGCGCCGCGGGCGGCGAGCGCCGCCGCGTCGGTCGTGCCCGCGCCGCCCGAGGACCCGGCCCCGTAGGCGTCTCGCGGCGGCGCGCCGCCGGCCGGCGAGGGGGCGGGTGCCGCCTTCGTGGCCGGCTGGATCGCCGAGAACGAGTTCGACAAGGGCGCGCGCTGCGTCAATCGTGGCACGACGGTTCCCACCACGCCCGCCAGCGTCAGCACGCCGACGAGAGCGCCCGCCGCGATCATCCGGCGCGACACGTTGTGATGCCGAACGCCGCCCCGCTGTGCGGCGCGCTGCAGATCCTCCCGGAGTTGCGACAGGTACGCGATATCGCTGTTCACTGAACCTCCTCGACGACGGCCATGCGCTTCCGCTCGGATTCCAGCCGGGACGAGAGCGTTCGGAGCCCGCGGCTGACCCGCGCTCGCGCGGTCTCCTCCGAGCAGTGCAGCTCGCGGGCGACCTCCTCGTAGCTGCGGTCCTCGAGCACGCGGAGCGCGAGGGCGTCACGCTGCCCGGCTGGGAGCGAGTCGAAGGAGCTCGCCACCAACCGCCGCACGTCCGCCAGGTCGATCATCTCTTCGATCCGTTCGTAGTCGTCTTCCGAGACTTCCCGCTCGGGCATTCCCAGCTTCTTCCGGGCTCTCCGGTCGACCGCTCCACGACGGTAGAAGTGGGACAGCTCGTGCCGGGCCACGCCGTACAGCCAGCCGGCTCCTCCGTGGCC
>DASPTB010000090.1:0-10646 GCA_035623615.1 Actinomycetota bacterium
CATGGAGCTGCTGGACACGGGAGCCTGGAAGGGCACCGGAGTCCTGGGTCCCGAGGCGTTCGACCCGAACGTCTTCCTGGAACTGCTGCCGGTGTACGGCGCGCCGTGGGGCATGATCGAGAACCCCACGAGGCAGCCCAAAGCGGCCTGAGCCCACTCCCGAGAGCCCCCGGGGCGCGTCGAAGCCCCCGGGGGCTTCTCCTCGTCGGCCTCAGACGACCCGGCCGAAGACGGCGAGCAGCTGTGTCTGGCGGTTCGCGCCCTCGGGTGCGATCACCATCTCTCCGAACAGCCCCGAGGCCTTGAGCTCCGCCTCGTGCGGCTTCATCGCCTCGTAGACGACGTCCACCGACTCGGCGTCGAGCGTCTCGTCCGCGCCGATCGCCCGGGCGAGATCCCATCCGTGGATCAGCAGATCGGTGAAGACCTCGGTCGTGTACTCCGAGGCCGGCAGCTCCCGCTTGGTCAGTCGGACGGTGCCTTCCATCGCGCCGGGCTTCACGACCGCCTCGATGGACGGCGGCGCGTAGCGGTCCCAGGACGCCGCCGGATCGTCGCCGGTCAAGTCGCCCGAGAGCTCGTCGCCGACGTCGGCGACACTTCGACCTCCGACGAGCGGCGGCACCCACGCCACCTCGGTGATGAGGTGACCGACCAACGCGCGCACGTCCCACTCGGTGCACGGCGTCGGCGCCGTCCACTGGTCGCCCTCGATCGCCTGCACGTGCTCGCCGAACCGCTCGCACGCTCGCCGATACAGCTCCTGGAGATCGGATCCCATACACGCCCCTTTCGGTCGGACGCCGCGACGCTACCGGGTGGGCGGCGAAAGGGTCAACCGCCGGGCGTCCGAGCAGGCGCCTCGACGGGTCGAAGCTCGAAGGGAAGCAGCCGCTTCGCCTCCTCGAACCTGTCCAGCAGCGCCTCACGCGTGGGCGCGGCGAGCGCGACGAGCGCAAGACGATGACTGGCGATGTCGTCGTCGTTCTCGGACAGACGCTGCCCCTGCCGGACGAGCAGCTCCACCTGGGCGTGGGGGAAGCGCTCCAGCACCGCCTCGGGGTCGGGAACCGCCTCGACGACCGCGTCGTCCACGTACGAGCGCAGGACGAAGCTCGCCGCGACGATGTCGCCGCGGGGCGGAGGCAGCAGCGGCGTTCCGCCGGAGACGAGCTCGAGCTGCACCTCGAACGTCGACACCCCGTGCACGGCGCGTACGAGCGGACCGAACTGCGACGCCATCCGGCCGTTCACCTCGATGATCAGGAGCCGGTCGTCCGGCGTCAGGAAGAACTCGACGTTGAACAGCGAGCCGTCGAACTCGAGGCCGCGCATCAGCCGTTCCGCGATCGCCGCCATCCGCGCCTGCACGGCGGCGGACAGCACGCTCGGGTACTCGAAGCGCTCGAAGCTGATGGCGTTCGGGTGCATGATCGAGTCGGTGACCCCCACCGTCGTCAGTCTCCCGTCCTTCATGTACCCCTCGAACGTGAACTGCCTGCCCCGCAGGAGCTCCTCGGCGAGCAGCAGCCGGTAACCGCCCGGCTCGAGGCTACGATCGAAGCGCGTGACGGCGTCCATCCCGTCCCGGACCCGACCCAGCGCCGACGCGAACTGCGCCGGATTCCGGATGGCAAACGCGAGTTGCGAGAGGTGCCCGGTGATCGGTTTGAGGAAGAAGGGATAGTCGAGCGCGGGCGGCGCCCCGTCGAGCGCGGCCTCGGGATCGAGGGCCGCGAACGCAGGGGTCGCCTCGGGCACCAGCCGTCGCTGCCAGCGCCTGCTCGCGAGCTTGTCGTGGCAACGCATGAACGCCTCGGGCGACGGCCCCGGAAGCCCGAGACGGTCGGCGACCCGGACCGCCAGGTGCATGCTCTGATCGCGGGAGCCGAAGACGCCGTCGACCCCGCTCGATTCCCCGAGGTCGACGAGGTGCGCCAGGAACGCCGCCGGATCGGCGCCGGCCGATGGAGGGTCGCCGGGCACCAAGGTGAACCGGGAGCGAATCGACTCGTCGGCCAGGTTGGCCTCGTCGCGCACCGTCGGCTGGACGAGCAGGATCGACGCCACGACCCGAATCCTAGCCGGGCCGGGCGGCGGCAACCGAATCCGCTACTGGTGCCGGTGTGACCGCGGAAGCACGGACTGAGGAAGGGTGTCGATGGCGGCGACCTTCCCGTCCTCGCGTTCGTACGTGACCCTGCTGTCGACGGCGATCACGCCGTCCACGGTTTCGACGAGGCGGATGAGGATCGGGATCAGGCTCTTGCGCTCGACCTGGCCGGTCAGGCGGACCTCGCCCTCGCGGACGGCGACGGCCACGGTTCCCGGTTCCATCCACATGGTCTTGAGCAGCACGTCCTGCTCGATCTCATGCGCGATCTCGGCGTCGCTGCGAAGAAAGATGCGCACCACGTCGCCACGGCTGATGATCCCGGCCAGCTCGCCGCGTGCGTTCACCACCGGGAGCCGCTTCACGCCGCGCACCCGCATCAGGCGGGCCGCCTCCCGGACCATCGTGTCCGGCCCGATCGTGATCGCGGGGCTCGTCATCACGTCGGCGACGGTGTGGGCCTCGAGCTTCTCCCGCTCCTCGCGGACTTCGTGTCCCTCGAGCCGATGGTGGTGCCGGAGCTCCTCGGGCCGCTCCTCCTTCAGCAGCAAGTCCGCCTCCGACACGACCCCGACCACCCGGCCCTCTCCGTCTACGACGGGCAGAGCGCTCACCTCGGCCGCGGCGAGCAGGCGCGCGACCTCCTTGATGGACATGGTGGGGGTGGCCGAGACGACCTCGTGGGTCATGTGCTCTCGTACGGTGCGGTTCATCTTGCGCTCCCTTTCCTCGTTTCCCCGACCGTAGACCGGCGTGCGCGGCGGGGGCACGGCCGTTCGGCCGGAGGCGAGGAGGCCGTTCGGCTACGGAGACGACGACCCGCGGAGGCGCCGGTATCGACGGATGAGCGCGTTCGTCGATGAGTCGTGGCCGAGCTCGGCGCCGGCGTCGGCGCCGAGCTCGGGCACGATCCGCGTGGCGAGGATCTTCCCCAGCTCCACCCCCCACTGGTCGAACGAGTCGATCCCCCACACGACGCCCTGCGTGAAGACGCTGTGCTCGTAGAGCGCGACGAGCACCCCCAACGTGTGCGGCGTCAGCTCCTCGGCGAGGATCACGTTGGTCGGGCGGTTCCCTTCGCAGACCCGGTGCGGGATCGTCTCTTCGTCGGCGCCCTCGGCGCGCAGCTCGCCGGCGGTCCTCCCGAACGCCAGGGCTTCCGCCTGCGCGAAGAGGTTCGCCATCAACAGGTCGTGGTTCGTGTACGGGGACCGCACGAATCCGATCAGGTCCACGGGAATCAGCTGCGTGCCCTGATGGAGCAACTGATAGAACGAGTGCTGGCCGCCCGTCCCGGGCTCGCCCCAGACGACGGCGCCGGTCTGGTAGTCGACGGGGTCGCCCGCGAGCGTCACGTGCTTGCCGTTCGACTCCATCGTCAGCTGCTGGAGGTATGCGGGGAACCGGTTCAAGTCGCGCGCGTACGGCATGACCCCGTAGGTCTCGGCGCCGAAGAAGTTCCCGTACCAGACGGCCAGCAAGCCGATCAGCACCGGCAGGTTGTGTTCGAAGTCCGTGATGCGGAAGTGCTCGTCCATCATGTGGAAGCCGTCGAGCATCTCCCGGAACTGCGCGGGCCCGATCTCGATCATGGTCGACAGCCCGATCGCCGAATCCATCGAGTAGCGCCCGCCCACCCAGTCCCAGAAGCCGAACATGTTCGCCGGGTCGATGCCGAACCGGGTCACCTCCTCGGCGTTGGTCGACACGGCGACGAAGTGCTTGGCGACCGCGTCCTCGCCCCCCGCGTCCGCGATCCAGGCGCGCGCGGCACGTGCGTTCGTCATCGTCTCCAGCGTGGTGAATGTCTTCGACGAGAGGACGAAGAGCGTCTCCGCCGGATCGAGGTCCCGGGTGGCTTCGCTCAGATCCGCGCCGTCGACGTTGGACACGAAGCGGAAGGTCATGTGGCGCAGTCCGAAGGCGACGAGCGCCTCGTGCGCCATCCTCGGTCCGAGATCGGATCCGCCGATGCCGATGTTGACGACGTTTCGTATCGGCGCGCCGGTGTGGCCCTTCCACTGCCCCGAGCGAACGGCGTCGGCGAAGGCGGCCATCCGGTCGAGCACCTCGTGGACCTCCCGCACGACATCCACCCCATCGACGACGATCGAGACGCCCCTCGGCATCCGGAGCGCCACGTGGAGGGCCGGCCGGCTCTCGCTCACGTTGATGCGCTCGCCGCGGAACATGGCCTCGATCCGGTCGGGAAGACCGCGAGCCTTCGCGAGCTCGACGAGCAGCTCGATGGTCTCCTCCGTCGCCCGGTTCTTCGAGTAGTCGAGATACAGGCCGGCCGCCTCTGCCGTCATGCGCTCGCCCCGGCCTGGGTCTGCAGCGAACAGGTCCCGAATCGGCGTCGGCGCGAGCTCGGCATGGTGACGCTCCAGCGCCCTCCACTCCGGCGTCGACCGAAGCCGCTCGCTCACAGCGCCCTCCGAAGCGCCTCGGCGAGGTGCAGCGCGCGCCGGCCCCCGAGCTGGGCGATCTGCTCGCGGCAGCTGAACCCGTCGGCAAGGATCCACGTGTCCTCCGGCGCCTCGCGCACCGCCGGGAGCAGGTGCTGCTCGGCGATCCGGCACGAGATCTCGTATTTCTCTCCTCGCTCGAAGCCGAAGGACCCCGCCATCCCGCAGCATCCCGGGTTCGGCCGCTCGGCGCCCAACCCGGCCCGGGCCATCACGCGCAGGTCGGCGTCGAACCCCATCACGGCGTGCTGGTGGCAGTGCGTCTGCACGAGGGCGCGCCGATCGAGCCGGCGCAGCGGCAGGCTGCCGGCGCGACGGTCGACGAGCTCCGCGAACGTCACCACCGACCGCTGCAGCGTGCGGACGACGGGGTCCTCGGGCAAGAGGTTGGGCATCTCGTCGCGGAAGACCGCGACGCACGAGGGCTCGAGACCGACGACGGGGAGTCCACGGGCGACGAACGGGGCCAGCGCGGCGGCGGCGCGGCGCGCCTGCCGCCGCGCGAGCGAGAGCATGCCGTGGTCGTAGAGGGGCCGTCCGCAGCAGAGCCCCGGCGGCGGAAGCACGACCCGCATGCCCGCTGCCTCGAGCACCTCGACGGCCGCCCTTCCCACCCAGGGCTGGAAGTGGTTGGTGAACGTGTCGGGCCAGAGCACGACCTCGGCACCGGGCCCGTAGGAAGCCGTGCTCTTGGGCATGCCGCGCGCGCCGAACCACTGACGGAACGTCCACCGCGCCAGGCGCGGGAGGCGCCGCTCCGGAGCGACGCCCGCGGCCTCCTTCAGCGTTCGCGAGATGCCCGGCGACGCCGACACCGCGCGCGCCGCGCCGGGCAGGATCGACCCGAGCCGCGCCCACCACGCCACCAGCCCCATGGAGTACGCCGTCACCGGGCGCGCCCGTCCCTTGTAGTGATGGTGCAGGAACTCGGCCTTGTAGGTGGCGACGTCGACGTTCATCGGGCAGTCGCTCTTGCATCCCTTGCACGACAGACACAGGTGCAGCGCCTCGCGGACGCTCTCCTCGCGCCATCCCCCGTCGAGCGGGTCGCCGCGCATCGCCTCGACCAGCAGTCGCGCCCGGGCGCGCGTGGTGTCGCGCTCCTCACCCGTCGCCATGTAGCTCGGGCACATCACGCCGCCGGAAGCGCGGCGGCAGCGCCCGACGCCGATGCACCGCTCCGCCGCGCGCACGATGCTGCCGCCGTCCTCGGCGAACGAGAACACCGTCGACGGCTTCGCCGGCCGGTACCCGGGCGCGTACGCGAGCCCCGCGTCCAGGGGAAGCGGGTCGACGAGACGCCCCGGGTTCATCCTGCCCCCGGGATCCCAGATGGACTTGAACGCGCGGAACGCCTCGACCAGCTCGGGGCCGTACATCCTCGGCAAGAGCTCGGCGCGGCTCTGCCCGTCCCCGTGCTCGCCGGAGAGCGACCCGCCGCACGAAACGACCAGATCGGCGGCCGCCTCCACGAAGGACCGGTAATCCGCGATCCCCTTCTCGCTTCGAAGGTCGAACGTCATGCGATTGTGGACACACCCGTCCCCGAAGTGCCCGTACAGCGGGAACCGGTAGCCGTAGCGCCCGGCCAGGGCCCGAAGGTCCCGCAGGTAGCCGCCGAGTCGATCGACCGGCACGCCGGCGTCCTCCCACCCTTCGTACGTGTCGGGGAACCCGGGGACACGGACCGTCGCCGGCAACCCCGCCTCGCGAATCTCCCACACGCGGTGCTGCTCTCCGGAATCGGTGAACACCCTGCCCGAGGGCGACGGCGCCGCGCCCACCCCCATGTCCGCGAGCAGCTCGTGCGCGGCAGCGGCCGCCTCGTCGAGCGTGTCGCCTCCGAACTCGGCGAGGAGCCACCCGCCGCCCGGCGGCAGGATCGGCAGGTTGGCCACGTGCAGACCCTTCGTGCGCATCGCCTCGACCATCACGTCGTCGAACCCCTCGAGTCCGATGCAGCCCGATGCGAGCACGTGAGGGACCGCGTCGGCGGCTTCGAAGACGTCCGGGAACCCGAGCACGGCGAGCGCCCGCGCAGGCGGGCTGGTCGTCAGCCGGAGCGTCGCCTCGAGCACCGTGGCGCACGTGCCCTCGGAGCCGACGAGCGCGCGGGCGACGTCGAACCCGTTCTCCGGCAGCAGCGCGTCGAGGTTGTACCCGGACACGCGGCGGGGAATGTCGGGGAACCGCTCGCGAACGAGCGGCGCATAGGCGTCGCGCAGGTCGCGAAGCCGCCCGTAGATCTCTCCGCGCCGGCCCCCCTCCGCGACGATCCGCTGCAGTTCGTCGTCGGAGGTCGCGCCGACGCGCAGGCGCGCACCGTCATAGGTCAGCACGTCGAGCGACACCACGTTCTCGGCGGTCTTGCCGGCCATCACCGAGTGCGTGCCGCACGAGTTGTTCCCGATCATCCCTCCGAGCGTGCACCAGGCATGGCTCGCGGGGTCGGGGCCGAACGTCAGGCCGTGCCGCTCGGCCGCGTCGCGGAGTGCGTCCAGCACGACGCCGGGCTGGACCCGCGCCAGGCGTCGCTCGGGGTCGATCTCCAGGATCGCTCGAAGATGCTTCGAGAAGTCGAGGATGACGGCGACGTTGGTGCCCTGGCCGGCGAGGCTGGTTCCGGCCCCCCGGGCGAGGACGGGGGCGTCGTGCGCCCGGCAGATCTCGACGGCAGCGACGACGTCGTCCACGTCGAGGGGAACGACGACGCCGATCGGAACGTGGCGGTAATTGGAAGCGTCGGCCGCGTACGTCGCGCGGTCTCCCGGCGAGAACCGCACCTCGCCTCGAAGCGCGGCCCGTAGGTCGGCCTCGAGCCGTGCGGGGCCGGCTGCGTCCGAACGATCGATGGGCTCAGCCTACCGGCCGAGCCTATCCGTGTCTCGCGTTCGAGTGCGTCAGGCGATCGGCGTCTCCGGCGCCGCGGCACCACCCGGCGGGGACATGTCGGGAGCGGAGGGCGGCGGTACGTCCGACGCGCTCGGCGGCGGGGGCGGCGCGGCGTAGGGCGCGCCGAGGTCGGTCGAGATCTGCATGAACTCCTCTCGGCCGATCTCGCCTCTCGCGTAGCGGTACCGGGCATGCTCGAGGGCCACGTCCGGTCTCCATCCGGGCCGCTGCCCCTGCGGAAGACCGCGCCACCCGGCGAGGGGAGCGGGACGCTCCTTGGTCAGTCGCAGAACCGCCCAGATCAGCAACGCGACAACGGCAGCGAACAGCAGCAACAGGAAGATCACCCCGGCGAAGGACCACCACGGATGGTAGATGGGGGGACCCACGTGCCTGATGTACATCGTTCGAATCTCACCTCCGAGGCGACAACGGGCCGCCCACGGCACGAGTGAACCCCACGCACATAAGAAAAGGATGAACGGTCCGCGCACGCAAGCGGGAAAGGCTCCGGCCCGGGTTCCCGTCAGGACACGACGCGGAACGTCACGCTGGTCCTGACGCGCGGATCGAACGGGCCATGGTCGACGGCGACGAACTCGGCCGTGAGGGTGTGGTCGCCGGGCGCCGCGCGAATCGTCGTCGAGGTTCCCGCGAACATGCTCACCAGCGCTCCGTCGAGATACAGATGGATGTGACCCTCGTTGGGGACCAGCTTCCTGGAGGTGAGCGGGACGATCTTGCCGCCGTGCAGGTCGATGCGGACGGAGACCACCGCGGGACGGCCGCGGACGACGGCCCCCGGCCGTGGCGACACGATGCTGATCTTCGCCGTGGTCGACGGGCGGAACACCGACGGACCGGGCCGCACGACGAAGGGAACCGCCGTCGCCGCGCACAGACAGCCGCCGGCGAGGATCGCGAGGCCCGCGCCCTGCGCCCTTCGGACCCCTCGGCTCGGCGGCGACAGAAGCCCCCAGGCAACGACGGCCAGGGGGATCGCCGCCAAGAACAGGCAGACCGCGAGCACCCCGGACATCCCGATGTTGCTCTGGTCGCCGATCACGTCGGGGACCATGATCATCCCGGGCGCCCGACTTGTCACGGGCGGGCGGGGCGCGGGAGCGGCGATGTCGCGGCGCGAGACCGGGATCCGAAAGCCCCGAGTCGGAAATCCCGGTTGGGCCCGAGCCCGGGGATACCATGGGCGGAATCCCCGAGCCCTGCCGACTCGTATCCCTTCGCGGTATGTCCACGGCACACGGAGGTGCGGCATGAAGACGTCCCCCACGCGAGTCCTCGTCCTGGCGTTCGCGGGCCTCGCGCTGCTGACGAGCGCCTGCGCGAGCAAGTCGAGCTCCGGGTCGGGGTCGGGGTCGGGTACGCGGTCGATCTCGGTCACGAGCCCGGCGAACGGCGCCACGGTCTCGAGCCCCGTCGTCCTGAACCTCGCGGCCAAGGGCGCCGAGATCGGAACCCCCGACACCGGCAAGATGCACTTCCACATTTACGTCGACAACTCGAGCCAGTACACGATCGCCTACACGACCGAGGCATCGGTCCCGGTGCCGCCCGGCAAGCACACGCTGCGGATCGTCCTCGCCGAGCCCAACCACACTGAGACCTCGACGACCACATCCATCACGGTCAACGTGAAGGGTGGCAGCAGCAGCCCGTCGCCCTCGCCCACGAGCGGCGGCGGTGGGTACGGATATTGAGCCCGAGGCCGGGCCGCGCGCTGGTGGCGCGGACGATCGCATCCTGCGCAACACGCGCGCGGCCCGGCGACTTCACCTCGTCGTCTATGTCGGGATCACGCTGCTGTTCGTCTCCGGGGTCTCGCTGCTGGGCAACGGCATTCCCCGAATCGAGGCGCTCTTCGGTGGCCACGAGAGCACGGGGCGATGGCACCGGTGGATCGGCTTCGCGCTCATCGCGCTGGCGCTCCTCGTGTCGCTCGTCCGAACGAGGTCGGTCCGCCGGTTCCTTCGCGAGTCGGTACGTTTCCGCGCGGCCGACGTCGACTGGTTCCTGACGTACCCGCGGTTCGTCACCCGCCCCGCGCGCAACGCACCGTCCCGGCACGACGGCCACTTCGATCCGGGCCAGCGCGTCTTCAACTGTGTGATCGTGGTCGCCTTCCTCGTGCTGTCGGTCACCGGCCTGTTCATGTCCTTCCCCGACCGGTTCACGCCCGCGGTGTTCGCCTGGAGCTTCCGGCTCCACCGGTGGGCGACCTGGGCGGTCGTCGTCGCCGTCGTCGGCCACGTGCTGATAGCCTCGGGACTCCTTCGCGCCTACCGCGGTGTCTGGAGAGCCATGCACGGGTCCGGGCGCGTCGATGCGGCCCTCGCGGAGCGGCTCTGGCCGGCGTGGGCCGAGGAGGAGTCGGGGTCGGAGGGGTCCTGAGCCGCCGATCGGCCCTTCTCCTGTCGCCGGGCAAACCGTGCTCGAAGGCACATGCGCCGGGTGCGGCGCGGCCCGCCGAGCGTTCTGCGACCGAGACTCCCGAAAGATTGGTCGTTCACTTTCCAACGAGACGCGGCCGGAACGGCAGCGTTCGTCGGCGTCAGGGCGCGGCCGGCTGCCAGTCCGGCAACTCGTAGAACGCCGTCGTGGTGTGGGTGACCTGGAAGGGCGTGCCTCCGCCGGATGGGATGACCCAGATGTTCTCGTGCGAGCCCTGGTTGCTTCTGAAAGCGATCATGCTGCCGTCCGGCGAGTACACCGGCAGGTCTTCGTTCGCCGGCGTGTCGATGATCTTCACGAGGTCGCCCCCCGAAGCCGCCATGGAGTAGATACCCCACGAGCCGGACCGATGGCTGTCGAACACGATCCGGGAACCACCCGGCGACCAGTCGGGGAAGTCCTCACCCGATGTGTCGGTCGTCAGTTGACGCGGAACCCCTCCGGCGGTTGGGATGGTCCAGATGTCGTAGTTGCCGGACCTGCTGCTCGAGAACGCGATGGTAGCGCCGTTCGGGGAAACAGCAGGGTCGACGTCGGCCGCCGGGTTGTGCGTTATCTGGACGACGTCGCCGCTCCCGTCGGCGTTGATCTCCCAGAGGTCCGGATTCCCCGAGCGGGTGGACACGAACACGATCCTCTTCCCATCGGGTGTCCAGGCAGGCTCGTCGTCACGAGCCGGGCTCGTCGTCAACCTCCTCAGGTCC
>DASPTB010000101.1:0-2201 GCA_035623615.1 Actinomycetota bacterium
CGAGGACCGCGACCAGATGTGGCAGGCCCTCGAGGAGCTCCCGGCGCGCCAGCGTGCGGCGATTGTCCTCAGGTACTACGAAGACCTGTCCGAGGCGACCATCGCCGACCTGTTGAAGTGCCGGCCGGGAACGGTGAAGTCTCTGCTGTCGCGGGGACTCGAGGGGATGCGGAACCACATCCGAGGTGAGACCGATGAGTGACATGGACGATCGCATGCGCGATCTGTTGCGACGAAAGGCGGACGACGTGCCCCCACACCGTGACGTTCCCCCGTCGATGCTTCGCCGAGCCCGCCGCCGGATGGCCGCGAACGGCATCGCGGTCGGCGCGATCGCGCTGGTGCTGATCGTCGGCGTCTTCGCCGGGTTCCAGGCCTTCGCGGGTTCGTCCCCGCCCGCGCAGCCCGCCGGGCAGCCGACCACGCCCGGGGGGCACGCCACGCCGTCGACGGCGCACTCGCCGCACCCAGGAGCGAGTCACTCGTCGATGCCCGTGCCGCCGACGCCGACGCCGTCCCAGAGCGGCTCGACGACGACGCCCGCGCGGTGCCGGGCCGGCAACCTCCAGATCCAGGAGGTGGGCTCGAACGGCGCCGCGGGCTCCATCCAGGTCGAGGTCTCGATGCGCAACGTCGGCTCCGCGCCGTGCTCGCTCGAGGGCTACCCGGGAATGCTCCTGCTGTCGGGAACCACGCCGATGCAGACCAAGGTGGTCCGCGGCTCGAGCGTCGTCGTCCCGTCGATCGCGGTGCGCCTCGCCGTCCTCGCGCCCGGACGACTCGCCGCCTACGTCTTCGGCTACTCGGACGTGCCGACCGGCAGCGAAACGTGCCCCACGTCGACCGCACTCGAGGTGACACCGCCCAACGCGTACGCGCACGCGACGATCCCGTTCTCCTCCACGGCCTGCGGAGGCGTGCTGACGACCTCTCCGGTGTTCCCGGGGGTCAGGGTTCCCTCCTCCTGAGCCCGGTCACTAAGATGCGGGCATGCGAACGGGCCTGCTCGCCGCGCTCGGCGCGGTCTGCGTCGCCGCCGCCGCCTGCACTCACGGCTCGTCCGGATCCACGGCGCCCCCCTCGCCGATCCCCGTCGCCAGCGCCGCGAGCCAGCCGGACGGCACGAAGGTGACCGTGTCGGGCGGGGTCGTCGCGCCGGTGAGCAGCCCCGTCCACATCTGCGAGGCCGCGACCTTCTCCATCCCGCCGCGGTGCGTGCTGCCCGCCCTGACGGTGGAAGGCCTCGATCCGAGCAGCCTGCCCGGCGCGAGCACCGACGGCGGTGTCACCTGGACCTCGCACGTCACCGTGACCGGGACGATGCAGGGCGGAAAGCTGACGGGTGCGGAGGTCGTCCCGGCGGCGACGCCCGCCTCGGCCTGAGCCGTGAGCAAGCGACAGGCCCAGAAGGGAGAGCGCCGCTGGCCGATGGCCGCGGCGGTCCTGCTCGCGGGCGGGCTGCGCGTCTTCCTTCCGCCGCAGCTCCGGATCCACGACGCCCGGCCGCTCCTCCCCCTGGGCCTGGTGGCGATGATGGCGGCGCTCATCCTGGGCGACCCCGGTCGGATCGACCGGGAGAAGACGTGGCTCCGCGTCGTGACCGGCGTGCTGATCGGGTTGATCACCATCATCAATGCCGGGTCGTCGCTGCGGCTCGTCTACGCGATCTACAAGACCGAGCCGTTCACCAACAACGCCGGCACCCTGTTCATCAGCGGCGGGATCATCTGGCTGACGAACGTCATCGCCTTCGGGCTGTGGTACTGGGACCTCGACCGCGGCGGCGCCGCGGCCCGCGCACACGGCTCGACGACGCCGCCGGCGTTCATCTTCCCGGAGATGGGAAACGCGGAGCTGGTCCGCGAGGGCTGGTACCCCTCGTTCGTCGACTACCTGCACCTGTCGTTCAACACCGCGATGGCGTTCAGCCCCACCGACGTCTCCGCGATCAGGCCCTGGGCCAAGCTGATGATGATGGCCGAGGAGGCGGTGTCGCTCGTCGTCGGGGTGCTCGTGATCGCCCGCGCCGTCAACATCCTCCGGTAGCCGCGGGCAGTCGACTCAGGGCGACGGCGACAGCCCGTTGCTGACCGCGACCTGCGTGAACGTCGTCCCCTGGCTGATGGGATCCGCCTCGAAGTGGGTCACGTCGCTGCCGGTGATGACGATGACGTTCGACCACAGGTAGGGAACCAGAGGAA
>DASPTB010000130.1:0-11235 GCA_035623615.1 Actinomycetota bacterium
GTGACGTCGGTAGTACTCGACGGTCGACTCGAGGGAACGCGACAGCGGACCGGCTCTTCCCTCAGGGCGCAGGCCCGCGTCGACGCGGAGCGCGATGCCCTCCACGCCGGGGGCCGAGAGAAGCGTCGTCACGGCGGCGGCTTCGGTAGCGGCGCGCGTCGCCGCGTCGGGCCCCACCCCCGGGTGCACGAAGATCACGTCGACGTCCGACGAGTAGTTCAGCTCGCCGCCGCCGAGCTTGCCCATCCCGAGAACGGCGAGCCCGGACGACGGCGCGGCGTGCGCGACGGCGGCCCGCAAGCATGCCTCGGCGATGGCCGAGAGCTCGGCCATCACGCCCTCCACATCGGCGCCTCCAAGGTCGCGTGCCGCCAGCCGGTACGCTGCCCGGCGCCGGAACCGCCGAAGACCGTCCCCCGGCCCCAGTGCCGCAACCGCCTCGCCGACTTCCCCCGCCAGTCGCTCAGCGGTTCGCGGCGACACGTCGGCCAGCGACGTCAATTCCTCCGGGTGGGCCAGGAAGAAGTCGGCGGCGGCGACCGAGAAGCCGAGCAGCAGGATCGCGTGCTCCTCGACGACCGGGTCGTGCAAGAGGTCGGCCGGGTGCGGCCGGTCGGCCGGGTGCGGCCGGCCGGCCAGCCGCGACAGCGCCACCCGCGCGAGCTCCGGATCCGCGGCGTCCTCGAAGGCGTCTTCGCGCGCTCGAGACGCCCTGTGGTCTGTGCCACTCGTCACGCACGGCATGCTACGCCGCGCACCCGCGGCCCCCGCTCGGCGCCCCGCCCGCCGGCCTCGCCGAAAGGTCCTTCTCCCCGCGTCACGGAATCCGGCACCGGCATCGCCTGGGCGGGCGGCATCGGGATCCTCGCGCTGCTGGGGTTTGCGCTGCTAATCGGGCTCGCGTCCCGTCGGCCACGGGTCGCGGGACCCCGCGAAACAGGGAATTAACACCTGGGTAACCGGGCGGCGACACGCGAGTCATAGGCTCGGAGGTCCGACCACCACGTGGAGGCGCGACGCCGATGACCGACATGTCGAACGAGGCCGAGTACGTCTTGAAGACCGTCGAGGAGCGCGGCATCCGGTTCATCCGGCTCTGGTTCACCGACGTCCTCGGGGTCCTCAAGTCCTTCGCGATCACCCCGCAGGAGCTCGAGGGCGCGCTCGCGGAGGGGATGGGATTCGACGGCTCCTCCGTCGAGGGCTTCAGCCGGATCGAGGAGTCCGACATGGTCGCCCGCCCCGATCCCTCGACGTTCCAGATCATCCCCTGGGGCAGCGAGGCGGGCGTCGCGCGCATGTTCTGCGACGTGCACGAGCCCGACGGCTCGCCCTTCGACGGCGACCCGCGCCACGTCCTCAAGCGGCAGCTCCAGCGCGCGTCCGACCTCGGCTTCACGTTCTACGTCGGCCCCGAGCTCGAGTACTTCTACTTCCGCTCGAGCGACGGAACCGAGTTCCTCGACCGCGGCGGCTACTTCGACCTCACGCCGCTCGACGTCGCCACCGACTATCGCAAGCGGACCGTGGAGTACCTCGAGGGCATGGGGATCCCCGTCGAGTACGTCCACCACGAGGTCGCGCCCTCGCAGCACGAGATCGATCTGCGCTACGCCGACGCCCTGACGATGGCCGACAGCGTCATGACGTACCGACTCACCGTCAAGGAGGCCGCGCAGGAGTTCGGCGTGTACGCGACGTTCATGCCGAAGCCGGTCGCCGGGGTCAACGGAAACGGCATGCACACCCACCAGTCGCTGTTCGAGGGCGACCGCAACGCCTTCTTCGACCCCACCGACGAGTGCCACCTGTCGAAGACCGGAAAGGCCTACATCGCAGGCATTCTCAAGCATGCGCGGGAGATGACGCTCGTCACCAACCAGTGGGTGAACTCGTACAAGCGCCTGGTCCCCGGCTACGAGGCGCCCGTCTACATCTGCTGGGCGCGACGCAACCGCAGCGCGCTCGTCCGCGTCCCGATGTACAAGCCGGGGAAGGAGCAGGCGACGCGCATCGAGTTCCGGTCGCCCGATCCCGCCTGCAACCCCTATCTCGCGTTCGCGGTGATGCTCGCGGCCGGATTGAAGGGCATCGAGGACGACGAGGAGCTCGCGCCCGAGGCCAGCGACAACATCTACGAGATGAGCGAGGCCGAGCGCCGCGCCGCGGGGATCGAGAGCCTGCCCGAGGACCTTTACGAGGCGATCACCGTGGCAGAGGAGTCCGAGCTGGTGCGCGACGCGCTCGGCGACCACGTCTTCGAGTACCTCATTCGCAACAAGCGCGAGGAGTGGGACGCGTACAAGTCGTACGTGACGCCGTACGAGCTGGAGCGCTACCTCCCCGTCCTGTAGACGGGTACGATCCTGCCGATGCTGCGAGGCGACCGAATCTCGCTGCGCGCCGTTGAGCGCGCGGACCTGCCCGCGATCCACGCGATGCGGAACAACCCCGACCTGGAGGGGCTCGTCTACGGGGCGCCGGTTCCCCATTCCATGGCAGAGCTCGAAGTGCAGTTCGATGCCGAGCTCGCGATCCCCGCGGACCAGCGTGCCGACTGCAAGTTCGTGATCGACCAGGGTGGCGCCGTCGTCGGCCGGTGCGACCTGTTCGACATCGACCGCGTGTCGGGAACCGGCCGGATCGGCGTCACGGTCGACGCTGGGCACCAGGACGCCGGCATCGGGACCGAAACGGTGATCCTCCTGCTGCGCTATGCGTTCCGCGACCTCGGCCTGCGCCGGGTCTGGTGCGACATCCTCGCCGACAACAAGCGCTCGATCCGCATGTGCGAGAAGTGCGGGCTCCGCGAGGAGGGCCTTCTGCGGCAGCACTACTGGTACGACGGCGCCCAGCGGGACGCGGTCGTCATGGGCATCCTCCGGGAGGAGTGGGAAGCCCGGTAGGCTGACCCCGATGACGGTCCGGATCGCGCTCGGCCAGATCAACACGACGGTCGGCGACCTCGCCGGCAACGTCGATCGGATGGCCGCCGCGGCGGCCCAGGCCGTCGCGGCCGGCGCCGACCTCGTCTGCTTCCCCGAGCTTGCGGTCACGGGCTACCCGCCCGAGGACCTGGTGCTCCGGCCCGCGTTCGTCGACGACAACCTGGCAGCGCTGCACGACCTCGCCCGGCGAACGGCCGACGCCTGCCCCGTGCTCGCGGGATTCGTCGACCGCTCGGACCGCGGGCTGCACAACGCGGCGGGACTCCTCGCCGGGGGGCAGGTGCTCGCGAGCTACCACAAGATCCACCTGCCCAACTACGGCGTGTTCGACGAACAGCGCTACTTCGTTCCGGGCGGCGCCGGCTGCTCGCTCCGGCTCGCGTCCTCGTCGCTCGGCATCTCGATCTGCGAGGACGCGTGGATGTCGGGCCCACCCTGGACCGAGTACGCGCGAGAGCACGCGGCCGTCATCCCGAACATCAACGGCTCGCCGTATCACCGCCACAAGATCGCCGAGCGCCTCGAGGTCTGCCGCGAGCGTGCGCGCGAGACGGGCGCCTGGATCGTGTACGTGAACCTCGTCGGCGGTCAGGACGAGTTGGTCTTCGACGGTGGCTCGATGGTCGTGTCGCCCGAGGGCGAGCTGGTCCGGCGCGCGTCGATGTTCGACGAGGACCTGCTGATCGTCGACCTGGACCTTCCCGACGCGCCCGGCGGTTTCCCCGGCCCGGACGTCTCGGGCGGCAGGCGCGTCCCGCTCCCCGACCCGTCGCGGCCCGCCTGGCCGACGGGACCCGAGGAGGTCTACCGTGCGCTGACGCTCGGGCTGGCGGACTACGTGCGCAAGAACGGCTTCCGCGATGTCGCCCTCGGACTCTCCGGCGGCATCGACTCGGCCCTCGTCGCGACGCTCGCGACGGATGCGCTTGGGTCGCAGGCGGTTCGAACGGTGGCCATGCCCTCGCCGTACTCTTCGCCCGAGAGCGTCGAGGACGCGCGCGAGGTGGCGCGCCGGCTCGGGGTTCGGCTCGACGAGATCGCGATCGACGAGGTGTTCGCGGCCTATCGCGCTGTGCTCGCCGAGGTCTTCGCGGGAACCGAGCCGAACGTGGCCGAGGAGAACCTTCAGGCGCGCATCCGCGGCAACCTCCTGATGGCGATCTCCAACAAGTTCGGGTCGATGGTGCTCGCGACGGGCAACAAGAGCGAGTACGCGGTCGGGTACGCCACCTTGTACGGCGATATGGCCGGCGGCTTCGCCCCCATCAAGGACGTCCCGAAGACGCTCGTGTACGAGCTGTGCCGGTGGCGGAACGACGATGCGCGCCGGCGCGGCGCCGAGCCCCCGATCCCCGACCGCGTCATGACCAAGCCCCCCACGGCCGAACTTCGGCCCGGCCAGAAGGACACCGACTCGCTTCCCCCTTACGACGAGCTCGACCCCATCCTCGAGGGTTACATCGAGGAGGATCGCTCGCCCGAGGACCTGATCGCCGAGGGGATGGACCGTCACACCGTCGAGCGCGTCGTCCGCATGATCGACGCGGCCGAGTACAAACGCCGCCAGGCGCCGCCCGGGGTCAAGATCACGCCGAAGGCGTTCGGCCGAGACCGGCGCCTCCCGATCACGAACCGGTATCGCCGCACGCCGGTCGACGCGACGAAGGACCCGGGCGGGCGCCGGCCCGGCGGGGCCTGACGGCGTGGGTCAGTCGGGGCGGCGGCGGCGCGCCCTCGAAAGCATCTGCGACACGTTCGTCCCGGAAGCCGACGGCCTGCCCTCCGCGTCGCAGCTCGGCGTGCCGCAGGCGCTGCTCGACGCCGTTGCGGCCAACCCCCGGTCGAGCGAGCGCGCCCAGGTCGCCGCGCTCCTCACCGCGTGGGACTCGGCGGTGACCACCAGGCTCGGCGGCAGCGGCGCGCTCCGCCGCTTCTCGACCCTCGGCATGGAGGATCGCGAGCGAGTCCTGCTCGCGTGGGCCGACAGCCGCGTGCCGCAGCGGCGCGCTGCGTTCCAGGCTCTTCGCAAGGCGGTCATGGTGCTCGCCTACACGCTTCCCGGGCCGGACGGAACGAATCCTCGATGGGCCGACGTGGGCTACCCGGGTCCGCTCGGACCACCCGAGTCGCCCCCTCCGCCCGCCGTCACGGCGTCCACGCCGGACGAAGACACGAGCGTCAGCTGCGACGTGTGCGTCGTGGGGTCGGGCGCGGGGGGCGGGACGGCCGCGGCGGTCCTTGCCGAAGCCGGGCTGGACGTCGTCGTGCTCGAAGCCGGCGAGCACCTCGAGGAGGCAGACTTCGACGGTTCGGAGGCGACCGCGTTCCGCCGGATGTACGCGGGAAACGCCGCGGTCGCGACCGTCGACCAGAGCGTCGGCCTGCTTGCGGGCGTCTGTCTCGGCGGCGGTACGGTCGTGAACTACACGACGAGCTTCAAGACGCCGGGCGAGGTCCGCGACGAGTGGGCGCGGCAGGGCGCGAACACATTCGCGGGCAACGACTTCGACGAGAGCCTCGACGCCGTGTGGAACCGGCTGGAGGTGAACCTCGACCACAACAAGCCGGCGTCGCGCGAGGAGGCGATGCGGCGCGGCCTCGAGGCGCTCGGCTGGCACGTGGACGAGATGCCCCGCAACGTGGTCGGGTGCGACCAGGGCGTCGTGTGTGGCTCGTGCGGCCTCGGGTGCAGGCTGGGCGCCAAGCGCTCCACGGTGCGGACGTGGCTCGCCGACGCGCAGGCGCACGGCGCGCGGATCTTCGTGCGAACCCGCGCCGAGCGACTGAGCGTGCGCGACGGTAGCGTCACCGGCCTGACCGCACGAACGCACGACGGTCATTCGGTGAAGGTGACGGCGCGGGCCGTTGTCGTTGCGTGCGGCGCGCTCCAGACGCCGGCGCTGCTTCGCCGGTCCGGCATCGGGAGCGACCACCTAGGGAGGAACCTGCTGCTGCATCCCGTGACCGCGGTCTTCGGCGAGTTCGACGAGGAGCTGCGGCCGTGGGAGGGAACGATGCAGGCGCTCTACTCAGACCAGCTGCGCGACCTGCATCGCGGCTACGGGGTGAAGTTCGAGACCGCCCCGGTGCACCCCGGCCTCGCGGCCGGCTTCCTTCCGTGGCGCGGGGCGGCCCAGAGCGCCGGGCTCATGCGAAAGCTCCCCCACGTCGCCGGCATCGGGATCCTGCTCCGCGACCGTGAGGGCGGCCAGGTCCGGGTCGGCCGCGACGGCCATCCGGTTGCGCGCTACGCGCTCTCAAACTTCGACCTGCGGCACGTTCGCGCGGGATTTCGCGGCGCCGCAGAGATTCTCGAGGCGGCGGGCGCCCGCCGAATCATGTCGGTCCACACGGGAGGGATCGAGTACCGGCCGGGGTCGGCCGGCGGCGTGGACGAGTTCGTCCGCGCCGCCGACGCCTGGGGGTGGGGCGCCGGCCGCTGCGTCTTCTATTCCTTCCACCTCATGGGCACGGCACGCATGGGCGGGTCGCGGGCCTCGTCGGCGTGCAACCCTCACGGCGAGGTGTGGGGAACGCGGGGGCTCGTGGTCGCCGACGGATCGGTCTTCCCCACGGCGCCCGGGGTCAACCCGATGATCTCCATCGAGGCGACGGCCCACATGAACGCGTCGGCGCTCGCGGCCAGGCTCGCCTGACGATCTTCTTCGACGACTGGTCACCGCTCGACAGACCTCCGCCGTCGTCAGTCTTGTGGGTGCCCCGCGGGACCCCTGGAAACCCCTGCCCTCGGCGGCCGACGACCCCCCGTGGGTGGCGTTGAACAACCCGGGCCGAATTTGCGAAAGTGATCCCTCGGGGCCGTTAGCTCAGTGGCAGAGCAGGGGGCTTTTAACCCTCGTGTCGTAGGTTCGATCCCTACACGGCCCACCGAAGCGTGGCCCACCCCCCGCGAACGCGCTGGTTGTGAGTTGATTCGGCTCGCGCCGGGCAGCCGGCGATGGCCGTCCCGCCCTGGTCCGGATACCTCTGCTGTGGACATTCGTTGACACTGGGGCACCACCGCCGCCGGTCTCATGACACAACGGGTCCGGATCCGAACCCGGCACAGGAGAAGGGGCGGAGCCCGCCGCTGTTCGCGACGGGCTCCGCGGATGCCCCGCGTCGCGGTTCTCTGCTAGGAACAGGGAGCGGCGAACGTGGTGAACGTTCCGTTGTCCGAGTACTTCCCGCCGGCGCCCCAGGACGGAGATTGGTGGTAGAACCACGAGAAGAACGCCAGCTCCTGAAGGTGATACCCGAACCCCCCCAGAGTGACGACCGGCATGTTCGTGCCGGTGAGGGGATCGCCGACCTCGAGGTTGCCCTGACACCCGGAGACCTGGCCGGTGTGCCCCCACGCCGGCGTCGGGTTGCCGCCCGTCGGGTCGTCTATCCACTCCGCGACCTCGTGCGCGGCGACAGAGGTGTCCGTGAGGCCGCCGAACGCACCCGATAGCTCCATGTCGGTCGGCGAGTAGGTCTGGAGCACACTGCCGAACCGCGGGTTGTTGAACGCTCCGTGGTAGCCGAGCACGCAGCAGTTCGATGGGGTGCTGATGTACCAGACCACACTGCGCACCAGGAACAACGGGAACTGAGCCGGCGTGACGCCGTCGCTGCTTTCGACCTGCGGGAACAGGGTGTTGACGACGTAGTTGTCGAACCAGTTGATCTCGACCGATCCGTACGCTCCGCATCCGGTGCCGTGCGTCGATCCGGCCGGGGCGGTGACAGTGATCGCCGGCTCGATCGTGTAGCTCAGGTCGACGTGGTAGCCGGGGTTCTTGCCGCCGGGCTTCGTGAACTTGTTGAAGTTCGCTCGCTGAAACGCGTCGACGTACTGCGTCGGCCCCTCGCTGACTCCGTTCATGTTGTATGTGGTCGTGGAGTCGAAGATCGGCGAGGCCACGAACCGATCCAAGGCGGACTGCGTCTCGCAGCCCGTGTGAACCACTGTCGGGTCGGACGTGAACGAGCCGTACTTGATGATCAGTGGGATGACCGGAACCGTGACGGTCGTCGAGGGGCTCGCCTGCTTCTTCTTCGGGTTCTTCCCGACCATCGTGAAGTTGTAGGTCGTGCCGCTCACCTTGACCTTGCCGCTCCAAGTCTGCAGCTGCGGCACGAGCGGGCCGGCGTGGTGAATGGCTCCTCGCAGGGCTCGGACGGTCGTCCGTGGCGTGACACGGGCCGCCACGCGTTCGGCGGACGCGCCGGTGGTCGCCGCCATCGACATCGCCGCGGCTCCGACCATCACGGCCGCAAGCACGATCACCGGGCGCGATCGCCCGGCAGGCGCGTTCGACATCCCCTTCCCCCTTCTCTCCGGACCCCCCATTGGTGAAGCCGTCGAAGGGTACACAGGCCTCCGGGGGAGGTCAACCGCCTCGCGGGGCGCGGCGATCGATCAAGTGCTCTTCTTGGCCAGCGAGAACTCCGACGTGTTTCCCTTGGCGTCGGTGGCGACCATGGTCACCCACGACCCGGCGGGCACACTCCCCGCGAACGGTGTGCTGAACGTGGCGTTCCCGCTTCCGTTTGTCGTAACCGAGAGCGTCCCGAGGAACGTCTGGCCCTCCCCGAACCCGGACGAATCCGCCGTGGGGCTCCAGAACACGTCGACCTGGAACGTGGCGCTCGGCGTGCTGTTCAGCGTGCCGTTGACCGTCGTCGTGCCGCCGCTCGAGACGGCCGACGTCACAACCGGGTAGTTCTGCCCCAGGTTCGCGCCCTTGTCCGGGTCACCCGTGTCGTTCGGGTTCACTCCCGTCGGATGCAGGTCGATCCCCAGGGCGCCGTTGGCGACGATGGAGTTCTCGCGGATCGCGTTCCCCGTGCCCGAGTCGACGAAGACACCGGCCAGCCCGTTGTCCGCGATCACGTTGCCCATCCCCGCCTTGGTGCCACCGACCGAGGTCTTGGCCGCCTTGCCCTCCACGAGAATTCCGTCTCCCGTGTTGCCGAGCGGAGACGTCCCGTTCTTCTGTGTGCCGATCAGATTGCCCTGCACGTTGTTCGACTTCGACTTCTTGCCGTCAAGATGAATGCCGTTGCCGTCGTTGCCCGAGATCACGTTCGCGTCGGCCGCCTTGGTCCCCCCGATCGTGTTCTTGGCGCTCCCGTTCACGAGGATCCCGTCGTCGGCGTTGCCGCGGTCCAGCGTCCCGCTGATGTCGGTGCCGATGAAGTTGCCGAGGATCTGGGTCTTCGTGGCGCCTTCGAGGTCGATGCCCTCAGCCGCGTTTCCCGAGATGACGTTGAGCGTCGCGGACGTGGTCCCGCCGATCGTCGTGCCGGCGGTGTCCTCCACACGGATTCCGGGGCCGGCGTTGCCGAGGCCGCTCGTCGCGGTCCCCGACGCGTCGGTGCCGATGAGGTTTCCGTACACGACGTTGCCCGCCGTCGATGTGCTGATGTACAGGCCCCGGCCGTTGGCGGAGATGACGTTGCCCGATCCGGGCGTCGTGCCGCCGATGTCGTTGGCGCCGGCCTCCAACACGAGGATGCCGTTCAACATGTTCCCGAGCGGAGAGGAGCCGTCCGCCGACAGTCCGATGTAGTTGCCCTCGATCTCGTTCGCGGACGGAGCGGTCGACGACGACGCCTGCCGCACGAAGATCCCGCTGTCGCTGTTCCCGGAGATGACGTTCCGGGCGGACGGAACGTCGCCGCCGATCTGGTTGTCCGACGCGTCGATGAAGAGGCCGTTGCCGTTCGGCACCGCCGCGGTGCCCGCCGCGTTCGTGCCGATCAGGTTGCCCGTGAGCGCGTTGCCGGTGGCCCCGTCTCCCTCGAAGGACACTCCTTCGTCCGGGTTGCCGGAGATCACGTTCCCGCCGATCTGGTTGCCCGAACCGAAGACCTGGATGCCCTCGCTGTCGTTCGGCACCGCCGACGCGCCCGTCGCGTCGGTCCCGATCAGGTTCTCCTGCACCGTCGTGGCGTTGGCGGCGAGCTCGACACCGTCGGTCGCGTTGCCCGAGATGAGGTTGCCGTTGGCGGCGCTCGTGCCGCCGATCGTGTTGCCGTCGGCCCCGACCACGTGGACGCCGACCGCGTTCGGCACGGCGCTCGTACCGGCCGCGTTCGTCCCGATGTAGTTGCCCTCCACGACATTGCCCGTCGCCGTGCCGGACACCTGCTGGAGCAGCACGCCCTCGTCCTGGTTCCCGGAGATGACGTTGCGCCGGTCGGGAGTCACGCCGCCGATGAACAGTCCGGAGACGTCGATGAGGTCCACCCCCACCTCGTTCGGGATCGCCGCCGTGCCGCCGGCGTCGATGCCGATCAGGTTGCCGACCGCCGTGTCGCCGGACGAGGTCGCCCCGACGACGACCAGCCCGATCTGGCCGTTGCCGGAGATGACGTTGCCGTTGCCGCTCGCGCCCACGGCGATGCTGTTCGCATCGCCGTGAACGTAGACGCCGTTCCGCGCGTTGGGAACGGCCGCCGACCCCGCCGCGTTCGTCCCGATCCGGTTCCCCACGACGACATCGTCGTGTGCGAGTGACGACTGGAACTCGATCCCGTTGAAGCCGTTGCCCGCGATGACGTTCCCGGGCCCGATCGTCGCGTCGCTCGAATAGACGTCGATGCCGTCCTGCGTGTTGCCGGCCGCCGCCGTCCCGGCCGTGTTCGTCCCGATGTAGTTGCCCTCGATGACATCGCCCGAGTTCTCGTCGACGATCCCGTTCAGGGTGTTCCCCGAGACCACGTTCCGGTCGGCGGCGGTGGTTCCGCCGATGATCGCGCCGGTTCCCGCCGAGACGATCCCCTGGTTGTTGCCACCGCTGCCCGTCACGCTGCCGATGATGTTGCCGGCCACCGTGAGTGACGCGGCCTGTCCGAACACGCCGATCCCGGAGAAAGCCCGCACCGTGAAGCCGCGGAGCGTACACGTCGCCGCCGTGAAGTCGAGTCCGGTCGAGCCGGTGCTGACCGACCCGTCCAGGATCACGGTATGGACGGTCGGCTCCGACGAGCCGTCGATGATCGTCTGCCCGCTCACCGCGGGGAGCGCGGTGGCCGGCTTGATGACCGGCGGAACAGTGAAGGGGGGCGGCAGCACGGGAATCGAGAAGTCGATCGTCTGGGCGCCCTTGCTCGAATTGGCCTGCTGGATGGCCGCGCGAAGCGTGCAGTTTCCCGTTCCGTCGTTGCACACGTTGTCGAGGAGGTTCGAGTCGCCACCGTCGCCGGTGGAGTTCACGGTGAAGAGCGTCACGGCCAGCGCCGGGCGGGCGACCACCGCCACCGCCGCGACCGACAGAAAGCCCAGCACGAGGAC
>DASPTB010000132.1:0-32479 GCA_035623615.1 Actinomycetota bacterium
GCGATGCCGATCTGCATCGGCGGCGACCACTCGCTGCCGATCCCGATCGGCCAGGCGCTCTCCAACCATCTCGGGCCGGACAAGAAGTTCGGCTACATCCACTTCGACGCACACATCGACTGCCAGCCCGACGTCGACGGCGAGAAGTTCACCAACTGGTCGCACATGGCGCGGATGGTGGAGCTGCCGAACGCCGACCCGAACAACATGGCGGTCGTGGGAGTGCGCGGCGCGACCAACCCGCCCGAGCAGTGGAAGTTCGTCGAGGAGAACGGAATCCACATGTACCGCATGCGCGACGTGGCGCGCGATGGCATCGAGGCCGTCGTGGCCGACGCGCTGGACAAGGTCACCGACGGCGTGGACGCGTTCTACGTCAGTTGGGACTCGGACGTCGTCGACGCGGCGTTCCTGCCGGGAACCGACGGGCCGGAGGTGGGCGGCCTGACTTCCCTCGAGATCCTGAAGGCCTGCGAGATGGTCGGCGCCCGCAAGCCCGCCCTCATGGACATCGTCGAGCTGATTCCGGCCTACGATCAACCTGCGCTGATCTCCCACCGGCTGGCGTGCTACTTCATCTTCCACCTGCTGGGCGGTTGGGCGATCGGGGGGAGTCCGACGTAAGCGGGCCGGCGCGAGCCTGGCCGGCCGAAGGGAGTGATCGGCCGTGAGCGTGACCGAGGTGCAGGCGCTGATCGGAGGCCAGTTCCGTCCCTCCACGTCGGGGGAGGTCGACGCGATCCCCGACCCGGCCACTGGCGAGACCATCGCCACCCTGCCGTACTCGACCGATGAGGAGATCGACCAGGCGGTCGCGGCGGCGCGGGAGGCGGCGGCCGGCTGGGGCGAGACCCCGGCGCCCGACCGCGCACAGGTGCTGTTTCGCCTGAAGCAGTTGCTGGACGAGCACTTCGAGGAACTCTCGCTGCTCGTCACCCGTGAGAACGGGAAGACGCTCCCCGAGGCGCGCGGCGAGGTCCGCCGCGGCATCGAGGTCGTCGACCTCGCGTGCGGCGCGCCGACGTTGCTGATGGGGTCGTCGCTCGACCAGATCGCGTCGGGCATCGACGAGGAAACGGTCCGGTTCCCGGTCGGGGTGGTCGCGGGAATCACCCCGTTCAACTTCCCGAACATGGTGCCCATGTGGATGATCCCGATGGCGCTCGCGTGCGGGAACGCCTTTGTGCTGAAGCCCTCGCAGCGGACGCCGCTGTCGGCGCAGCGGCTGGGCGAGCTGATCGTCGAGGCGGGGTTCCCGAGTGGCGTGTTCAACCTCGTGCACGGCGCGAAGCGCTCGGTCGACAAGCTGCTGACGCATCCCGGGGTCGACGCCGTGTCGTTCGTCGGGTCTGCCGGCGTGGCGGCGTACATCTACGCGACGGCGGCCGGCGCGGGCAAGCGCGTGCAGGCGCTCGGCGGTGCGAAGAATCACATGGTGGTCATGGACGACGCCGAGCTCGAACCATCGGTGACGGGCTTGATCTCGTCGGCGTTCGGCAACGCCGGACAGCGATGCCTGGCGGGGAGCGTCGCGGTCGGCGTCGGAAAGGTCGGCGACGCGCTGGTCGGCGAGATCGTGGAGCAGGCCGAGCGACTGCGGCTCGGACCCGGGGACGACCCCGACACCGACATGGGCCCGGTGATTCGCGACGAGCGCCGCAAGGAGCTGATCGGGTACGTGGACGAGGGCGTCGAGGCCGGCGCGCGACTCGTCGCCGACGGCCGCGACGCCGCGAAGGACCACGGCTACTTTCTGGGGCCCACCGTCTTCGACAACGTCACGCCGGGCATGCGGTTGTGGCAGGAGGAGCTGTTCGGACCGGTGCTGTCGGTCGTGCGCGCGAGCGACCTCGACGACGCGCTGAAGATCGTGAACGCGAGCCCCTACGGCAACGCCGCCTCGATCTTCACGTCGTCGGGGGCGTCGGCGCGCGAGTTCCGCAGGCGCGCCGACGCCGGCATGATCGGCGTGAACATCGGCGTGCCCGCGCCGATGGCCTTCTTTCCGTTCGTCGGGTGGAAGCGCTCGTTCCTCGGCGACCTGCACGCGACCGGCGCCGACGGCGCGCGCTTCTACACCAAGCCGAAGGTGATCACGTCGCGCTGGTTCCTCCCGCCCAAGCTCGACCACTCGCTCCCCGAGGGACGGGGTCACTGAGGGTGCCGCACTTCTCGGCGAACCTGTCCTGGCTCTTCGACGACGTGCCGTTCCCCGAGCGGTTCGCCCGGGCGGCCGCTGCGGGGTTCGACGCCGTCGAGTTCCTGTTCCCCTACGACCACGACCCCGCGGACCTCCGGCGCCTGCTGGACGACAACGGGCTGCGGCAGGACCTGTTCAACCTGCCGGCCGGCGACTGGGAACGGGGCGAGCGCGGCATCGCGGTCGATCCGGCGCGTCGTGACGAGTTCGCCGACGGCGTCGAGCGGGCTCTGCGGTACGCCGACGCGCTGGGGTGCCGGAAGCTCAACTGCATCGTCGGGTTGCGACTCGCCGACCTGGACCGGGGCGATCAGTACACGTGCATGCTGCAGAACCTCGGGGCAGCCGCGGCGCGACTTGGTGAGAGCGGGATCACATTGCTGACGGAGCTGCTCAACCCCATCGAGACGCCGGGGTTCTTCCTCGACTCCATGGACGTCGTCCGGCAGCTGCTGGACGACGTCGGGCCGGGGCTATCGTTCCAGTGCGACGTGTACCACCTGCAGCGGACACAGGGAAACCTGGTACCCACGATCCGGTCGGTGGCCGGTCGCATCGGACACGTGCAGATCGCCGACGCGCCCGACCGCCACGAGCCGGGCACAGGCGAGATCGACTACAGGTACGTGCTGGGCGAGCTCGCGGCGGCCGGGTACGACGGTTCCATCGGATTGGAGTACCGGCCGCGTGGCCGCACGGAGGATTCGCTCGGCTGGATCGCCGAGTACGGCTTTCAGCTTTCGAGGAGGTAACCACCGTGGCTGACGAAACCGTCGGGTTCATCGGGCTCGGGATCATGGGGAAGCCCATGGCCCTGAACCTCGCTGCCGCAGGGTTCGACCTCGTCGTGCACTCGCGTTCGCCGGGGCCGGTCGACGAGCTCGTGCAGGCCGGCGCTCGGCGCGCGGCCTCGCCCGCGCAGGTGGCCGCCGTGTGCGACACGCTGATCACCATGCTGCCCGACACGCCCGACGTGCAGCACGTGCTCTTCGACGAACCCGACGGAGCCGCGGCGGCGCTTCGGCCGGGATCGCTCGTGGTCGACATGAGCACCATCAGCCCGATCGCGTCGCGCGAGTTCGGCGACCAGCTCCGCGCGCGAGCGGTCGGGTTCGTGGACGCGCCCGTCTCCGGCGGAGAGCGCGGCGCCATCGACGCGACGCTCTCCATCATGATCGGCGGCTCCGCCGGCGACGTCGCCCGCGCCATGCCGTTGTTCGAAGCGATGGGGAAGACCATCGTGCACGTCGGCGACGGCGGCGCCGGGCAGGTCGCAAAGGCGTGCAACCAGCTGGTCGTCGCCTCGACGATCGAGGCCGTCGCCGAGGCACTCGCCCTCGCCGCGCGGGCGGGCGTCGACCCGGCCCGCGTCCGCGAGGCGCTTCTCGGCGGGTTCGCAGGGAGCAAGATCATGGAGATCCACGGTCAGCGCATGCTCGACGAGAACTTCCAGCCGGGGTTCCGTGCGCGCCTGCACCTCAAGGACGCCCGCATCGTGCTGGACACGGCCCGCGGCGTCGGTTCACCCACACCGGGGTTCGAACCGGTGGCCGCTGCGCTGACGACGCTCGTCGAGGGCGGCGGCGGCGAGCTGGATCACGCGGCGCTGTTCACTCTGTTGAAGGATGGGAAGGGCAACGGGGACGCGTGAGCCCGCGCCGCGATCGGAGCGACCCATGGACCTGAGCCTCTACACCGACTTCCGTCCCGCGCCGGGCACGCCCTTCCGCCAGCACTACGAGCAGGTGATCGACGAGCTGCGGCTCGCCGACGGGCTCGGGTTCCACGGCGTGTGGACGACCGAGCAGCACGGCGTGGACGACGGCTACCTGCCGGCGCAGCTCCCGGCGCTCGCCGCGGTCGCGCGCGAGACGACGCGGCTGCGGCTGGGGACGGGCGTGATCCTGCTGCCGCTGACGCATCCACGCCGCGTGGTCGAGGAGGCGTGCGTCGTCGACGTTCTCTCCGGCGGACGGCTGACGCTCGGCGTCGCGGCCGGCAACTACGCGAACGAGTTCCGCATCTACGGCGTCCCGCGCGAGCAGCGCGGGAGGATCCTCGAGAAGGGGATCCTGTTCATGAAGCCCGGGCTCGACGGCAGCCCGCTCCCCGACGGCTTCCCGGTGAACGTGCCGCCGGTGCAGCGCCCGATCCCGCTGGTCGTCGGAGGCCTGGCCGAGCCGGCGATCGATCGGGCGGTGCGCCTGGCCGACGGGCATTTCGCGTACTCGTTCACGGATCCGGTCGACGAGCTCGGCGAGATGTGGGAGCGGCGGCTCGGCCCGGCGCTGGAGCGGCACGGCCGGGACCGCGCGAGCTTTCGGCTGGTCGCGGCCGTCGTCCTGTGGGTCGGCGACGACTCCGACCGCGAATGGCGCGAGATCGTCGGCCCGGCGTTCCTGTACCAGCAGCGGAAGTACGCGGAGTGGGACGCGGGCGAGGACCGCGCCGAGGGCTACCTGTCGGAGTCGCCCGACGACACCGATCTCGTCAAGCTCATGCCGCGGATGCTCGTGGGCGAGAGCCCGGAAGAGGTGATCGACCGCCTGCGCGAGCTTCGGGCCCGCATTCCGCTCGACGAGCTGGTCTTCTGGGCGCGGCTCCCCGGCGTCCCCCACGAGCTCGCACGGGAGCACCTGGAGCGCCTGGCCGAGACGGTGCTCCCCGCCATGCGCGATCCGGAGGCGCCGTGAATCGCCGGCGCTCAGGCGGAAAGGATCTCGACCCCGAGGTCGGTGACCGCGCCCCCGTTGGTCGGGTTCAGGTCCTGCGGGCACGCCGACAGCGCCACGACGCAGTCCTCCAGCAGCCGGACGTCCAGGTGGTCGCCGGCTGTCGAGGGCGACTCGAGGATCGCGACCTCGCCCGACGGCGCGACGTCCATGGCCATGAAGACGTTCATCGGATCGGGGATCCCGGGCTCCTCGATGCCGTGCGGCGCGAGCGCCTCGACGAGGTTGGCGAGGCAGCTCCGGTGTCCCTCCACGCCGAAGCGGAGCGGGTAGTCGTACCACGAGCACGCCGAGGCCATCAGGTCGTGGCGGCCCACCGTGTCCTCCTCCAGCGTCGCGATCCGATCGAAGTGCGAGGTCCAGAGCGTCGCGCCGGTCGTGACGAAGATGTTCGCGTTCATCTTCCGCGTGTTGGCGGCGGAGAACCGATTGGTGTGGTCGTCCGCACGGAACAGCACGAGGTCGCCCACCTGTTGCCCCGCGATGTCGGTGATCCGCAGCAGCGATCCCGCCGGCGCCGTTCCCGCCCAGCCGGTGCCCCCCGCAACGACGGTCATGGAACCGATCGCACTCACCCCCCGTGTCGACGTCGCGGCGAACGCTATCACCGTGTGGGAAGGAGCGGCCCGTGAGCTTCGAGGGGAGGTCGGTACTCGTGACGGGCGGATCGCGCGGCATCGGCCTTGCCACCGCGCGGCGATTCCTCGACCTCGGCGCGAACGTGACGATCGGTGGGCGCGACGACGCGCGGCTCGCGCGCGCCGCGACCGACCTCGACGGTGGCGCACGTATAGCGACGGTCGCAGCCGACGTGTCGACGGTCGAGGGATGCCGCGCCACGGTGACGGCCGCGGTCGTGGCGTTCGGCGGTGTCGACGTCCTCGTGACGAACGCCGGCGGCTACGAGAGCGCTCCGGCCGAACAGGTGACCGAGGAGCAGTGGGACCGGATGATCGACGCCCACCTGAAGGGAACGTTCTTCTGCATCCAGTCGGCGCTGCCGTCGCTGCGCGCATCGCACGGATGCGTCGTCGCGATGGTGTCCGACGCCGGGCTCGCGGGGCTGCCCGGCGGGTGGGCCGCGTACTGCGCCGCCAAGGGCGGCATCGTGAACCTGATCCGTCAGCTCGCGACGGATCTGGCGCCAGACATCAGACTCAACTGCGTGGCGCCCGGACCGGTCGGGACCAAGCACGTCTTCGAGGAGCTCGCCGCCGGCCGCTACGGCGGCGTGGCACCCGGCGACGATCCCCAGAAAGCCCTCGCCGAAACCGTCCCCCTCAAGCGGCTGATCACGCCGGAAGAGGTGGCCGACGCGGTCGTGTACGTCGCCGGCGCCGAATCGATGACGGGCTCGGTGCTCGGTCTCGACGGCGGCTCGACCGCGGGCCTCCCCTAGTTCTCGCGGGAAGAAGCGGCGTTCTCGACGTCTTTCAAGACGATGCGGCCGCCGGGACCGGAGCCGCGGACCGTCGCGAGGTCGATACCGAGCTCGGCCGCGCGCTTGCGGGCGACGGGCGACACGCGCTCGCGGCCCGATGCCCCCTTGGGCTCGTCGACGGACGCGGCGGGCGAACGGGTGATCGGCGCGGCGACCGACGAGTCGTCCGCTGCCGCGAGTTCACCTCCCTCTCCGTGCAGCGCGCCTGCGAGGTCGTCGCCGGGATCGCCGGGATCGCCGATCACGGCGATCCCGGCGCCCACGGGAACGAGCGTGTCCGCCTCAGTCCTGCGCAGCAGGGTTCCCGAACCAGGCGCTTCCACCTCGGTGGTGATCTTGTCGGTCTCCACCTCGCAGATCGGCTGCCCCTCCCGTACCTCCTCGCCGACCTCCACCAGCCACCGCGCGACGGTCCCCTCGGTCATGGTGAGCCCGAGCTTCGGCATCACGAGGACGACGGCCACTCAGCGTTTCCCGCAGCTCATGCCATCGCCCGCACCGCGGCGGCGACGCGCTCGGCCGTCGGCAGTACGTACTCCTCGAGCGGCGGGCTGAAGGGCACCGGAACGTCGAGGCTGCCGACCCTTCCCACGGGGGCGTCGAGCTGATCGAAGGCACGCTCGGCGATCGTTGCGGCGATCTCCGCACCGAACCCGCCGTGCCGGTAGGCCTGATGAACGACCAGCGCGCGGTTGGTGCGCGACACCGACGCCAGCACGGCATCCGCGTCCCACGGCCGAAGGGTGAGCAGGTCGATCACGTCGGCGCCGACCCCCTCGCCGTGCAGGACATCGGCGGCCTCGAGGACGCGCGGCACCATCGCGCCCCATGTCACGATGGTCACGTCGTCCCCGCGCCGCTTCAGGTCCGCCGTGCCGAGCCGGTACGGCGGCGGCGCGTCGGGGACCTCGTCCTGCCGCTCGTACAGCGACAGGGACTCGATCACCAGGACGGGGTTCTCGTCGGCGACGGCCGCGAGCAGAAGCCCCCTCGCGTCGGCCGGCGTTCCCCCGGTCACGACTTTGATGCCGGGGATGTGCGTGAACCACGCCTCGAGCGACTGCGAGTGTTGCGCGGCGGCCGAAAGCCATCCGCCCGTCCCGGCCCGGATCACGAGCGGTGCGCTCGCCTTGCCGCCCGACATGTACCGCACCTTCGCGGCCTGGTTCACGACCTGGTCCATCGCGCACGCGATGAAGTCCATGTGCATGATCTCCGCGACGGGCCGCATGCCGGCGAGCGAGGCTCCGACCGAGTAGCCGACGATCGCCGCCTCCGAGATCGGCGTGTCGCGCACGCGAGACGGGCCGAAGCGGTCGAGCAGTCCCACCGTCGCGCCGTACGCGCCGCCGTGCGCGACGTCCTCGCCGAGGACGAACACGCGGTCGTCCGCCTCCATCGCCTCGGCGAGCGCCAGCGAGACCGCGCGCGCGTACGAGAGCCTGGTCACGACCAGCCCACCTCGACGATGCCGACGTACACGTCCTCGAGGGCCTCCTCGGGCGACGGCATCGGCGCCGCCTCGGCCGCCGCGACCGCGCGGTCGATCTCGGCGAGCGCACCGGCCCGGACGCCGTCCCGCGACGCGTCGTCCAACGCGCCTGCCGCCCTGAGCCGCGCCTCCGTCGTCGAGATCGGGTCGCGCCGCTTCCACTCCTCCACTTCGTCGGAGGTGCGGTACGGCTGCGGGTCGCCCTCGTAGTGTCCCCGCCATCGGTACGTCACGCACTCCAGGAGGGTGGGCCCTCCGCCGCCCCGCGCACGCCCGACCGCTTCCGTCGCGGCGTCGCGCACCGCCTCGACGTCGTTCCCGTCCACCGTGACGCCGGGCATCGAGTACGACGCCGCGCGGTCCGACACGCGCTCGATCCTCTGGTGGGCAGCGCGCGACATGAAGTCGGCGTACCCGTTGTTCTCGCAGACGAAGACGGCGGGAACCTCCCACAGCGACGCCATGTTGAGCGCCTCGTGGAACACGCCGATGTCGGTCGCGCCGTCGCCGAGGAACGCGACCGCGACCCGATCCAGCCCTCGCATCCTGCAGGCGAGCGCGGCGCCCGCGGCGATCGGAATGCCGGCGCCGACGATCCCGTTCGCGCCGAGGATGCCGAGGTCCATGTCGGTGACGTGCATCGAACCGCCCTTGCCACGGCAGTACCCGGTGGCCTTGCCGTAGAGCTCCGCGAAGAACAGGCCGAGATCGCCACCTTTCGCGATGATGTGGCCGTGCCCCCGGTGCGTCGAGGTGATGTAGTCGTCCTGGCGAAGCGCGCCGCAGACGCCGACCGCCGTCGCCTCCTCGCCGATATAGGAGTGGATGAAGCCCGGCATCTCCCCGGCGGCGAACAGCTGCACGAGACGCTCCTCAGCCAGGCGGATCAGCACCATGGTTCGGTACATCCGAAGGAGCTCGTCGGTGGTCGCGGGCACGGTGGCTCCTGACCCGGCGCGGCGCCGGTCGTCGATCGAACCATAGCCGAGGCGCGCGGCGCGCGACACCGCGTCTTGACAGCCACGCGCCGCGAGGTACCCTCGCCCGATGATCGGGCCCGCACCCGCCGGCAGCGACGACGCCGCGGCGTTCGCGCGGGCGGTGGCCGACGAGGCGGAGCAACTGTTGCGTCTCGCGGAGGGGCAGCGCCTGGTGTTGCGGCTCACCGGCTCGCTCGCCGTCCGGTCCCATTGCGCGGCATCGGTCGGCGTCCTCGAGAGCCTGGGGAGACGCCCGGCACGCGACATCGACTTCATGGGGATCTGGAAGCAGCAGCGCGACGTCTCGCGCATGTTCGAAGCGCGCGGATATCTCGCCGATCCCGACATCAAGCAGGCACAGGAATTCGGGGTCAAGCGGCTCATCTATCAGCATCCCGACACGACCATCAAGACGGACGTGTTCATGGACGACCTCGTGATGGCCCACGTCGTCCCATTCGGCGGCAGGCTCGAGCTCGACTCGCCCACGGTGTCGGTCACCGACCTGCTGCTGTCGAAGCTGCAGATCCACGAGATCACCGAGAACGACCTGATCGACAGCATCGTGATCCTCGGCGACCACGACGTCGGGCAGGGCGACCGGGAGGCCGTCGACGCGGGCTACATCGCGTCGATCATGAGCAAGGACTGGGGCTTCTGGTACACGACCCTTTCGAACCTCGAGAAGATCGAGTCGGCGCTCGAACGGTTCCCGTCGGTCCCCGCGCCCATGGGCGACGCCGTCCGGACGCGGATCGGCGCGCTCCGCTCGCGGATCGACGAGACGCCGAAGACCGCGAAATGGAAGATCCGCGCGCGGATGGGCACCCGCGTCCGCTGGTACGAAGAGGTCGCAGAGGTCCACGGGTGACCGAGCGGGGGGTCTCGACCGTGCGCGCCGCGGTGCTCGACGCTCCGGGAAAGCCACTGCGCATCGAGACCTTGCACCTCGATCCCCCCGGCGCCGGCGAGGTGCTCGTCCGGCTCGAGGCAAGCGGCGTCTGCCATTCGGACCTCCATCAGGCGGACGGCGACTGGGGCGACGACGCGCCGCTCGTGCTCGGGCACGAGGGGGCGGGCGTCGTCGACGCCGTCGGCCACGGCGTCGATGACGCCCTCGTCGGCCGGCGGGTCGTCCTGAACTGGATGGGCCCGTGCGGAACGTGCGATGCCTGCGCCGTCGGCCGTGAGTGGGAGTGCGCCGACTCGAAGGCCCTCGGCAACCGGCTGCCGGACGGGACGACGCGCCTGCGTCGCGAGGACGGCTCCGAGGTGTTCCCGCTCCTTGGTCTCGGAACGTTCGCGGAAGCGGCGGTCGTCCCCGCGAAGGTGGCCGTGCCGGTTCGGGACGACATCGACCCTGCGGTCGCGGCACTGATCGGGTGCTGCGTGTCGACCGGCGTCGGCGCGGCTCTGAAGACCGCCCGCGTCGTGCCGCACTCGAGCGTCGTCGTCATCGGCCTCGGAGGAGTCGGGCTGTCGATCGTGATGGGCGCCGCGTTCGCCGAGGCGGACCCCATCGTGGCGGTCGACCGGTCGGAGGAGAAGCTGGAGCGCGCGCGGGCCGCCGGCGCGACCGCCGGCGTCCTCGCGGAGGACGACGACGAGCGGACGCTGTCGGCGATCCGCGAGGCGGCCGGCGGGGGCGCGGAGTTCGCGTTCGAGGCGATCGGCCTGCCGCGGACGATCGAGCTCGCGATCCGGTGCGTCGCGACCGGCGCCACGGCGGTCCTCGTCGGGATGACCGCGCACGCCGTCCCCGCCTCGTTCGACGCGTTCGACGTCGTCGATCGGAGCCTGCGCATCCTCGGGTCGAACTACGGCTTCACCGTGGGGAACGTCGACTTCCCCCGGTACGCCGACCTGCACGCGGGCGGCCGGCTGCCGCTCGACGTCCTGGTCGAGCGGCGCATCGAGCTCGCCGACGTGGAGGACGCCTTCGAGGCGATGCGGCGCGGCGAGGGAGCGCGGCGCGTCGTCGTGTACCCGGGCACGGCCTGAGAGGAGCGGGATGGGAGATCGGGGGTCGGACGAGGGCCGGCTCGATCTGCCGTTCGTGGGGATCCCGTCGTTCCTGCGCGCTCCCGTCGTCACCGACCTGGAGCGGGTCGATGCCGACGTCGTGGTCGTCGGCGCCCCGTTCGACGAAGGCTCGCCGTTCGCGCCCGGTTCCCGCTTCGGGCCGAGGTCGATCCGGGAGCACTCGGTGCGCTTCGTCACCGGGGAGCCCGGCTACTACGACCCGGCGAGCAGGCGGCGGTTCCTCGTGCGCGAGATGCGAGACCGCCGAATCGTCGACGCCGGTGACGCCGACGTCCTTCCCACCAACCCTGCGGGGACCTTCCGGAACATCACCGAGACGGTGCGTGCCGTCCTGCGCCAGGGCGCGATGCCGCTCGTCCTCGGCGGCGACCACAGCGTCACGTATCCGGTCGTCCGCGCCTTCGACAGACCGCTGCACGTCATGCACTTCGACGCCCACTTGGACTACATGCCGTTCGTCCACGGGCTCGAGATGACCAACCAGCACGCGTTCCGCCACATCGCGCACATGGACCACGTGCAGAGCCTGACGCAGGTGGGCATCCGGAGCCTGCGCAACACCGAGACCATGCACCGCGACTCCACAAACGACGGCAATGCGGTGCTCACGATGGACGACGTTCGCTCCCAGGGACCGAGCGGGATCGCCGGGCGCCTGCCGGAGGGTGCGGCCTGCTACGTGAGCCTCGACATCGACACGCTCGACCTGCCGCTCGTGCCCGGGTGCGTCTCCGCCGAGCCCAACGGGATGCAGTACGCCGAGCTGCGGGACATCCTGCGGGCGCTCGCCGAGCGGAATCTGATCGTCGGGTTCGACGTCGTCGAGGTGAACCCGCAGCTGGACGTCGGGACCGGCGTCACCTCGTACCTGGCGGCGCACCTCGCGATCGAGTTCCTCGGCGCCGTATGCGCGGGATCGCGGTGGCGCGACGCGCACAGCGCGGAAGCGCCAAAGGACGACGGGTGAGCCGGCCGCTGCTGATCGATGTGCACGTCCACGTCATGCCCTCGCCGGAGGACCCGATCCGCGACGGCTACGAGATCTGGGAGTACGGGGCGCGGGGCGCCGACGTGGTCTTCTGCGACGATCGCGGGACCCTCGAGGACGCGCTGGCGGCGATGGACGCCGCGGGGTTCTCGCGCGTGGTCGCAGCGAACATGTTCGCTGCGGACGTCGTGCGCGACGAGGCGATCGCCGAGCTCCCCGTCGACCTGCCGGGGCCGGAGCGGGATCGGCGGATCGCCGAGATCGAGGCGTCGATGCCGGACCGGCTTCGCGACTTCAACCGTTGGATCTGCGACGTCGCCCGCGACCATCCGTCGATCACGCCGTTCGTCGCCGCCGATCCCCACATCCTCGGCGGCGAGGCAGGTGCCGCACACCTGCGCGAGATGGCGGAGGACCACGGCGCGCGAGGCATCAAGATCCATCCCATCGTCCAGCGCTTCTTCCCATCCGAACCGAAAATGGCGCCCGTGTTCCGCGTCTGCGAAGACCTCGGCCTGACGGTGCTCTCCCACTCCGGCTTGGCCCGGGGCGACGACCAGTGGGCCGAGCCGAACGCGTTCGCTTCTCTGCTGCAGACGTTCCCGCGTCTCATTCTGCTGATGGCGCACCTCGGCGGCGGGAGCTGGACGCAGACGCGCGCGTTCGCGCAAGCCTTCCCCACCGCGACCTTCGACCTGTGCGAGATCATCGAGTGGACGGGCGCCGCGAACGCGCCCACCGACGACGAACTCGGGCAGCTGATCGCCGCCATCGGGCCCGAGCGCGTGATGATGGGAAGCGACTACCCGTGGTACGACCTGAGCCACACGGTCGAGCGCGTGCAGTCGATCCCGGGACTGTCGGACGAGCAGCGCGAGGGGATCCTCGGAACGAACGCCGGGCGCCTCCTCGAACTGCCTCCGGGATGGTGAAGCGCCGCCATGACTGACCCGGGCGCGGCGCCGCCGCTGCTGATCGTGACGAGCGACGAAGACGACGTGCCTGTGGGCCTGACGAAGGATGTGCCCCCGATCCCGTTCACGATGGCGTGGGACGCAGCCGGTGTCGGCGACGCACTGCCGGACACGGAGATCGTCTTCCTGTGGACGATGCGCTCGCCGGCGTTCGACGCGCTCCGGGACATGTGGTCCTCCGCCGGGGGGCTGCGATGGGTTCACTCGTGCTCCGCGGGGGTCGAGCGGCTGCTGTTCCCGCAGCTGGTCGAGAGCGACGTCGTGCTGACGAACTCCCGCGGGGTGTACGACCTGCCCATGGCCGAGTACGCGATCGCGCTGATGCTGGCCGCGGCGAAGGGACTTCCCGAGACGCTTGCGCGCCAACGCGACCACGACTGGCGGTTCCGGTACACCGAGACCCTCGCGGGCAAGCAGCTCGTGGTGGTCGGACCCGGGTCGATCGGCCGCACGGTCGCGCGGGCCGCCGCCGGCCTCGGGATGCGCGTGTCGGCGGTCGGGCGGTCGGCACGGACGGACGACGCCGACTTCGACGCCGTCGCCGGGGGAGACGGACTGGACGCTGCGCTCGCAGGGGCCGATTACGTCGTCGTCACGGCGCCCCTCACCGACGAGACTCGCGGGATGATCGGCCGGAGCGCGATCGCCGCGATGCGGCCGACCGCGCGGCTGATCAACCTGGCCCGGGGCGCCGTCGTCGACCAGGACGCCCTCGTGGACGCGCTGCGCGGCGGCAGGGTCGCGGGGGCAGGGCTCGACGTCTTCGCCGAGGAACCCCTCGACCCCTCGAGCCCGCTGTGGGACATGCCCAACGTGATCGTGTCCCCCCACATCTCCGGCGACACCGACACCTCCGAGCGCGACGTCGTGGATCTGTTCCTCGACAACCTCCGCCGTTGGCTCGCCGGCGAGCCGCTGCGCAACGTGGTGGACAAGCGGCTCGGCTTCGTCACGGGCCAGTAGTTCCCGCGGTTCCCGGTAGCATGCCGGGGTGCCGAAGGATGCCACGGTCGAGCGCGCGAGAGAGGTCCTTCGCGGCGCGCCGTTGATCGACGGCCACAACGACCTGCTGTTCCAGCTCCGGGACCGCGTGCGATACGAGCTGTCCGAGCTCGATCCCGGCGAGCCGCAGCCAACGCTCGACACCGACGTCCCTCGCCTTCGTGCGGGTGGCGTCGGCGGGCAGTTCTGGTCGGTGTTCGTCCCGTCGGACCTTCCCGGCTCGACGGCGGTCACGGCCACCCTCGAGCAGATCGACGCGCTCCGGGTCCTCGTGAACGCGCACCCCGACGCGTTCGAGCCCGCTCGGACGGCCGACGATGTCGTCAGGATCGCGGCGGCCGGACGCGTCGCGTCGATGATCGGCGTCGAGGGCGGCCACTCGATCGACTGCTCGCTCGGCGCCCTTCGGGCGCTCGCGGAGCTCGGCGCCGGCTACATGACGCTGACGCATTTCGACAACACGCCCTGGGCCGACTCCGCGACCGACGATCCGGTGCACGGCGGCCTCACGCGCTTCGGCGAGGAGGTCGTCCGGGAGATGAACCGCGCAGGGGTGATGGTCGATCTCAGTCACGTCTCCCCCGACACCATGCGGCACGCCATGCGGGTCTCGGAGGTTCCGCCGCTCTTCTCGCATTCGTCTGCCCGGGCGCTCTGCGACGTCACGCGCAACGTTCCGGACGACGTCCTTCACGACGTCGGACGAGTGGGCGGCGTGGTCATGGTGACGTTCGTTCCCGCGTTCGTCGCGCCGGAAGGCAAGGAGTCGATGGCGGCCTACCTCGCCGAGCTGGCGCGCCTGCGGATCGAACACGCCGGCGACGCCGACGCGATCACGGCGGGGATGCGCGCGTTCGAGGAGCACCATCCCGAACCAGAGTCGACGGTGGGCCAGGTGGCCGACCACATCGACCACGTCCGCGACGTCGCCGGTGTGGACTGCATCGGGGTGGGGAGCGACTTCGACGGGGCGGGCGCGATGCCGCAGGGGCTCGAGGACGTCTCCTGTTACCCCAATCTCTTCGCTGAGCTCCTGGATCGCGGCTACTCGGACGAGGAGTGCGCGAAGATCGCCGGCCGGAACGTCCTGCGCCTTATGCGCCGAACCGAGGAGACGGCCGCCCGGCTCCGCTCCGAGCGTCCCCCCTCGGTCGCCACGATCGAGGCCCTGGACGGCCGGGGCGAATAGGACCGAAATCAACCCCCGATTGCCGCACGCCCGCCCCTCCAAGAAGGGATGATTGGGGCGTGCGACGTGCACCGGCCTTGTGGGGGGTTGTTCTCGCCGCGGCGCTGCTCAGCGCCTGCGGCGGTACGGCCCAACCCTCGAGCTCGCCGAGCGTGCCGTCGAGCCCGACGACGCCTCCGCCGAGCCCGACCACCCCGGCTCCGAGCCCGACCCCGACCCTTCCCACGGGATTCACGTGCGCGAACGCGTCGGGCGGCGCCTCCCGCGCCTCCGATTGGGGCCCGGCCGGCCCGACGGTCACGGCCGTGCGGGTTGCGGGCCACTCGGGCTTCGACCGGTTCGTGCTGCAGTTCGACGGCACGGTGCCCTCCTACACCGTCAAGCGGCAATCGACCCCGACGTTCACACTGGATCCCAAAGGGAGCAAGGTGACGCTGCGGGGGACGCGCGGCGTGCTGATCACGGTCAAGCCCGAGAACTGGACCGCGTACACCGGACCGAGCCGCTTCGTGCCACTGCTCGCCGTCATCCGCGAGGCGCGACTGGTGCAGAACTTCGAGGGAACCATGCAGTGGGGTCTGGGGACTCTCGGGACCCCGTGCCTGCGGGTCACCACATTGAAGGGCCCGGCTCGGCTGGTGGTCGACGTGGCTGCGAAGCCGTCGTAGCTCGTCCACCGAGCGCCTCACGTCGTCACCGCACACCCACCCGCACACGAGAAGAGAGAGGGGCGCTGGTGCGCCCCTCTCGTTCTCCCAACCGGGTGCTGGGGGTGGGTACTACCCGGTGGCCTCGATCACGCCGAACAGCCCGTGGCTCTCGTCCCCGGGTCCGGCGGTGAAGAACAGCTGGTTGGCGGCTCCAGACGGACCGCCGTTGGCAAACTCGATCGCCCACAGACCGGGGATCTTGATGATCCTTCCGCTGCGCCGGCGGAGCTTGCCGGCGTGCTTCCACGATCCGCCCGACCACGAGTAGGCGTTGATCACTCCGTTGCCGAAGTTGCCGACCAGGAGGTCGTTGCTGAAGCGCCCAAAGTCGCTGGGAGCCATCGCGAGACCCCAGGGCGCGTTCAGGACGCCGCGGCTCGCGACGCGGGCGACGAACATGCCGCTCGTGTCGTACTCGTCGACGAACCCGAGCGTGGCGCCGTCCGCTTCGTCGCCGGAGCCGGGGACCTGCTTGGCATACGTGACGAACACGTCGTCACCGATCGCCTGGATGCCGAACGGCGCGTAGCCCTTCGGCAGGTTCGGGTCGGTGAACCGACCGGGCGTCGTGATCTGGGTGAAGTTGCCATCGAAGACGTCCACGGTGCCGTTGTGGAAGTCGGTGGCATACAGGCGGTCGCCGCCCGGCGTCGACGCGATGGCGAGTCCTTTGAAGATCGCTCCCACGTCCGTCTTGTCGACGACCACGAACGCCTGCGTCGACGGCGCGGGCGGCGGGACGTTCGGGTTCCAGCCGAGGATCTGGCCGGCCTCGGTGTCGAACAGGAACAGCGACGGTCCCGAGTGCATCCCGTCGGTGACGGCGAAGTCGGAGCCACCATTGAAGACGACGCCCGTCGGGTCCTCGGGCACGCTGACGACGAACGAACCTTTCGTCCCGTCGCTCCCGTAGATGGTGGACAGGCTCGTCCCGTTGTCGCCGACCCACCAGGGTGTCTCCGGTCCCGCCGCAAGGCCCCACGCGTTCACGAGATCGGTGTCCTGATGCGCGGCCACCCCCGCTTTGTCCGATACGAGCCTCATGAGGCTGTACCCGGCCATCGCGGGGTGGAGGCCCGCGGGGCGCGCCGTGGACACCGGCCGCGTGTTGGCAGACGCCGGTGAGCCGGAGGCCCCGAACAACGCCGCCACGGTGGCGAGCGTCACCGCCCCGGCGAGCACGAACGATCTGAGCCGAAACCCAGTCATGCACCCTCCCTTCGCCCTGGACCCCAGACCCGGGGTCTGCCTTCCCCGCGCCCAGCGCGCACTCACGAAGCCGCACTGCGGCCGGTGAGCGCAGGTACTACGGGCGACCCTGGGGAGGGGTTTGGGAAAGGGAGGTGAACACACCGAGTCGGGCGAGCAACTCCCGGACGGATGGCGGGCCCGGTTCTGGGTCGACGCGGAGGGTAGCGACGCGCGCGATCCGCGAGGTCGCCGGCGGGCTCAGCCCTGGAGCAGCGGCCTGCCCATGTGCCGGCGGTACTGCTCGTTGAACCAGAACAGGAACCGGTCCTGGCGCGGGTAGACACCCGTCGTGTACGCGCGAGAGCCGACGCCCGTTTGCGCCCGCGAGCAGACGCCCCAGTCCTGCTTGCTGATCAGGTCCCAGAACTCGACAACCGGCTCCGGCTTGAAGTTCGGGCTCTCGATCGTCTCCGGCCGGAAGAGATACTCGGACACGACCTGTGTGTGGCCGGGCCCCTTCGGGTAGGCAACGTAGTACATCGCTGCGTCCGGGTGCAGGTTCAGCATCAGGTTCGGGAACGAGAACATCCCGTAGTACATGCGGTAGTCGTCGGGGTCCAGGTCCGGGAACTTCGGCAGCTCGGACTGCCCGGTCATCGTGAAGCTCGTAGCGCCCTCGACCATCCCGTTGCCGTCGTCGGGAACCTGCTCGTCCCACACCTCACCGAACCGGTACAAGGGAACGACCTTGACCAGCTCGGGGTGGATGGTCGGGCAGTGCAGACACTCGTTGAAGTTCTCGACGATGATCTTCCAGTTGGCGGCCACCTCGTAGACGATGCGCACCCCGACCCGCAGCTCGTCCATCTTGTAGCGGCCGAACGCCGTGATGGTCTCCGCTCCGTCGTTGAGCGCTTCGAGCAACGGCCGGGGCTCGGCCGACATATTGACGAACAGGAAGCCGGCATAGTCCTCGACGGCGATCCCGTGCAGCGGGAACTGCGACCGCTCGAAGTGCTCGTCCTCCTGCACGTTCGGGGTCCCGATGAGGCAGCCGTTCAGATCGTACGTCCACGCGTGGTACGGGCACCGGAAAGCCTTGCGTACGTTTCCCATGCCGTCGTCGAGGAACTTCGTTCCCCGGTGGCTGCAGACGTTGTAGAAGGCGTGGATCTCGCCTTCCTCGTTGCGGGTCAGGAAGATCGACTCGCCCGCCACGTCCTTGACGACGTAATCGCCCCGGTTTGGGATCTCCTCGGCACGTCCCACGCAGATCCAGTCCCCGAACCAGACGCGTTGGCGCTCGTCCTCGTAGACTTCGTCGCTCACGTAGTCCGTCCCCGACAGCGTCGGCTGCGGGGTCCAATTGGGCGCGCGGTTGCGCAGGTCGGCGACGTCTTCCTTCTGCATGCGAAGCTCACTCTCCTGGGGACGGGGTCGCTTACAAGGATACCAGCGGGGTCTGGGGCGTAAGCTCCGGCCGTGCACCTCGACCCGACCGAGGAAGACCGGCTGCGGGTGTTTGCGGCCGCGGAGCTCGCACGCCGGTCGCTCGCCGACGGCCTCGCGCTGAGCGCGCCGGAGGCCGCGGCGTTGGTGGCCGACGAGATGCACCGGGCAGCGCGACGCGGAGGCTCGCTCGACGACGTGATCGACGCGGGGCGGCGGGCGGTTCCACGCGAGCGCGTGATGGACGGCGTGCCCGCGATCGTCGGCGACGTGAAGGTCGAGGTGCTGCTCGGCGACGGCCGGCGGCTCGCGGTCGTCCGTCCCTGGGAGGGGACCCCGTGAGCAACCCGTCGCCGCCGGGTGCGATCGTGACGGGACAGGGCTCGATCCGCACGGCGGAAGGCCTCAAGCGCCGGACGCTGACCGTGACCAGCACGTCCGCGCGTCCCATCCGCGTGTCGTCGCACTACCCGTTCTGGCGGGCGAATCGCCGGCTGGAATTCGACCGCGTCGCGGCGCGAGGGTTCCGGCTCGACATCCCCGCCGGCGACTCGCTGCGCTGGGGGCCGGGTGAGAGCCGCGAGGTGACGCTCGTCGCGCTCGCCGGTTCGGACCGCGACGATGGCTGAGCTCTCTCGCGAGGAGTACGCGGCGCGGTACGGCCCGACGACGGGCGACCGCGTCCGGCTCGCGAACACCGACCTGTGGATCCGGGTGCGGGACGACCACGTCGGCTACGGCGACGAACCCCTGTGGGGCTACGCGAAGAACATCCGCTCGCGAATGACGCAGTTCGACCGCGCGACCGCCGACAGCGAGCTCGACGTCCTGATCGCCGGCGTCGTGTTGATCGACCCTCTGCTCGGGGTCGTGAAGACGAACATCGGCGTGAAGGACGGCCGGGTCGTAGGGATCGGGCGGGCGGGCAACCCCGACATCACCGCGGGCGTCGACATGACGATCGGGCCGAGCACGCTCCCGATCATGGGATACGGACTCATCGCAACACCGGGTGCCGTCGACAGCCACGTCCACCTGATCACGCCGGCGCTCGTGCCGCCGGCTCTGTCCGCGGGCGTCACCACCCTGATCACCGCGGGCTTCGAGGAGCCGCCACGGCATATGACGCGTCTGTACCAGGCGTTCGAAGCACTGCCGGTGAACCTCGGGCTGCAGTCGAGCGCCCGTTCGGAGGAGGCTCCGGCCACCGAACGGCTGATCGAGGCCGGCTCGATCGGGCTGAAGATCCACGAGGACTGGGGGGCGTACCCCGAGATCGTCGACGCGACGCTGCGCGTCGCCGATCAGCACGACGTGGCCGTCTGCCTGCACACGGACGGGCTCAACGAATCGTGCGAGCTCGACGAGACCGTGTCGGCGATCGCGGGGCGCGCCGTGCACGCGTACCACGTCGAGGGAGTGGGCGGGGGCCATGTTCCGGACCTGATCGGGCTCGTTCGGGAACCGAACGTCGTGTGCTCGTCGACGACGCCGACGATCCCGTACGGGGCCGCGACCGCGGCCGAGCACCTGCAGATGATCCTGCTCGTGCACGGCGGGTCGTTCGACTCGCCCGCCGACGTCGAGGCCGCGCGCGAGCGCATCCACGAGCGCACGATGGCCGCCGAGGGCCCGCTCCACGAACTCGGCGCGATCGGGATCGTGAACTCCGACTCCCAGGGGATGGGCCGGATCGGCGAGACGGTGCGCCGGACGTTCCAGCTGGCGGACAGGATGAAGACATGGCGGGCGAGCCCCGCGGCAGCGGCCTGGCAGGAGGATGCCGGGGAGGACGACAACGACCGTGTCCTACGCTACCTGGCCAAGGTCACTGCCGAGCCGGCGCGCGTCCACGGGATCGAGGACGAGGTGGGGAGCCTGGCACCCGGGCGGCTCGCCGATGTCGTGCTGTGGCGCTCCACCTCGTTCGGCGTCCGGCCCGAGCTCGTCCTGAAGGCGGGCTACCCGGTCTGGGGAGCGCTCGGCGAAGGCAACGCGAGCGTCGAAGGCGCCGAGCCGGTGCGCTACCGCCCGCACTGGGGAGCACTCGGCCACGCGGCCGCGTCCCTCGCGACCACCTTCGTTTCACGCGCCGCGGAGGAAGCGGGGTTCGCGGAGCGGCTCGGCACGCGGCGGCGCGTGGTCGCCGTTCACGGGACGCGCACGGTTCGGCGCGACGCGCTCGTCGCGAACACCGCCACCGCCGACGTGGAGGTCGATCCCGCGGACGGAACCGTGCGGCTCGACGGGCACATCCTGGCATCCGAGCCGGCGACGGAGCTTCCGCTGAACCGGACCTACCTGCTGGGTTGAACCACCGACGGAAAGGGGGCGGCGCATGTTCGACCTGAAGGGGAAGGTTGCGGTCGTCACGGGCGGCGGGTCGGGGATCGGCCGCGCGACCGTCCGCCGGCTCGCGTCCGCGGGCGCTCGCGTGCTCGTCGCCGACCTGACGGACGAGACCGCGCTCGCGACGGAGGTCGACGGCGCCTCTGTCAGGACCGACGTCACGAACGAGGACGAGGTCGCCACCGTGATGGCGTCCGCGGCCCGGGTGTACGGGGGACTCGACGTCGTCGTGAGTTGTGCGGGGATCGCCGAGGGGACCGAACCCGTCGTCGACGAGGACGACGATCTGTACGTGAAGCAGTTCAGGGTGAACACCCTCGGGGTGGTGCACTCGATCAAGCACGGCGCCCGGAACATGGCGGGGGGTGGGTCGATCGTGAACGTCGCGTCGATCACCGCGACGATGGCGTTGCCGCGCAGCGGCCCCTACGCGGTGTCGAAGTGGGGCGTGGTCGGCGCGACGCGGCAGGCGGCGGTCGAGCTCGGCGGCCGAGGTATCCGCGTCAACTGCATCTGCCCGTCGGTCGTCGACACGCCGATGATCCGCGGCGACGACAGCGCGGCGGTCCGCGGCCTGGTGGCGTTCCAGCGGTCGGTTCCCATTCCCCGGATGCTGCGGCCGGAGGAGATCGCCGGCGTCGTGCACTTCCTCGCGAGCGACGAGAGCGGGCTCATCACCGGGCAGGTCATCAACGTCGACGGCGGCTGGAGCGTCGGGCCGTCGATCGAGCACTTCGACTGGCTCGCGGCCGGGCGCCCGCCGACGCCATAGGTCCCGGGTTCAAGCCGAGGCGGAGGACCCTCCGACCCGAACGGCCGCCCGCTCGGGTGACGCTCGCACCTCGTCCGTGAAATGGCACGCGACGGCGTGCCCGCGGGCGACGGACGCGAGCGGCGGCGGCTCCGCCTCGCACCGCTCCGGGTTGCCGAGCTTCTGGCGGAGCCAGCACCGCGTGTGGAATCGGCAGCCGGGCGGCGGCGCGGCCGGGCTGGGCGGGTCGCCCGTCAGCACGATGTGCGTCCGGCGAGCCTCGATCTCGGGGTCGGGGCGCGGGATGGCCGACAACAACGCGATCGTGTACGGGTGCAAGGGGTCGTCGTGCAGGACGTCGGTCGGCGCCGACTCGACGACCTGGCCCATGTACAGAACGGCGATGCGATCGCTGATGTGGCGCACGACCGCCAGATCGTGTGCGATGAACAGGTACGTCAGGTCGAACTCGCGCTGGAGCCGCTGCAGCAGATTGATGATCTGCGCCTGGATCGAAACGTCGAGGGCGCTGACGGCTTCGTCGGCGACCACCAGGGACGGGCGCAGCGCCAGCGCGCGGGCCAAGCCCACGCGCTGGCGCTGCCCGCCGCTCAGCTCGTGCGGGTAGCGCGTGGCCATGCGGGCGGGAAGGCCGACGGTGCCGAGCAGCTCCTCGACGCGGGCGCGCCGCTCGGTCTTCTTTCCCAGCCGGTGGACTTTGAGCGGCTCGTCGATGCACTTGCCGACGCTCATCCTCGGGTCGAGCGAGCTGTACGGATCCTGGAACACCATCTGCAGGCGGGCAGTCACCTGCTTCGCACCGGCGCCCTTCAGTGAGGCGAGATCGGTTCCCTCGAACACCACGCGGCCGGACGTCGGCGCATACAGGCGCACGATGGCCCGTCCGATCGTCGTCTTCCCGCTTCCCGACTCGCCGACGAGCCCCACCGTCTCTCCGCGGCGAATGTCGAGCGTCACCCCGTCGACCGCGCGCACCGTTCCGATGGTCTTTCGGAACACCACCCCCCGCGTGATCGGGAAGTGGACGCGCAGGTCCTGCACCTCGAGGAGCGCGCCGTCGGTCGTCGGAGTGATTCCCCCATCGCCGCCCCGCTCCCCGGCGTCGCTCACGCGGGCCCCTCCGGCGATGCGGTCGCGGCAGCCGCGGGAGGAGGCGCGGGAACGAACCCGGGCCGCAGCGGCGCCGCCCCACGCACCTCTTCAGCCGTCACGGGGTTGTGGCACGCAGCCTCGTGCTCGAGGCCGGACCCGTCCGCCGTCCCTTCCCCGATCGGCCGCAGCGGCGGCATCTCGGTCCAGCACGACGACACCCGCCACGCGCACCGCGGCGCGAAGGGACAGCCCACGGGCGGCTCCTCCAGGTCGGGCGGCGCGCCCTCGATCGGCCGGAGCGCCTTCCCGCGGTCGTCGATGGCGGGAACCGAGTTCAGGAGCCCGACCGTGTACGGATGGCGCGGGTTGGCGAACAGCTCCACCGTTGAGGCCGTCTCCATCACGAAGCCCGCGTACATGACGGCGATGCGCCGGGCGACTCTCGCCATGATCCCGAGGTCGTGGCTGATCAACAGCAGCGCCGTCCCGAGATCGCGCGTCAGGCCGACGAGCAGCTCGAGCACCTGCGCCTGGATCGTCACGTCGAGCGCCGTCGTCGGCTCGTCGGCGATGAGCAGTCGCGGATGCAACGCCAGCGCCATCGCGATCATCACCCGCTGCCGCATCCCGCCGCTGAACTGGTGGGGGAAGCGAACGAGCTGGTCCTCCGCGTTCGGGATGCCGACCTGCCGGAGCAGGTCCGCCGCGCGGGCCCGGGCGTCGGCCTTTCCCACCTGCTCGTGGGCCCGAAGGATCTCGGTCACCTGTTCGCCGATCGTGATGACCGGGTTGAGGCTCGACATCGGATCCTGGAAGACCATCGAGATGTCCTTGCCGCGCAGCCGGCGCAAGTCGCGCTCGGGGCTGCCGATCAGGTCGGTGCCGTCGAACAGGATCTGCCCGGACGCGACGCGGCCTGCCGGCGCCGGGAGAAGGCCCATCACGGCGAGGCTCGTCACGCTCTTGCCCGACCCCGACTCGCCGACGAGACCGACGGTCTCGCCCGCGCCGACGTCGAGGCTCACGCCGTTCACCGCGTGCACCTCGCCCTGCGGCGTGTCGAAGCGCACGACCAGGTCGCGCACCGACAAGAGCGCTTCGCCGGTCACACGCGCCCTCCCCGCAGCACCCCGCGCAGGCGCGGGTCGATCCAGTCGCGCAGCCCGTCGCCCAGCAGGTTGAACCCGAGCACCGTGAAGGTGAGCGTCAGCCCGGGGAACGTCAGGAACCACCACGCGGTCTGGAGGTAGTCCTGGGCTCCTGCCATCATCGTCCCCCACTCGGGTGTGGGCGGCTGGGCGCCGAGGCCGAGGAAGCTGAGCGCAGAGATCGACAGGATGGCGTTGCCGGCGTCCGCCGACATCTGGATCGCCACGATCGGCAAGACGTTGCGCACCATGTGGCGAACGACGATCCCCCCGGTGCTCGATCCGGAGACGCGGGCGGCGAGCACGAACTCCCGTTCGCGAAGCGTCAGCACCTGGCTTCGCGCCAGACGTGCGTACCACGGCCAGTACACGATCGCGACCGCGAGGATCGTGTGCTCGAGGCTCGGTCCGAGCGTCGCCGCGATGGCGGCGGCGAGCACGAACGCGGGGAACGCGAAGAACAGGTCGGTGAATCGCATGAGCACCTCGTCGACCCAACCGCCGACCATGCCGGCGAGGATTCCGAGCGCGCAGCCGAACGGCGCCGCGAGCAGGACGATAAGGGCGGCCGACGCGAGCGAGATGCGCGCGCCGGCGACGATGCGCGCGAGGAGGTCGCGACCCACGTTGTCGGTCCCCAGCCAGTGCGACGCCGACGGTCCCTGCAGGATCGCGCTGAAGTCGGCAGCGTTCGCCTTGTTCCCGAGGAGCAAGGGTCCCACGAGCGCCATGAGAACGACGATCGTCACGATGGCGACCGCGAGCGCGTTCAGCCACGAGGCTCGCACGAACGCCCACACGCCGCGCCACCCGGACGCGGCCTTCGGCGGGGCGGCTGCGGCGCTGACGACCGCTTCTTCCATCATGCGTACCGGATCCTCGGGTCGAGGTACAGGTAGATGAGGTCGACGACCAGGTTGGTGAGCGTGTAGAGGATCGCGACCAGGAGCGTGACACCCATGATGGCGTTGTAGTCCGACGCGGCGAACGCGTTGAACGCGTACTGCCCGATGCCGGGGAACGCGAAGATGTACTCGACGACGAAGACGCCGCCCGCGAGGACGCCGAACTCAAGGCCGAGGATGGTGACGGCGGGGAGCATGGCGTTGCGCAGGATGTGACGGAGCATCACGCGCCTGCGCGGCAGCCCCTTCGCCTCGGCCGTGCGCACGTAGTCCTCGCCGGTGACCTCGAGGAGGCTCGCGCGCACGATGCGCGTCATGAGCCCGTAGACGCCGGCCGCAAGCGCGATGGCGGGCAGCAACAGGTGCTCGAAGGCGCTCACCGAGGTGCCGATGTGCCCGCTGAGCAGACCGTCCACCGTGTACATACCGGTGATGTGCGGCGGCGGCGCCGCGCCGGCGGCGAGCCGTCCGGTGATCGGCAGCCACCCCAGCTTGACGCCCACGACGTATTGCAACAGCAGGGCCAGCCAGAACGCGGGGATCGACACGCCCGCGACCGCCGTGAGCTCGACCGTCTGGTCGACGCCCGAGGCGCGGCGCCTCGCGGCCAGCATCGCCGCGAGGATGGCGGGCACGACGCCGAGGATCAGCGCCAGGACCGTCAGCTCGATCGTCGCGGGGAAATACGTGCGCAGGTCCTGCGTCACAGGGCGTCGGGTCATGAACGAGATCCCGAGGTTCCCGTGCAACAGGTCGCTCATGTACCGCACGTACTGCTGCGCCAGCGGCTCGTTCAACCCGTAGATCGCGCGGATGTGCGCGAGAGCGGCGGCGCTCGCGCGCGGGCCGGCGATCAGCCGAGCCGGGTCCCCCGGCACAACCCTGGACAGGAAGAACGTGATGAGGGTGACGCCCCACACGACGAACAAGACGAACACCAAGCGGCGGAGGACTAGCCTTCCCATCGCGTCCCCGTGGCCGCCATCTCGCGCGCCCGGCGCCGTCCCGTCACCGGGCGCGCGTCACTGCACCCGATACAGCGGGTAGTAGTTGTAGACCCAGCCGGTGAGCGGGTTCGCGATGTAGCCCTTGACATCGGTGCGCAGCACCGTGTTGTCGAGGACCTGGTCGACGGGGACCCACGGCGGGTCGGTCTGGTTGATGATGGTCTGGAGCTGGGTCATCATCGACTGCAGCTTCGTCGGGTCGAACTCCGTGTAGCCCTTGTTGATGATGTCGGTCACCGTGGAGTTGATGTAGTACCCGCTGTTGAACGCGGCGTCTTTCGGCAGCGCGGCCGAGTTGAGGATCGGCCAGCAGTAGTCGGCCGCGAGGTCGTAGTCCGGATACCACGACCAGAAGTACATGTCGGCCCGCTGGTTCACGGGTCGCGGCGTCGTCAGGTCGGCGAGGAACGCAGAGTATGCCTTCTCCAGGAGCTTCAGCTTCATGCCTGCCTGCTCGAACTGCGCCTGCAGCACCGCGCCGGCCTGGTCGCCGTACCCGGTGTAGAACTCGTAGGTGAACTCGGTTCCCGGCGCAACTCCGGCTTGCGCGAACAGCTGCTTGGCCTTGTCCACGTCGGTCGGGAACACGTACGAGTCGGGGTCGTGGTTCGCGAGAAGGTCGGGGAAGCACCCGTGCGCCGGCGCGACGGTGTTCAGCATGACGGACTTCACGTACGCGTCGTGGGGGAACAGGTAGTTCACCGCCTGCCGGGCCTCGGGCTTCTGCAGCGGCCCGTACTCCCCGAGGATGATGTACTCGAGGTACATGGCCTTCGCAGTGGACGTGAAGAAGCGAGGGTCGGCCTTGAGCGCCTGGACATCGTGCGCGCTGCTCGAGGGCGTGATCATGTCGACGGCGCCGGACTCGAGCGCCTCGCGCCGCGCCGAACCGTCCGGGATCTGCTGGATGATGACCTTCTTGAACTGCCCCTTCTTCCACCCGCCCCAGTAATGCGGGTTCTGGACCAGGACGGCCTGGCTTCCCGGATCGAAGCTCTCGAGCATGTAGGCGCCGGTTCCGGCGGCGTGCGACTGCAGCCACTGATGGCCCTGGTCCTTCGGACCCGTCGAGTGCTGCTTCGGCACCTCCGGCGAGATGACGCCGGTGCCCCAGATCGCGGCGGCCGCGTTCTGGAACGGCGGGCTCGGTGCGCCGAGGTCGAACTTCAGCGTCCCCGGATCGACCACGACGATCTGCTTCTGCGGGTCGGTGACCCACGTTCCCAGGACGCTCCCGGCCCCGACGCCGAGCGTGATCGTGCGGATGTACGCGGACTTGATCGCGTCGGCCGTGACCGGCGTCCCGTCCCAGAACGTCACGCCCTTGCGAAGGTTGAACGTCCACACGCTCTTGTCGGAGTTCGACGACCACGACTCGGCCAGGGCGGGCTGGAACTGGTCGACCGTGCCGAGCTTCGTGCGGATCAGCCCTTCGTACATCGAGAAGTCGATGATGGCCGGGCCGTTGACGAAGTAGCTGGCCGGGTCGAAGTCGGGCGACCAGGAAACGGTCGCGACGATCAAGGTCTCGGGGTCGCGGCTCAGCTTGGGCGGTGACGCGGTGCCCGTCTGCCCGGAGGTCGACGAGCTCCCGCCGCATGCCGCCAGCAGGTTGCCGCCGACGCCGAGCGCCGCCCCCGTGATCGCCGACCGCCGGAGAAACTCACGGCGAGTGAACGGCGTCGGCTCCTTCCCCACGGTGAACCACCTCCCCCTCTCGTCCTCGATGAGCGACACTGGAACCTGACCTGATGGTTGTCAAGCCGGTTCGCCATCTCCCAACCAATGACTCTTGTTCACCCCGTTTTCCCCCTGATACGGTGCTGCCTCGCGAGAGGAGCCCGCAGTGGTCAATCGACGCATCCGACGCAATCTCCGAACCCCCGGCGCACGAGCGACGCGGCGTCTGGTCGCCGCCATCGACGAGTCCGCCCGCAGCGGCGTGCCGGTCGAGGAGGTGCTCGGGACGTGGCGGCAGAGGGACGAGGCCGAGACGCGCCGCCGCGAGCTCCTGCGCGAGGAACGCGCCGAGCGCGCGACCGGCAGCCTGTCGCGGCGCCAGTTCCTGTCCGGGGCCGCGGCCGCCGGCGCCGTCGTCGCGCTCGGCCCCCTGGCCCGGGCGCCGGCGGCGGGGGCCGCGACGGGTTCCCGGACGGCCCCGCGCATCGTCATCGTCGGCGCCGGGCTCGCCGGAGTCCGCTGCGCCCACGACCTGTGGACCAAGTCGGGCGCGCGGGGTGCAGTGGCGTCGACGGTGTACGAGGCCGACACGACGCACGTCGGCGGCAGGTGCTGGAGCCTGCGCGGATACTTCACCGACGGGTTGATCGGCGAGCACGGAGGAGCGTTCATCAACAGCGACCAGCGGGCGACGCGCAAGCTCGCCGACGAGCTGGGCCTCGAGCAGGAGCGTGTGTACGGCGGCGGGCTCCCCGGCCTCAAGGACATCTACTGGTTCGACGGCCGCCCCTACACGTACCACGACGCGAGCGAAGACTGGAAGTCGTTCGGCTATCAGGCCTTCCAGGACGCCTTTCGTCACGCGCCGTATCCGCAGCTGTACGACCAGCAGACGCCGGGCGGCGTTCGGATCGACCTCCAGTCCGTCCCTGAGTGGCTCGACCGCATCGGGATCGGCGCCGATTCGCGCTTCGGGCGCCTGATGCAGGCGAATTCAGTTTCCGAGTACGGCGGGAGCCCCGGCGAGCAGTCGGCGCTCAACCTCCTCTATCTCCTCGCGTGGAACCGACGCGACCAGCTCGACCCGCTTCCCGGATACGACGAGATGTTCCACGTCGTCGGCGGCAACGACCAGCTCGTGTCCCGCATGGTCGGACAGCTTCCCGACGGGACGGTTCGCCAGGGCTACGAGCTCGTCGCCCTGCGCCGGAAAGGGACCGCCTACCGGCTGACGTTCCACAGGGACGGAGGCGGATCGGTGGACGTCGACGCCGACCACGTCGTCCTCGCCCTCCCGTTCACCAAGCTGCGGGAGGTGGACCTGTCCGGTGCGGGCTTCTCGCCTCTCAAGATGAACGCCATCCGCCACCTGCCGCTGGGGCAGAACGCCAAGATCCACGTCCAGGTCGAGCACAAGACGTGGCCGCAGCTCGGATACGACGGCTCGGCATACACCGACTGGAAGCGCTTCTGCGTGTGCTGGGACGACTCGGTCCCGCTCGGCCCGGACGGCGCGCCGGCCATCCTGCTGGGGTTCCCCGGCGGATCGACGGGCGAGGCGGTGCTCACCGGCCAGGCGCACGGACCCGCGCCGGCCGGGGACGTCTCGTGGTTCCTCGATCAGATCGAGCCGATCTTCCCGGGAACGACCGCCGCGTACTCGGGCATCGCGTGGGAGGACCACTGGGCGGTCGACCCCTGGCACCTCGGCGCGTATTCCTACTGGAAGGTCGGACAGACGACTTCGTTCGCGGGCTACGAGGGCGTGCAGGAGGGAAACGTCCACTTCGCCGGCGAGCACACCGAGTGGGACGACCAGGGCTTCCTCGACGGCGCGGTCGTCTCGGGCGAGCGCGTCGCCAAGGAGATCCGCAGCCAGACCTGAAGGGAGCGAGAGGCATGTGGCCGGAGGGGTTCACGAGCGCGGCGGCCTTCACCTTCGACTTCGACGCCGAGGAGGTCTGGCTGAGCGACCCGGCGACCGAGGACAGCCCGGGCGTCCTCTCCCAGGGAACGTACGGTGCGAAGGTCGGCGTTCCGCTCGTCCTCGAGCTGCTCAAGCGCCACGGCCTGACCGCCACCTTCTTCGTCCCGGGCCGCGTGGCCGAGCGTCACCCGGGCCGCGTGCGCGAGATCGTCGCCGCCGGGCACGAGCTTGCGCACCACGGGTACACGCACACCTCGCCCACCAAGCTCACGCGCGAGCAGGAAGAGGAGGAGCTGACGAAGGGCCTTGAGATCCTGCGCGGGTTCGGAGCGGACGTCACCGGGTACCGCTCGCCCGCCTGGGACTTCAGCGCCAACACGCTCGGGCTGCTCGAGCGGCTCGGGTTCGGCTACTCCTCGAACTTCATGGACGACCTGTTGCCGTATCGTCACGACGGATCGCCGATCGTCGAGCTCCCCATCCAGTGGACGCTGGACGACGCGGCGCACTTCTGGTTCGACGCCGAGTCGTGGGTGAAGAAGATCGCGACGGCGAGCGAGGTACGGGAGATCTGGGAAGGCGAGTTCCTAGGCATCCGCCGCCTCGGCGGGTGCTGCATCTTCACCATGCACCCGCAGGTCATCGGACGGCCCTACCGCCTCGCCTTCCTGGACGAGTTCATGGGCTTCGTGAAGGGCCACGCCGACACCTGGATCGCCACCTGCGCCGAGATCGCCGCACGCGTGGAGTGAAGCGGCGTATGGTACGGGAGTCGACCACAGGGGAGGGGGCGGTGAGCGAGTTTCCGCACGTCCGCGTAGAGGGCTCGGCCCGCGAGCGCGGCCGGCAGTACGGGGAGATCGCGCGGGACCGCGTTCGGGCATCCATCGACGCCTACCGGGACGTGTTCTCCCACTACGCGGGCCTGGGATGGATGACCGTGCAAGGACAGTCGCGCCGGTACCTGAGCGCGATCGAGGCGTTCGGTCATTCCTATGTCCTGGAGATGCGCGGCATCGCGGAGGGCGCCGACGTCGACTTCGAGGATGTCCTCGCGATCAACACCAGGACCGAGATCATGTTCGCCGCGAAGGCGCGGGCCGCGCAGGAGGCGGGGCGGATGCCCGCGGAGTGCACGTCGTTCGGCGTGCTCCCCGAGGCGAGCGCATCCGGGCACACGCTCGTGGGCCAGAACTGGGACTGGCTGCCGCACTCCTTCGACACGTGCATCGTCCTCGAGGTGCGGCAGGACGAGGGACCCGACTTCGTGACCATCGTCGAGGCCGGACTACTCGCGAAGACCGGCATGAACTCGTCGGGAGTCGGCGTCTGCGCGAACGCCCTCGTCTCCGACGCCGATCTCGGGACGCCGGGGATCCCGTTCCATCTCGTGCTGCGCGGGCTCCTCGACGCGGAGAACCTCTCCGACGCACTCACGGTGACGCAGCAAGGGTTCCGGTCGTCGTCGGGCAACTACGTGCTCGCCCACCAGGACGGGATCGCCGTATCGGTCGAGGCCGCGCCGGGCGACTTCTCGCGCCTGTTCCTCCTGTTTCCTGAGAAGGGAATCCTGTTGCACACCAACCATTTTCTGGCCGGGGGCTACGACGGGAAGGACGTCGGGCTCTGGGTCATGCCGGACAGCCCCTTCCGTCTCGAGCGCATCCGGTCGGCGGTCGCGGACGTGGGAGGCCGAGTGTCGCTGGACACGTTCCGCGAGGCGCTCGCCGACCACGCAAACTACCCGTCCGGCGTCTGCTGTCACCCCGACGAGCGCTTCGACGTCTACGAGCAAGGCGCCACGGTGGCGTCGATCCTCATGGATCTCGACGAACGACGCATGTGGCTCTCCGACGGGCAGCCCTGCACGTTCCCCTATCGGGAGCTGGACTATTCGGCGTTCCTCTCGAAGCCCTCACCCATCCGGCCCGCCGCCCAGCGGCCGAGCACGGTCCGCGTATGACGATCGAGGTCGGGTTCGGCCTCATCACCTGCCAGCGGTACCCGGGGGATTCCCGCACCGACGCGGAACTGTACGCCGAGGCGCTGGACCTGGCGGCTCTCGCGGAGGACCTCGGGTTCGATTCGGTGTGGGTCTCAGAGCATCACTTCGTCGACGACGCGTACATGCCGTCGCTCCTTCCCGTGTGCGCGGCCATCGCGGCCAGAACCTCGGCGATTCGCATCGGAACGGCACTGCTGCTGGCGCCGCTGTACGAGCCGCTCCGACTCGCCGAGGACGCCGCGACCGTCGACCTGCTCTCCGGGGGCCGGCTCACGCTCGGCCTCGGACTCGGCTGGCGCGAGGAGGAGTTCGAGGTGCTCGGCGTTCCACGGTCGGAGAGGGGCATCCGCCTCCAGGACACGGTCGCGATCCTTCGCGAGGCATGGTCGGGCGCTCTCGTGACCGGCGGGGACACGCTCTCGTATCCGGGCGTCCGGGTGCGGCCCGATCCCCTGTCGCCGGGCGGACCTCCCATCTGGATCGGCGCGCTTCGCGAGCCCGCGGTGCGCCGCGCCGGTGCCGTCGGGGACGGCTTCATGTCCTCCTCGCCGACGCCCGAATCGTTCGGGCGGGAGGTGGCGTGGGCGCGGGAAGGACTCGAGAAGGCGGGCCGGGCGGAGGCCGGCTTCATGTTCAGCCTGCATGTGCCCACGGTCGCCTGGGAAGGCCGGGCCGAGGACGCCTGGCCGACGTTCGAGCCGCACCTGCGCTACGTGGACTGGAAGTACGACGACATGGACGACGCGCGGGCACGGACCGGCCCCCCACGCGAGCCGCCGCCCCCGACGCCCGAGGAGTCGAGCCGTCTGCGCGCCGAGACCGTCGCCGGCACGCCGGACGAGGTCGCCGACAGGATTCACGCGTTCGCGAAGATCGCCGGAGGGGATCTCCACTATATCGCCCGGATGTACTGGCCTGGAATGAGTCCCGAGCGCCAGCGCGAGACAATGCGCCTTTTCGCCGAGACTGTCGTTCCGGTGCTTCAGGGCTCCGGTATGTGAAAAAGGCCCATTTCCTTTCTCGAAAGGAATGGGTTGCGTTTGCAGACTGTCGACGACGCCGGAGTCGCCGTGAGGGCGACCCGGCCCGGGCCCCCAAGCGCCGGGTACCCCCCGCCCGGGGAAGACCTCCCCACTTGGAGGTCCTCTTCAGGAGCGCGCGTCGGCGGCCGATGGCTCGTCGTATGGAGACCGCACACCGGCC
>DASPTB010000178.1:0-9614 GCA_035623615.1 Actinomycetota bacterium
GCCGCTCGCCTCACGCCGCGCCTCCACGCGCCCGCCTCCGACCACGAGCTGTTTGACCCCGGTCACGACGGGCCGGCCGAGCGAGCGCGCGACGCGGATCCCCACCTGGTAGCCGCCCGTGTCGGCGGCCTCGTTCCCGAACAGCAGCAGGTCATAGGCCGTCCCCTGCGCCTCCCCGGTCCGCACCGCGTCGACGATCGCCCCGGCGGTCGCGCAACCGTCCCATTCCTCTCCGTTCGTCCGCAGATGGATCGCGCGGTCCGCACCGATCGCCATCGCGTCCCGGAGCTGCTCCTCGGCCTCCTCCGGTCCGAGCGTCAGCACCGTCGTCGCCCCCCCGTGTGCCTCCACGAGCCGGACGGCCTCCTCGACCGCGCACTCCTCGTGTGGACTCACCGTGAAGCCGAGGAACTTGGTGTCGATCTCCTGCTCGTCGGGGGTGAGCACGATGCGACCGCCGGTCGCGGGAACCCGCTTCACGCAGACGAGGACGTTCACGTCCGGCCGTCCGTCCCGTTCAGGCCTTCATCCGCTCGTTCGCGGCGTCGAAGAGCGGCGTGGCCCCGGCCACCCGAATGGTCACGGGATAACGCTCGCCGAAGTAGTCGACCGAGAGCTTCGTGCCCGGGACGGCTTGCGCGGGAGGCAGATACGCCATCAACACGTGCGCGCCCACCGAGGGTCCCGACCCCGCGCTCGTGACGAACGAACGCCGCCCCTTCGCGTCGACCAGCGGCTCGCCGTCCGGCGTCAGGACCGGCTCGCGACCCATCATGTAGCGCCTGAGCCCGGTGGACGAGGTCGGGTCGTCGACGGTCAACGTGCAGAGCGTCGCGGCGGGCTCGGCCGCGCGCTGCCGCAGGTAGGCGTCGCGCCCGATGAAGTCGTCGTCCTTGACCGTCGGCCGTGCCATGCCGGCTTCGACCAGATCGAAGTCCAGCTCCAACTCGTTCCCGTGGGCGCGGTAGCCCTTCTCCAGGCGCGCCGTCGTGGCATAGACGCCGATGCCGACCGGGACCGCGCCCAGCGGCTCGCCCGCCTCCCATAGGGCGTCCCACAAGCGCTTGCCCTGCTCCATGGGCGCGTACAGCTCCCACCCGAGCTCGCCGACGTAGGAGATCCGTGACGCCAGCGCCCGGATGGTCCCGACGGAGACCGGCCGGCAGGAAACGAACGGAAACCCTTCGTTCGAGACGTCGTCGTCGGTGGCGGCGGCAAGCAGGTCGCGCGCACGCGGTCCCCACACGCCGACGGTGCAGATCGCCGACGTCACGTCCGCGAGCCTCGCGGACCCGTCCGACGGCAGGTGGTCCGCGAACCACTTCTTGTCCGCCATGCCCGAGGCGCCTCCGGTGACGATCCGGAAATGATTGGGCCCCAACCGCATGATGGTGAGGTCAGCCTTGACGCCGCCGGCGCCGTTCAGGAGCGGTGTGTACACCACGCGGCCGACCGCTACGTCCATCTGGGCCACCGCCATCCGCTGGAGGTACGACAGCGCGCCCACGCCCGTGACGTCGAAGATCGCGAAGGCCGACAGGTCCACGATTCCCACCCGATCGCGCATCGCCAGGTGCTCGGCATTGATGATCGGCGACCACCACCTCGACTCCCATTCGGCCGCGCGCGGCATGACGCGATCGCCGTACTCGTCGAGCAGCGGCGCATTCGACTCGTACCAGTGCGGCCGTTCCCATCCGGCCGTCTCGTAGAAGACGCCCCCCAGCTGTCGCTGGCTCGCGTTCATGGGGGTGAGCCGCACGTCGCGGTTGGACGCCCACTGCTCGGACGGGTGCACGATGCCGTACGTCTTGTTGTAGCCCTCGGAGGTGCGAGCGGCGATGTGCGTCGCGGTCTTGGCGTAGTCGTAGAAGCGCGCGATGTCGGCGCCGTGCGGGTCGATCTCGGGTTCCTCATCGGTCATCCACTCCGCGACGGTCTTCGCGATGCCCGGCGCTTCCTTGATCCAGACCGCGGCGACGGCCCACAGCCCGCCGACCTCGGGCGTCTCGCCCAGCAGCGGAAACCCGTCGGGCGTGAGGGACAGCAGCCCGTTGATCGAGTGGCGGATGCCCACTCGCTCGTCGCCGAGGATCTCGGGCATCAGCTCCAGCGCCTGCTCGAGTTGCGGGTCGAAGTCTTCCTTCGTGAACGGCAGCTCGGTGGGCGACAGCGCCGACTCCTCGATCGAGGGGATGTCGTCGGCATTCATCAGGATCGGACGGTGGGCGTAGGAGCCGACCTCCATGTCGCTCCCGTGCTGGCGTTCGTACATGTTCATGTCGACGTCGCGCACGATCGGGAACGAGATCTCCCCGACCGTCTCGGCGAGGATGGGGACGGGGCCCACGCTGATCATCTGGTGGACGGCCGGGGTCAGCGGGATGCTGGCGCCCGCCATCGCCGCGATGCGCGGGCTCCAGACGCCGGACGAGACCGCCACGATCTCGGTTTCCACGTCGCCCTTGTCGGTTCGGACGCGGCGCACGCGCCCGTCCTCGACGTCGATCCCCAGCGTCTCGGTTGCAGCCGCGACGGTCAGCCCGCCCAGCTCCTGCCCGCGCTCGCGCATGATCGTGCCGGCGCGCAGCGAGTCCACGACGCCGACCGTCGGCGAGTAGAACCCGCCGAGGATGACCGAGTCGTCGAGATAGGGGACGAGCTTCCTGACCTCCGCGGGCGTCAGCAGCTCGGCCGGCTCGCCCCACGACAGGGCCGAGCTCATCCGGCGCTTCAGCTCCTCCATGCGCTCGGGCGTGCGCGCGACCTCGATGCCGCCGCACTCGATGTGGACGCCCATTTCCTTGTACTGGCGGACGCTCTCCTGCGTGAAGCTCGTCATCTCCTTGGAGTGGTCCACCGGGAAGATGAAGTTCGACGCGTGGCCGGTCGAGCCGCCCGGGTTCGGCATCGGGCCCTTGTCGATCAGCACGACGTCCTTCCAGCCGAGCCGGCACAGGTGGTACGCGAGGCTGTTCCCCACGATGCCGGCGCCGATGACGACGGCGCGGGCCTGCTTCGGCAGATCGCTCATCGCCCCGACTTCCCGGCCTGCGCGAGGTCAGGACGCCGTCTCGGGCTCTTCCGCATCATCCGGCTCCTCGTCCTCGCGCCATCCGTACACCTGAAGGAACTCCCGCCGCCACTCCTCGGTCGAGCGAACCTGGTTGAACGTGTTGAGATGGAATCCGGCCACGCCGTGACGTCGCTGCCCGACGACGCTGGACAGCCCGGCGAGCAACGCGTCGGGGCGGTAGTCGCCGCGGCGCATCAACCGGGCGACGATCCCCGCATGCTTGGTCACGTAGCGCGCCGAGTCGCCGACCCCGACCCGCAGCGAGATCTCGAGCAGCTTGCGGCGCTTCAGCACCCCGGGGATCCCCAGCCACACCGGCAGCGTCACTCCGGCGCGGCGAACCTCGTCGAGCCACCCCTCGATCGTCCGCGCGTCGAAGCAGAGCTGCGTGACCATGTACGTCGCCAACGGCTGCTTCTCCACCAGCGCCCCCATCAGGCGCTCGCGATCGATGCGCGGATGCGTGTCGGGGTAGGCGCCGACCCCGAGTCGTCGCGGCACCGAGCCGGACTCGTGGATCGCGACCAGCAGGTCGTGGGCGGACGCGTACGGCCCTGCCGGATCGTGCCCGTCGCCGCCGATCACGAACAGCTCGTCGATCCCGGCCGCGCGGACCCTCCCCAGCGCCTCCTCCAGGTGGTCCCGGCTCCTCACCGTGCGAGCGGCGACGTGCGGCACGGTCTGGCGACCCATGGCGCTGACCCGTTCGGCCAGGTCGAGGGTTACGTCCAGGCCGCGGTGCGGCGAGCAGGTCACCGTCACCGCACCGGCGCGCGGCAGGAACTCCAGCTCGTCCTCGACCGAGCGCATGGGAACGATCTCCAGCCTCGGCCGGGAGAGGAGCCCGGCGAGCGTCGGGGCGCTGCCCGTCGTCACTGCTTGGGGATCTCCTTCGCCGGGTCGATGAACGGCTTCTGCACCGTGACGCCGCGGAACCGCCCGTGCTGGGTCTCCACCTCGAACTCCTGCCCCAGCGGCTCGGCCAGGCCGATCGGCAGCATCGCGAAGCCGATGTTCTTCTCCAGGCGCGGCGAATGGCAGGCGGACGTGACCTTGCCGACCTCCTCGCCGTCACGGTAGATCGGGTACATGTCGATCATCTCGCTGTCGATGTAGGTGCCCACGTTCGGGCCCTCGATCTCGATCCCGACGAGCTTGCGCTTGGGGCCCTCGGCCTTGATCTTCTTGAGGGCCTCCTTGCCCACGAAATCCGCTTCCTGATCCAGGTCGACCATCCACGTGTAGCCCATGTCGACCTCGAAGGGGTTCGTGTCGTACCAGATGTCGCAGCCGAACGCGAGGATCCCGCCCTCGATGCGGCGGATGTGCCCCGGACCCGTGACGAACAGGTCGTGGTTCTTCCCCGCCTCCAGCACCGTGTTCCAGAGCTTCACGCCGTTCTTCGTCGCGTCGTACAGATAGATCTCGTAGCCCAGCTCGCTCGTGTAGCCGGTCCGCGAGACGCAGACGCGCATGCCGTTCAGCTCCATGTCGTCGGACATGTAGTAGTAGGGAACGTCGAGGATCTTGTCCCCGAACAGGTCGGCCATCAGGCCCTTCGACTTCGGTCCCTGGATCTGGATCGGCGCCACGTCGACTTCCTTGATCGTGACGTCGAGACCGGAGTTGTAGGCCAGACCCTGTGCCCACAGGCCCACGTCGCTGTCGGCGAGCGACAGCCAGAACTTGTTTTCCTCCAGCCTCAGCAGCACCGGGTCGTTGATGATGCCTCCGTCCGGCGCCGTGACGAAGACGTACTTCGCCTGGCGGACCGCGCACTTGTTCATGTCGCGCGGCACCATCATGTTCGTGAACGTGAAGGCGTCCGGCCCCGAGATCTCGATCTGCCGCTCCACGCCGACGTCCCACATCGTGACATCGTTCAGCAGGTGCCAGTACTCGGCCACCGGGTCGCCGTAGTGGCGGGGATGGAACGTGTGGTTGTAGACGCTGTAGCGCTTCACGCCGTGCTGGCGCGATGCGTAGAAGTACGGCGACTTGCGGATCCGCGAGTACAGCAGGATTCCGGGGTTCTCCTCAACGGGCAACGGAGTGCCTCCTTTCCACGAAGCCGAGCCGGCGGGAGATCGTGCCGGTGGCATCGACGACGGTGCGTGCGATTCGGGGGAGGTCGGCGGGGCGCATGCGAAACGCCGGCCCGGCGACGCTGACGGCGGCGATCACCTGACCGTCCGCCCTGCGGATGGGCGCGGCCACGGCGCTCAATCCATCTTCGAGCTCCTCGACGGTCTGCGCGTACCCCCGGGCGCGGGCCTCGGCCAGGACCTCGCGAAGGTCATCGGGGTCGGTGATCGTCTTGCGCGAGTGCCGCTCGAGCGGTTTGGAGAGCAGCTGTGCAAGCTCGTCCTCGGGAACAAAGGCCACGAGGATCTTGCCGCTCGACGTGCAGTGCCAGGGCGTGCGGCGGCCGATCCAGCTCTGGCTCGCAACCGTCCGCGGCGACGTGATCTGGTCCACGTTCAGGACGCCGTCGCCGTCGAGAACCGCGAGGTTCACGGTCTCCTCGGTGCGTTCGGCGAGATCCTCAAGAACCGGGCGAGCTTCGCGGGCGAGGTCCATACCGGCCATCGCCGAGCCGGCGAGGTGGATGAGGCCGAAGCCGAGCCGGTACTTGTCGGTTACCGGATTTCGCTCGACCAGGCCGTGGTCGGCAAGAGTGGCGACCAGACGGGATGCGGTCGCTTTGTGGACGCCGAGCCGGCGTCCGAGCTCGGTGACCCCCATCTCGCCCTGGCTGTCGGCCAGGAGCTCGAGGATGCTGACGGCGCGTCCGACCGACTGGACGCCGTTGCCGTTCGAGGCCCTGCCGTTGGTGTTGTTCATCGCGCAACCAGGTGGGGAGGACGCAACACCGTGAAATCTACGCCGCGTGGTCCGAGGGCGTCAAATCCCTCGTGGAAAGGAAGAAGGTGACCCCCGCCGCCGGCGGCCGCGCCGCCCTCAGCCCGACGTGTGTTGGTACGCGGTGACGCGTCCCCCGCGGATGGCGACCATCCACCCCTGGAGCTGCCCCTGCAGGTATTCGCTCCCGGGGTTGAAGCACGGAGTCCGCCCGATGCGCACGCGCCCGAGCGACTCGTGGATGTGCCCGTGCAGCCCCACGACCGGCTGGTAGCGGGCAACGGCCTCGCGGACCGCGACGCTCCCCCCGCCGGTCGTCACGAACCGGCCCCCACGGCGCACCGGCCGCGGCATCTCGCCAGGGCCCAGGTTCGACGTGTCCAGCAGAAGACATGAGTCGATGATCGTGTCCTTCGGCGGACAGTGGAAGTTGAACACGCACCGGCCGACATCGGGCACGCGGCCGACGCTCGCCTCGATGGCGGCGTCGATCTCCTCCTCGGACGCCTCGCGCGGCGTGTCCCACGGGGTCGGCGTCGACAGCCCGACCGTGACCATCGTGTGCTCGTCGTCCAGATGGACGACGCTTCCTTCGGCGGCGACCACGTGATCGCCGCCGAACCGTTCGAGCACCTCGAGCACGACCGGGTCGTCGTCGTTCCCGCCCGTCAGGAACATCCGCACGCCCGTTCCCGCCAGGCGCTCCTCGGCGAGCGACAGCCAGGTCTCGAGGCGCGTCGCCGCGGCTTCCTGGAACATTCCCTGGACCGCGAACGGGTCCGAAGCCGCCTCCTCGTACTCCAACCGGCTCACGACCTTCCAGTAGAACCCCGGCACCTCGACACTGCGCGAGAACTCGGCGAGCCCGTCGCGCTCGAAACGGTTGTCGACGCCCTGGAAATGCGCTCGGTATCCGCCGTTCTCCTCGACGATTGGAACCAGCGCCTTGCCCATGATGTCGCCGCCGAACACGAGCGCGTCGGCGTCGTACGCGCGGGCTGCCGCCAGGAACTTGCGAAACGTCGGCTCGGAGCCGTGCAGGTCCGCGCAGAAGAAGATCCGCGTGGGACGGGTCCGGGCCGAACGGCGGAGCAGGCCCACCGTCCCCCCTCACTCCAGGTTGAGCACGACGGTCTTGAGCTCGGTGAGGCGCTCAGCGATCAGCGTCTGGAGTTCGTCGGCCACGCCGTCCAACCCAATCGAAGGATCAGGGGGCGGCCCGTGAGCCGCCCCCTGAAGACCCTGTTCTGCGACCCGGCTACTCGACCGGGATCTCGGTGTACACCGCCTTCAGGTCGATCCCCTGGCTCCGCCGCACGACCTTCGCGACCACGTACAGGACGAGCGCCAGGATGTACATGCTGCCCATGAACCACAGCGACGAGGGCACGTTGATGGCGTACAGGTTCCCGGAGGAGGAGTTGTACGGCGGCCACAGCCACTTGTACAGGTTCCAGGCCAGGAACAGCGCGGTCAGGACCCCCGTGACCGTGATCATCGGGATCCCCAGGATCTTGTACTTGGCGATGGCCGAGTTCCGGTACAGCTCCTTCTTCCGCCAGGGCATGATCGCCGCCGCGATCGCAGTCCCGAGGAACGTGACGGCGATGACGAGCGTCGCGTCGATGATCCACGTCTTCATCGTCGACGTGTACGCGTAGAACCAGCTCACGACGATCGACGGAACGAGCATCAGGATCAGTGCCCAGACCGGGACGTGCCGCTTCTCGGAGACGTCGGCCACCTTCTCCGGCAGAACCCGGTCGAAGGCCGCGGCGAAGATGACACGCGTGGACGAGAGGAACAGCGTCCCCGCCCACCCGAGGAACCACGCGCCGAAGATCAGCGTGAGCAGTACGCCCATGAACTGGCTGTGGAACCACATGCCGACGAGCAACGGGGGGTAGGTCCACACGGGAATCGGCCCGTTGCTCTTGGTGTATCCGTAGAAGTAGTTGATGAAGTTCACGTTCCCTGCGTTGAAGAAGTTCCAGCCGAAGAACTTCGAGGCGAGCAGCAGGAACACGACCGCGATGGCGATCGTGACCCACAGGCCGTACATCATGCCGCCCATCACGCGCTTGAAGTCGCTCGCCCCACGGACCTCGCCGTACAGGGTCGCGCCCCAGTTCGGCCACAGGATCCAGAAGCACAGGAACGGGATGATCAGCAGCGTCTTGCCGAAGAACGGCGAGAACGAGATGCTGGCCGGAAGGGCGCTCGCCCCGCCCGCGAACTTGATCGTCGCGTCGTAGGCTCCCGGTTTCGCGCCGAATAAGGAAGTGGCCTGACTGTTGAACGCGCTCTCGAATCCGCTGCGCGAGCCGAACAGCATGATGATCGCGATGAAGGCGAGGCCCAGGATCCCGATGTAGAAGCAGTACCGCTGGATCTTCGCGTACGTCTCCATGCCCAGGGCGCACACGAACCCGGCCAGCAGCGCCGTGACGACGCAGATGGTGAACAGGCCCCTGCTGGTGCCCAGGAAGGTGAGCAAGCCGCCCCATTTGAGGAACGCCGCGAGCGGCTGCAGGACCTCGACGTTCAGGATGCTCGCGTAGACCGGCGTCCAGTACCAAAGGATGAACCACCAGCCCGTTACGGCGAGGACGAAGGCAATGCCGCCGCCGAGGATCCGGCTCTGCCATACGTAGTCCCCGCCCGCGCGCGGCATCACGGAGATCAGCGAAGCGTACGTGACCACCATAAACGAGATGAACACGCCCGAGATCAGCACGGCGGGGATGATCTGGCCCGCGGGGACGTACCCGATGACCGCCAGGCTGAAGAACAGCCCGAGGCACACGAAGTTCACCGACATGAACGAGTACAGAAAGGCGTCGAACCTGGACCAGCCCTTGACGAGTCCGGTCGCCTTGCGAAGGAACAGCCCGGGCGCCTCACCGACCGTTGCCATTGACCACCCCCCTACTCATCCGTTGACGAGAACGTAGCTCTTCACCTTGTTCTTCTTGGGATCGAGCGTGACCAACGCCCCTTGCAGCACGCCCTCCTCGTACGAGCTGCCCGGGTTCAGGACCAGCGTCCTCCCGAGTCGGAAGACCCCCTTGCTCTCGTGGATGTGCCCGTGCAACCCCAACAGCGGTTGTACGCGCTCCTCGGCCTCCCGGATGGACTTCGAGCCGACCGGGCGCATCGCCTTGCCCCCCGCCTTGATGTTCATGTTCTCGTCGAGCGCCGGGGCCTCGTCGATGCCCGTGCCGTACGGCGGCGCGTGGAAGTTGAAGATCGTCTTGCTGGGGTCGGTGACCTTCTGCAGGATCTGATCCACCCGCTCTCCGAGCTTGTCGTCGGGCAGCTCGCGGAAGGTGTCCCAAGGGGTCGGGTTGGTCCACCCGAAGGACACCATCGTGAACCCTTCGAGCTCCAGCGGCTCCTCGCTGCCCATCTCCACCACGTGACCGCTCTGCAGAACGGGATCGATCTCGAACATGTCGTCGTTGGCCGGGCACACGATGACGCGGTGGACCTTGCCCTTGAGCTTGTCGTCCGCCATCGAGATCCAACGCTCGGTGCCCTCGAGCATCACCTGCTTGAAGCGCTTGTCGACGGCGTCCTCGTCCTCCTGCATGTGCCGGAACTCCTCGTCGGAGACGCGGATCGGGTAGTAGCCGCGGTTGAGGATCTTGGCCTCGAGGGCGCGGACCTCCTCCTC
>DASPTB010000200.1:0-4758 GCA_035623615.1 Actinomycetota bacterium
ATGCGAAGAGGTCGAGCTCGACCGGCGCCGCGCGCGACCACGACGATCGAGAAGGTCGTCCCGGGTTTGCACACCTTGGATATCGGATGCCGTGGGGGGGCCCTTGAACGATCGCCCGAGCTTCCGAGCAGGCCGAAAGGCCCGCTTGGGGCGAACGGCCTAGCGAACTCGAGGGGTCGGGGCTCCTACCCGCTCGGGTCGGGCTCCTGCGGTTGGCCTCCGAGGGAGGCCTCCAGCACCTGGGCGACGTCCAGCACCTTGAGGTCCGTGCCCCTCGCCTTGGTGCCGTCGTCCAGCATGATCAGACAATACGGACATGCCACGCCCATCGTCTGAATCCCGGTCGCGATTGCCTCGTCGGTCCGTTCAACGTTGATCCGCCGCCCGATCCGCTCCTCGAGCCACATCCGCGCCCCGCCGGCGCCGCAGCAGAGCCCGCGATCCCGGTGCCGGGGGAGCTCCACCGTTCGCACGCCCGGGACATGGGAGAGGACGTCGCGTGGTTCGTCGTACACCTGGTTGTGCCGGCCGAGGTAGCAGGGATCGTGGTACGCCATGAGCTCGTCGACGCGACCGCCGGGCTTCAGCCGCCCCTCCCGGAGGAGGCGAGCCAGCAGCTCGGTGTGGTGAACGACCTCGTAGGTGCCGCCGTAGTCCGGGTACTCGTTGCGCAGCGTGTTGAAGCAGTGGGGGCAGTTGGCAACGATTGTCGTGACCCCGGCCGCCCCGAGCGTCTCGACGTTTTGCTCGGCGAGCATCTGGAAGAGGTACTCGTTGCCGATCCGCCGCGCCGGGTCGCCGCTGCAGAGCTCGCGCGGCCCGAGGATCGCGAAGTCGACGCCGGCCGCCCGCAGCAGGGCGGCCAGCGAGCGGCTGATCTTCTTCGCCCGGTCGTCGAAGGATCCGGCGCACCCCACCCAATACAGGACGTCGGGGGCGGGGTCGCCCGGTTCCAGGACGCGGACGCCGAGGTCGCGTGCCCAGTCGGCGCGCTGTCCCTGCGGCTGACCCCAGGGGTTGGACGAGCTCTCGAGGTTGCGCAGCAGCGAACCCGCCTCCTGCGGGAACCGCGATTCGGCCATCACGAGGTTCCGGCGCATGTCGACGATGTGGTCGATGTGCTCGATGTCGACGGGGCACTCCTGCATACATGCCCCGCAGGTGGTGCACGACCAGATCACCTCGTCGTCGACCACGTCGGGATTCAGCGCGACCCTGTCGTACGACTCGCCGCGCGCCTTCGCCTCGAGGATCTTCGGACCCTGCGCGAAGACGTGGTCGCGCAGGTTCATGATGAGCAGCTTCGGCGAGAGTGGCTTGCCGGTGTTCCACGCGGGGCACATGTTCTGGCAGCGACCACACTCGGTGCAGGCGTAGGTGTCGAGGATCTCCTTCCACGTCAGTTCCTCGACCGTCGCGGCGCCGAGCGTGGCGTCCTCGTCCATCGACTCCAGGTCGATGCGCAGCGGGGTCAGCCGTCCGCGCGCCTTGACGCTGGCGAGGTACACGTTCGGCTCGGACGCGAAGATGTGCAGGTGCTTGGAGTAGGGGATGTAGGTGAGGAACCCGAGGATCAGGACGATGTGGGTCCAGACGAGGGCGCGCTCGAGGAACCCGAGGGTCCCGGTCGACAGTCCGTCGAACACGTGGCTGAGCGCGCCCGACAGGGGCGTCCACGCCGCCGGGGACTCGTTGACGCCCATCGCGATCCGGACCGCGTTCAACAGCCACAGCGACAGCATGATCAGCAGGATCCAGATCAGGATGTAGTCGGCCTCGCGGAGGTGGCTGCCGCGGAAGCGCTCCGGACGCTGGACCTTGCGGATGTAGAAGGCCATGCAGACCCCGACGATCACGAGTCCCATGAAGACGTCCTGGATCAGGCCGAGCCATCCCGTGCGCCCGATCAGCGGGATCGCGAAGTGGACGGTGAAGACCTCCCCGAACGCCTCGAGGATCGTCGTCAGCAGGATCAGGAACCCCCAGAAGATGAACGCGTGCATGAGTCCGGGGGTGAGGCGCTGCAACAGCTTTCGTTGCGCGAGCACGTCCGTCGCCTCCTGCTTGACGCGCTCGCCGACCCGGTCGGTGCGGTCGACGGGCCGGCCGAGCCGGACGAGCCGCAGCAGCAGGGAGGTTCTACGGGCGAACGCGCCGATCGCGACCGCCAGAAGAAGAAGGAGAACGAGGGGGCCGATGATCTGCCCGGCGGACGTGGCGAGCGCGGGTCCGAGAAGGCCGATCACGGAGGCTCAGTCTAGCGAGCCCGCTCCTCCGGGGGTTCGTTCTCGGAAGCGCGCCGACGCCGCTCCGCCCACGCCGTGACGCCCATCCATACGCAGCCAACGGTCACGACCGATCCCACGAGAAGGTTCTCGCCGCCGGTGACCGTGCCGAGTCCCCAGAGGAGACCACCGGCGATGCAGAACACGAGCCCGAACAGAAGGAGCCCGTCGGAGGCCCTCGTCCAGGGCCGTTTCCGGGTCGGGACCGGATACCGATCCGGATCGGCCCGTTGGCCCCAGCGGCGCCGGATACCCACGGCGAACGCGACGCACGTGGCCGGCCACGTCAGGAGCCCGGCTAGGACCGCCAGCCACCCCGGCCACATGGACGCGTACCAGATCGTCATGAAGGCGGAGAAGAGCAGGCCGAAGTAGAGGCCGGCTACCCACCGGTTCTCTCGTGCCCACCGCTCCCGTTCGGTGAGTGACCTCGGCGGAATCCACCTCATCGATTGGCTCCCTCCATCGAGTCAGATATCGGCAGCCTGCGACAGAACCCGCAGGTCGCAGCACCGAATGCCTCTCGTTCCGTGGAACAAAGTCGCCATCAGCAAAGTTGACAATCTCAGACTCAAGGTTCCATACTGAAGGCTCTGAGAGGCGTACCCGGGCAACAGTGGAAAGAGAGCAAGGGAGGAAGGCGTGACGAAGGCTGTAGGGATCGACTTGGGGACGACGAACTCGGTCATCTCCGTCCTGGAGGGCGGCGAGCCGAGCGTGGTCCCGAACGCCGAGGGGTCGAGGACGACGCCCTCGGTCGTCGGCTTCTCGAAGACCGGCGAGATCCTCGTCGGCGAGGTCGCGAAGCGTCAGGCGATCACCAACCCAGATCGGACCGTGCGTTCGATCAAGCGGCAGATGGGCCGCAAGGACTGGTCGCTCGACATCGACGGCAAGAAGTGGACGCCGCAGGAGATCTCGGCGCAGATCCTCGCGAAGTTGAAGCGTGACGCCGAGGCGTACCTGGGCGACAAGGTCAACCAGGCCGTCGTCACGGTTCCCGCCTACTTCGACGACGCCCAGCGTCAGGCGACCAAGGAAGCCGGCGAGATCGCCGGTCTCGAGGTGCTTCGCATCATCAACGAGCCCACCGCGGCGGCGCTCGCCTATGGGCTCGACAAGGCGGAGAAGGACCACACGGTCCTCGTCTTCGACCTCGGCGGCGGGACGTTCGACGTGTCGCTCCTCGACATCGGCGACGGTGTCTTCGAGGTCAAGGCGACGCACGGCGACACCCAGCTGGGAGGCGACGACTGGGACCAGCGGGTCATCGATTGGATGGTGAAGGAGTTCAAGAACGCCCATGGCGTCGACCTGTCCAACGACCGCATGGCCATGCAGCGGCTGAAGGAGGCCGCGGAGAAGGCCAAGATCGAGCTGTCGCAGGTCGCGGAGTCGACCATCAACCTCCCGTTCATTACCGCGACGCCCGAGGGGCCGCTGCACTTGGAGATGAAGCTCACGCGGTCCGACTTCGAGCGCATGACCGAGGACCTGGTCGAGCGCTGCCGGGGGCCGTTCGACAAGGCCGTCGGCGACTGGGGGAAGGACCCCAGCGCGATCGACCATGTGATCCTCGTCGGGGGCTCGACGCGCATGCCAATGATCCAGGAGCTGGTGAAGCGCCTGACCGGGGGCAAGGAGCCGCACAAGGGCGTGAACCCGGACGAGGTCGTGGCGGTCGGCGCGGCGATCCAGGCCGGCGTGCTGAAGGGCGACGTCAAGGACATCCTGCTCCTCGACGTGACGCCGCTGTCGCTCGGCGTGGAGACGCTCGGCGGGATCGTGCAGCGCATGATCGAGCCGAACACGACGATCCCGACGCGCAAGAGCGAGATCTTCACCACGGCCGCGGACAACCAGACGCAGGTGAACGTCAACGTCCTGCAGGGCGAGGGCGAGACGATCGGGTCGCCCGGCATCCGTTCGCTCGGGAGGTTCGACCTGATCGGCATCCCGCCGGCGCCGCGCAACGTGCCGAAGATCGAGGTCGCGTTCGACATCGACGCCAACGGCATCGTGAACGTGAGCGCGAAGGACCTCGCCACCGGCAAGGAGCAGCAGATGACGATCACCGGCGGCACGGCCCTGTCGAAGGACGAGGTCGAGCGCATGAAGAAGGAGGCGGAGGCGTTCGCGAACGAGGACCACATGCGGCGTGAGGCCGCGGAGGCCCGCAACTACGCGGACAACCTCTCCTACCAGGTGGACAAGGCGCTCGCGGACTACGGCGACAAGGTGCCCGCCGAGGAGCGCGAGGCCGTTCAGAAGGCGAACGAGGCAGTCAAGGAAGCCCTCAAGGGCGAGGACGTCGGCGCCATCAAGGGCGCGACCGAGAACCTGTCCCAGGCGTTCCAGCGGATCGGCCAGGCGATGTACTCGCAGCAGGCGGGTGCCGCGGGTCCGGGGGCGGAGTCCGGCGGTCCGGCCGATGCCGGCGATGCCGGGGCCTCCCCGGACAGCGCCGAGGGCG
>DASPTB010000226.1:0-5885 GCA_035623615.1 Actinomycetota bacterium
CGTCGATCAGCGCGTGGATGATCTCCTCCAGATAGAAGGGATTGCCCTCCGCGCGCTCGAGGATGCGCGCGTGCACGGACGGAGGGAGATCGTCCACGGTGAGCAACAGCGAGACCAGCCGCTCGGCGTCGCCCGCCGACAGCGGGTCGAGCGCGACCGACGACGCGTTCCGCCTGCCGCCCCCCCACCCGGGGCGGCGCGCCGTGAGGTCGGGACGGGACGGGCACACGAACAGCACCGGACCCTCGACGCGTTCCGCCAGATCTTCAAGCAGGTCCAGCAGCACCGGATCGGCCCAGTGAATGTCCTCGATCACCGTCGCCACCGGCGATGCCGCCGCCATCGCGGAGAAGAACGAACGCCATGCGGCGTGGAGCTCGTCGCGCACCGACCGTGGGTCCATTCCCGCGAAGCTGGTGTCGGGGTCCTCGAGGCCGACGGTGTACGCGAGCGCCGCGGTGGCACGCACCGGGTCGGAGGCGAACTCGCTCGTCAGGAGCTCGCGACCGGTCTTGCGAACCTTCTCGACCGCCAGGTCGGGCGGGTCGGTGTCGAGGATGCCCGCGTGCGCTTTGAGGTTGCGCCGCCGCCAGTACGTGATCCCATCGCCGTAGGGCAGGCACCGGCCACGGAGCACGATCGGCGGCGGCGCAACCGACGCGCTCCAGCCGAGGAACTCGCGCACCAGCCGGCTCTTGCCGACGCCCGCGTCGCCGTAGAGGGTCACGAGGTTCGGCCGGCCTTCGCTCTCGACGCGGCGATAGACGCTGCGAAGGACCTCGAGCTCGGCGTCGCGGCCCACCATCGGCGCGCTCAATCCGGGAACGCCGCGCTCGAGGCCGAGCCCCGTCTCCTCCACGACGCGAAAGGCGACGACCTTCGTCTCCTTGCCCTTCAGGTCGAGCGCCCCGAGGCCCTCGAAGCGAAAACCCCGCGCGGCGTTCACGGTCCGCTCGCCCGCCACGATGGAGCCGGCGTCGGCCGCCGTCTGCAGCCGGGCCGCCGCGTTGACGACATCGCCCGTGATCATCGGCTCGCCGGGGCGCGGGTCGACCGTCGCGAGCACCTCGCCGGTGTTGACGCCGATGCGCATGGCGAGCGAGATCCCGTGCCGCGCAGCGAGATCCTCGTTCACCGCCTCCAGCCGGCGCAGCATGCGAAGCGCGGCCCGGAGCGCACGGGCCGGATCGTCCTCGTGCGCGACCGGCACGCCGAAGGCTGCCATGACGGCATCTCCGATGAACTTCTCGACGGTGCCGCCCTCCGCCTCGATCTCCTCGCGCATCGCCGCGAAGTACGTGTCGAGGACCTCGCGCAGCCGCTCGGGGTCGAGCCGCTCTCCGAGCGTCGTCGACCCGCTCAGGTCGGCGAACAGGACGGTGACGAGCTTGCGCTCGGTGCCCGGCGCGCCCGTCGCCTCGACCGGCGCGCCGCAGGACGCGCAGAATCGAGCCTCCCCCGCCAGCGCGGCCCCGCACACGGCGCAGGTCGCCTCGAACGCGCTCCCGCAGGCCGAGCAGAACCGCGCCTCGGCCGGATTGGCTCCCCCGCAAGCCGGACAGGTCTTCACCCGGGAAGTCTAGATTGAGGGCCCGATGCCGGTCCGGACCCGGACCCGAAGCGGGGTCGCCTCGACCCGAAGGAGGAGAACGTGGACGATCAGCAGGGCGTGCGGGTGATCAAGGCGCACGACGACCTGGCGTGGGAGGAGGTCCCGCGGCCGGAGGGCGACGACAACCCTCCCGGCGAAGAGGTCGTGGTGTTCCGCGCCGGCGACCGGAGGTTCAGCACCGGCTTCTGGCGCCGGGTCCCCGAGGAGGGCGCGATGGAGCCGCCGTACCACGAGATCGCGTTCATCATCGAGGGCGAGGTCGAGGTGACCGAGCAGGACGGGACCGTGCACCGTGCCGGCCCCGGCGACGTGCTCATCACCCCGAGGGGCACGAAGGCGGTCTGGAAGAGCCTCTCTCCCGTCAAGAAGTTCTGGGCGATCTACAAGGAGTAGCCACTCAGCATCACGTTCCGTTCGGGCACGCTCACGTTCCGTTCGGGCACGGATAGAAGAGCGACCCGTCGAGATCGACGTCGAACTTGACGGCGGCGAATCCCGAGGCGCGCCCGTACACGATGGAGCAGTAGGTCGAGAACTCCCGGTGCGGCCGGCACGGCTGGCCGGGATCGCACACGACCCGGTCCTGCTTGTACTCCGCCTCGCCCACCCACTTTCCGGTCGGCTGCTGCGGGGTCACGTCGGTGGTGAAATCGTCCCACCCGCACGGCGTCGGCCCGGAGAGCGTCGTGCACGTGATCGCGCCGTGGGTCGATCCCGCCACCCACGACGAGAAGCACTCGTGGTAGACGTAGCACTCCTCGACGATCGCGCCGTCGGAGTACTGCCGTCCCCACCAACTGAGCGTCCCGTTGTTCTTCCACAGAACCGTCAGGCCGAGCCGGTGCGCCGTGTTGAACGTCGAGGCGAGGTAGTTCTGGATGTCGCCGGACGTGAGGTTGAACCCGGACGAGCGCGCCGGCTGGATGTCGTCGAACTCGATCGAGTCGAACCCCTTCGCGGCGCACATGGCCATGCGCGCGTCGAGCATCGGGGTGAGCGCCGCGAGCTGCCGGAAGTCGACCCATCGCTCCTGCGGGTAGCCGAAGTACACGTTGCCGAGCGCCGACCCCGGGAACAGCCCGCCGTACTGGAACGTGCTGCCGTCGGGACGGTAGTCCTCCCACGCGAGGTCGAGGTAGCAGATGGCCTTCGGGTGGGGAAGGGTCGCCGCCTGCCACTGCGTGTGGATCGCGCCCAGCTCCGCGGGCGTCGTGAGGAACCCGTCGATGTCGTAGATGTCGACGGCGCTCGCACCCGTCCGCTCGAGGGGCGTCGTGAGGCCGATCTGCCAGTCCCAGCGCATCGGGTGTCCGGTGCTGTCGAGGTGCGGCGGGAACCAGCACGTGTGCAGCGAAGTCGAGACGCACGAGACCGGCGCCGGCAGCGGCACCACCTGCCACGAGTACGAGATCGTCCGCGATCCGGCAGCGTTCGAGACCCGCACGCGGACGGAGTGCGTCCCGAGGCCGAGCGTCCCCGTCGGGAAGACCTCGGTGGAGGGCACCGGCGTCCACGGGCCGGCGTCGACCTGGTACTCCTGGTCGGGCACACCGTCGGACGTCGCGTAGTGCGGCGCCTGCACCTGGAAGTTCTCGCTCGTCGAGCCCGTGCGAGGCTCGGGCGTTCCGTTGACGAACCGGGTGCTCGGGGCGACGCCCGCCGGATAGGCAGCGACCGTCTTGGACCCGAACGTCGCCCGCTGCGACGCGTGCACCACCTTGAACGTGAACGGCACCGCTTCCGTCTGGACGACCTCGGTCGCCGTCTCGATCACGCGCAGGTACGAACCCGTGTCGGCATGGCCGACCACGTAGCAGCCGGCGGCGAACGGCGTCGCGGTGGTGTCGGCGCCGGGCACACACGGGCCGTGCGGTGTCGCGCAGGCCTCCCAGACGTTGGCGACGTTGAAGCTCAGGAGGCGATATCCCGTGGGGAGCGCCGGAGGCCGCCAGGTGACGTCCACGGCGGAGACGGTCCGGCCGTCCTGGGGGAATCCGCCGATTGCAAGCGTCCCGGTGGCGACCGGTGGCGGGATCGTGCCGTCGTGTGGTTGGGCGCGTCCGCCGGCTCCGGATGCCTGCGCGCCGGCGGGAACCAGGCACAGGACGAGCGCGGCGACGGCCATCGCGATCGAGAATCGGCGCACGGTCGGACTCCTCCCCCTTCGGGACTCGGACCCCAGATGCTACGCCCCGGGTTCTCGCTGCGCATCGGCCGACCGGCTGAGGTTCCAGGTGCGCCATCGCCGGCTCTCGCCACGGCTTGCCCCGCCCGCTGGCGCGGGCACATGATGCCGGAGTGGCGGAACTGCGGACGCCGCTCTGCCGGAGCCTCGGCATCGAGTACCCGATTCTCTCCGTGGGGTTCGGGATCTCGGCGGGTCCCGAGCTCGTGTCGGCGGTGTCGAACGCCGGCGGGTGCGGAGTGCTGGGCGCGAGCAGCGGCCAGCTCCCGATCGACGAGCTTCGCCGGCGCGTTCGTCGGTGTCGCGAGCTGACCGACCGCCCGTTCGGGATCAACTTCCTCATCATGGACTTCGGGGATCCGGAGGCCACGGACGAGGACAGAGCGTGGACCCTCGACCGGTTCCGGATGGCGATCGAGGAGCGCGTCCCTGTCGTCGTGCTCTTCTGGGGCGATTCCTCGACGCTGGTCGAGGAGGCCCATCGAGGTGGCATGACCGCGCTCGTCCAGGTGGGCACCGTCGCGGAGGCTCGGGCGGCCGCAGAAGCCGGAGCCGATGCGATCATCGCCCAGGGGGTCGAGGCAGGGGGCCACGTCCGCGGCACGACGTCGATCTGGGACGTGCTTCCCGCGGTGATCGACGCGGTCGACCCGCTCCCCGTTCTCGCCTCCGGCGGCATCGGCGACGGAGCGGGCATCGCGCGGGCGCTCGGCCTGGGAGCGCAGGGCGTCTCGATGGGAACCCGGTTCGTCGCGAGCGAGGAGGCCTGGGTCCACGAGACGTACAAGCGCCGCGTCGTCGACGCGAAGCCCGAGGACACGTTCTACGGGCAGCTGTTCGACGCGGGATGGCCTGCGCCGGCGCGGGCGCTGAAGAACGCCGCGTTTCGCGACTGGGAAGCGGCGGGGAGCCCGCCGAGCGGAAGTCGTCCTGGGGAAGACACCGACATCGGCGTGTCCCACTTCGAGTGGGGCGACACTCCGTTCCCGCGCTACGCGCCCGGCATGCTCACGCCCGCGTTCGACGGCGATCCCGAGTACGGGCCGATGTGGGCGGGCGAGTCGGTCGGCGCGATCAACGACCTGAAGCCGGCTGGCGACATCATGCGCGATCTCGTGCGCGAGACCACATCCGCTCGCGGCGGGACCCGGTAGCCGGCCGCTCAGCGGGCTCCGCAAGTTGACGTCACACGGACGCGGAGAGCATCCATGCCGTCTTCTCGTGCCACTGCATGCGCGAGGTCACGAGGTCGACGGTCGACACGTCACCGGCGGGCTCGGCCAGATCCAGAACCTCTCGCGCCGTGCGCAGCACCGTCTCGTGGCCCTCCACGAGGTTCTCGATCATCTTCCCGGCGTCCGGGACGGCCTCCTCCTCTTGCACGGAGGTGATGCGGATGAACTCCGCCATCGTCCCCGGGGCCAAGAAGTCCAGTGCCCGAATTCGCTCGGCGATCTCGTCGACGGCCTCCCAGAGATCGCGGTACTGCTCCTCGAATGCCAAGTGCAGCTCCCGGAACCGGGGGCCCGAGACATTCCAATGGTAGAAGTGCGTCCGCAGGTACAGCGTGAACGTGTCGGCCTCCAGGCGTCCAAGGGCTTCCGCGATCTCTTTCCGGCTCACCTCCGGAACCTCGACCTCGAGATCCATGACGGCCTCCTTTCCCGGCGATCCGCCGCGGGCGACTCGCAGCTGCGCTCTCCCTCCGACCATGCCGGAACCGCCCGGCTGGCGGCAGGGTTGAAGGGCCCTGGGCATCGGGCCCAACCGGGCCCCCCGACATTCGCGCGACCCGGCGGCGACAGCGGCGTCTTCCGGAGCGCCGGCTCGCCCACCTCGGGTCGTGGCGCTCGCCGTCAGGCCGAGCGATCCGGAGTGGTCTCGGGCAGCGTGACCGTCCCCTTGACGGCGTCCTGCTCGTGGTACTGCGCGAGCAAGGCGCGCTCGCGCTCGACTTTGGGAAAGAAGAAGAAGACGAGCGCGGCGCCCACCAGGACGGCGATGATCCCCGCGAGGTAGGCCCACTGGTCCCCCTGCAGGAACGCCGTCTTGGCGCCCGCGATGATCTGCTTGGAGTACTGCGGATAC
>DASPTB010000141.1:0-12871 GCA_035623615.1 Actinomycetota bacterium
TCTCGCGGAGATGCTCAAGGGCGGCGTCATCATGGACGTCACCACCGCGGAGCAGGCCAAGATCGCCGAGGACGCCGGCGCCTGCGCGGTCATGGCCCTGGAGCGCGTGCCGGCCGACATCCGCAAGGAGGGCGGCGTCGCACGCATGGCCGACCCGACCAAGGTCGAGGAGATCATGTCGGTCGTTTCGATCCCGGTCATGGCCAAGTGCCGTATCGGGCACTTCGTCGAGGCACAGATCCTGCAGTCGCTCGGCGTCGACTACGTCGACGAGAGCGAGGTGCTCACTCCGGCGGACGAGGAGCACCACGTCGACAAGTGGCAGTTCACTGTTCCCTTCGTGTGCGGCGCGCGCAACCTCGGCGAGGCGCTGCGGCGCATCGCGGAAGGCGCCGCGATGATCCGCACGAAGGGCGAGGCGGGCACCGGCAACGTCGTCGAGGCCGTCCGTCACATGCGCACGATCACATCGCAGATGAAGGCGCTCACGGTCCTCGGACCGGAGGAGCTCGCGCACGCCGCCAAGGAGTTGGGCGCGCCGCTCGAGCTCGTTCGCGCCGTGGCGGCTACGGGCAAGCTCCCCGTCGTGAACTTCTCCGCCGGCGGAATCTCCACGCCGGCCGACGCGGCGCTCATGATGCAGCTCGGCGTCGACGGGAACTTCGTCGGCTCTGGGATCTTCAAGTCGGAGGATCCGGCCACGATGGCGAAGGCCATCGTCGAGGCGACCACGAACTTCAACGACCCCGAGATCCTCGCCAAGGTCTCCCGGGGGCTCGGTGAGCCGATGGCGGGCCTCGAGATCGACAAGATCGGCGAGGAGAACCTGCTCCAGGGCCGTGGCTGGTAGCGTGCGCGGTGGTTGGTAAGGCTTCTTTACCAACTGGAGGCTTGTCGTGAAGGCCGGGGTGCTCGCGCTGCAGGGCGACTTCCGCGAGCACGCGGCGATGTTCGCCGAGGCCGGTGCGACGCCCATCCTCGTCCGGTCACCCGACGACCTCGCGACAGTGGACTGCCTCGCGGTCCCCGGCGGCGAGTCGACGACGATCGGCAAGCTCGCCGTCCGCTACGGCTTGGTCGAGCCGATCCGCGAGCGAGCCGTCGCCGGCATGCCCGTGTTGGGAACCTGCGCGGGGATGATCGTGATGGCGACCGACGTGGAAGGCGGCGAGCCGCTGCTGTCGCTGATGGACGTGACCGTCGTCCGCAACGCCTACGGGCGTCAGGTGGACTCGTTCGAGGCCGACGTGGAGGTCCCGGGCGTCGGGCCGGTGCGGGCCGTGTTCATCCGAGCGCCACGGGTCACGCGCGTGGGCGGCGGCGTCGAGGTCCTCGCCGAGCACGGCGGGACGCCGGTGCTCGTTCGTCAGGGGAACCTGCTGGCGGCGGCGTTCCATCCGGAGATTGCCGGCGACGCGCGCCTGCATATGCTGCTGCTCGAATTGGCGGGCTGACCGCCGCGCCGCCCGTGCGCTAGATTCTCCTGAGCATGTCCGGCCACTCCAAGTGGAGCACGATCAAGCGGAAGAAGGGCGCGCAGGACGCCAAGCGGAGCCAGCTCTTCGCCAAGTTGCTGCGAGCCGTCGAGGTCGCGGCGCGCGAGGGCGGCCCGAGCGTCGATGGCAACATGACGCTCGCGTCCGCCGTCGACAAGGCCCGTGAGAGCTCCGTTCCGTGGGACAACATCGAGCGCGCGATCAAGCGCGGATCGGGCGCGGAGGCGGGGAGCGCACGCTACGACGAGGCGTTGTACGAGGGATACGGCCCCGGTGGGGTGGCGATCCTCGTCGAGGCTCTCACCGACAACCGCAACCGCACGGGGCAGGAGGTTCGTCACGCGTTCACCCACGGCGGTGGGAACCTGGGTGAGCAGGGGAGCGTGGCGTGGATGTTCAACCGGCGCGGGCTGGTCGAGGTGGAAAAGTCCACGGCGCCGTCCGAGGAGCGGATCCTCGAGGTCATCGTGGAAGCCGGCGCGGACGACCTGACCGACGCCGGCGAGCAGTGGGAGATCATCACCGAGCCCGAAACGCTTCGACCGGTCCGCCAGGCGCTCGAGCAGGCGGGCGTGCCGGTCGCCTCCGCCGACCTGACGATGATCCCGCAGAACACCGTCCCGGTGGGCGCCGACAAGGCCGCTTCCGTCCTTCGGCTGATCGAGTCCTTGGAGGATCTGGAGGACGTTCAGGCGGTCCACGCGAACTTCGACATTCCCGACGAGGTCCTGGCCGAGGTCGGCTGACTGCAATTCGCCACTTCTCCCAGACGCGCGGGCGGGTGGGCGTAGATTCCACGGGTGTGATTGCGCCGCCCCCTTCAGCGGCGTAGGGTTCAGGGGGAACGTATGTTCGATTCCGTGGTGCTCGGCGTCGACCCGGGCCTGGGCTCGGTGGGATTCGCGGTTCTCGGCCGGGACCGGGGACGTCCGGTTCTGGTGTGGGCGGCCACCCTCACCACTCCGGCCGACGCGACCACCGAGGCGCGCCTGCGGAGAATCCACGCGGTGGCGGGCGAGATTCTGGCCGAGCGACGGCCGGGGGCGCTGGCCGTCGAGCGGCTGCTGTGGGGCCGCAACACGGGAAGCGCGATGCAGGTGGCGCGCGCGTCGGGGGTCGTGATGCTCGCCGCCGCGCAGGCCGGGGTCCCGGTGACCGAATACGCGCCGTTGGAGGTGAAGATGGCCGTGACGGGGGTGGGGAACGCCGCGAAGGACCAGGTTCGGCGCGGCCTCGGGATGATCCTCGGGCGCGAGGCGGTTCCTTCGCAGCCCGACGCCGCCGACGCCGTCGCCGTCGCCGTGTGCCACCTTCAGCAGTCCCGAATCCGGGGACTCGCCGGGGCGGCCCGGTGATCGCGTTCCTCGAGGGCCAGCTCGTCGAGAAAGCGCCGGACCGTGTGGTGCTCGCCGTGAACGGCACCGGCTACGAGGTGCTCGTCCCGGCGGGCGCGCTCGGCGCGCTTCCTCCGCCGGGCCGGCGCGCGAAGATCTTCACACGGCTGCAGGTGCGCGACGACCAGATGGTCCTGTACGGGTTCGCGAGCCCTTCCGAGCGACACCTGTTCGATCAGCTGATCACCGTGACCGGCGTGGGCCCGAAACTGGCGATGGCGATCCTGTCGGTGCTCTCCGCGGAGTCGCTGCGGCGCGCGATCGCCACCGGCGACGCCGACGCGCTCGTCGTGGTTCCCGGTGTGGGGAAGAAGGTCGCCGCGCGTGTGATCCTCGACCTGAAGGATCGGATGGGCGGCATCGACGAGCCGGTCGTCTCCGGGTCGCTGGCCGAGGTTCGCGATGCCCTGCTCTCGCTCGGCCTCTCGACGCAGGAGGCGCGCGAGGCGGTGGCGGGGCTCGGCCCCGACGGCGACCGGCCGGTCGAGGAGTTGCTGCGCGATGCGTTGCAGACGGTGGGCAGATGAACGAGACGACCGACCGCGACGACGACCTCCGGATCGTCTCGGCGACCGTTGCCGACGAGGAGATCGGCTTCGACGCCGCCCTCCGGCCGAGGTGGCTCGCCGAGTTCGTCGGACAGCCCCGCATCAAGGAACAGCTCGCGCTCCTCGTCGAGGGCGCGCGCGGCCGCGACGAGCCCGTCGACCACATGCTGCTCTCGGGCCCGCCCGGCCTCGGCAAGACGACCCTGGCGGGGATCGTCGCCAACGAGATCGGAGTCGGATTCCGCCCGACGTCGGGCCCGGCGCTCGACCGGGCCGGCGACCTCGCCGCGATCCTCACGAACCTCGAGGAGGGCGATGTCCTGTTCGTCGACGAGGTCCACCGGATGCCGCGGGCCGTCGAGGAGGTTCTGTACCCGGCGATGGAGGATTTCAAGATCGACGTGGTGCTCGGCAAGGGACCGAGCGCGCGGAGCATCCGCCTCGACCTGCCACGGTTCACGTTGATCGCGGCGACGACGCGCCCGGGCCTGCTGACGCTTCCCCTTCGGCAGCGCTTCGATTTCACGGGACGGCTCGACTACTACTCCGCCGAGGACCTCGCGCTCGTCGTCGAGCGTTCCGCCGGCATCCTGGGCGTGACGATGGACTCGGGCGGCGCCACCGAGATCGCCGGACGTTCGCGCGGGACCCCGCGGATCGCGAACCGGCTGCTGCGAAGGGTTCGCGACTTCGCCGAGGTGCGCGGCGACGGGCGCGTCACCAGGGCATCCGCGGCCGACGCTCTGGCGCTGTTCGAGGTCGACGAGCAGGGACTCGACAAGGTCGACCTCGCGATCCTCACCACGCTCGTGCAGAAGTTCCGCGGCGGGCCTGTCGGGTTGTCCACACTCGCGGCCGCGATCGGCGAGGAGCCCGACACCGTCGAGGACGTGTACGAGCCGTACCTGATGCAGCTCGGGTTCCTCAAGCGCACCCCGCGCGGGCGCGTCGCCACGGGGGCGGGCTACCAGCACCTCGGCCTGTCGGCCGACCAGGCGCCGTCGCTTTTCTGACCGCCGGCGCTACCCTTGACGACGATGGACCTTACGGGACTCGGCAAGGTGCTCCTCGCGACCGCCGCGGTGATCGCGGTGCTCGGTGGCGTGCTCGTCCTCATGGGCAGGGGAGTGCTGCCACGCATCCCGGGAACCCTGTCCTTCGGCGGCGGCAACGTGCGCGTCTTCGTGCCGATCGGGGTCTGTGTCGTCGCCTCGATCGTCCTGACCCTGGTCCTGAATCTCTTCGCGCGGCGCTGACCGCCGACGGCCCTATCCGCGGATCTTCTCTTTGCCGAGGAACCCGTAGTAGAAGTCCGGCGACTCGGGGACTCCAACCGATCCGGTGACGAAGTCCGCGGTGAGGGGCGTGCCCGGCTGGCCGGACATCGTTCCGTCGTAGGTCAAGAAGGTGACGTGCTTGCCCTTCCCGCACGGGTACGGGCCGTCCTTGTCGGCAGGACCGCTCGCTTGGAGAGTGGCGCTCCCGGTCATGAACGTGCCGGGGAACGCCGTGATCGTGACTCGCTGGCCCTTGCGCATCCTGACTCCGTCCGGGGACACCTGGACGAAGTTCTCGTGCAACACCGACACGTCGCCGATGAACTGCTGGTAGTTGACGTTCTCCGTCGACTTGTGACCGCCGCGGAACGTCGACCCGAAGAAGTCGACGAACGAATCGTCGCCTTCCTGGTTCGCGTCGGCCATAACCGGCTGGCTCGGACACGGCTGCCGCCCGTGCCCGCCTCCTCCCCCGCGCCCAACGCATTCCCCCAGCTGGAGCACCGAGCGCCGGACGTGGATCGACCTGATCGTTCCGAAGAACCCGTTGTCCTCCTGCGGCGAGAACTCCACCGTTCCCGTCATCGACGCCGGCCGGGTCACGGAGTTCCCACGGCAGTGGACCTTGGGCGGTCCCTCGGCCGTGTAGGAGACGTCGACCGCTCCCCACGCACCCATCAGCGTCCCCGTCGAGATGCCGCCGCTCGACAGGTCCGTGCGAACGTGTACCCAGTCGGTGCCGAGCGCGTCGAACTCGTATCCGTGGTCCTGGAACGCGAACCGGCCCTTGCTCACCTCTCCCGTTCCGATATCGATCCACAAGAAGCTTCCGAACGAAGGCGGTCCCGTCACGGCCTGGACGACGACCCCGAATTTCTGGTGATGCGCTCGAATCCACCCGAAGGTCAGCAGGGACCCGGTGGCCTGCGAGTCGACATGCGCGACCCCGTCGGGGGACACGGCCATGTGGGCGCCGTTCGACAGACGGTAGACAGCTCCGCTGGGTCCGACCCGGATCAGTCGGACGGCGCGATGCGGCAGGGTTCGCGCCGGCGGGAACGCGGTCGCGTTCGTGGCCGGTCCGATCGCACCCACGAGCCCCGCGATCAGGATCAGCGGCGCGACGGCCACTCCACGCCGGCTCACGGCCGGCCAGAGCCCCCTTCGCTGCATTCCCCCTCCCACGTGGGCTGGATGGTACGACATGCGCCATTTCCCAGTCCAGGCCCCGGGGCCGGGTCCGGGAGGAGCGCCGGTTCCGAGAGGACCGTTGCGGGGCGGCCCGTCCCCTCCTACAATCGGCAGGCTGTGTCCCGGCGGCCACGGGCCGCCATTTTTTTCGGGGCGCCCGCCCGGCCGGCGTCCCGCGAGGAGGAATCGTGCTCGGAATCACCTTCCTGGCCACGAGCTCGTCGACGAGCTCGGCCAACCCGCTGTCGCCCCTGCTCCTGATCGGCCTGTTGGGCGTCGTCTTCTACTTCCTGCTTATTCGCCCGCAGCGCCGGCAGCAGCAGCAGCAGCGCGCGCTGGCCAACGAGATCGACCCGGGCGACGAGATCGTCACCCACGGCGGCATCTACGGGACCGTCACCGAGGTGGACGACGACGAGGGCACCATCCTGCTCGAGGTCGCTCCCGGGATCGAGATCCGAATGCTGAAAGGTGCCGTCGCCCGCCGGCTGGAGAACGATGACGGGGGCGACGCGGACGACAACGGGTCCAAGGACGGAAAGTCCTCGGCGAAGCGGCGACCGGCCCTCGGCGACGGTGCCGCTGCCTCGGGGGAGAAGGAGGCCGACGAGCAGCGGTGAGCGAGCCCGCTCAGCCTGCACGCCTCCCGCGCCACTCGGGTCACGACGCGGACGAAGCTCCGGACGTGGTGCCGGTTCCCGACTCGCTTCTCACGCTGGACGAGATCCGAGAGGACCGGACGATCTCCCACCTCATCACCGGAGCCGACCGTGTGATGGAGGGCCTCGGGTACACCGAACACGGGTTCCGGCACGCGACGCTCGTGGCAAAGATCGCGTTCAACATCCTGACGCGGCTCGGTTTCGACGACCGGACGGCGTTGCTCGCGACCATCGCAGGCTATCTCCACGACATCGGGAACTCGGTGGCGCGCGAAAACCACGGCCCGACCGGGGCCCTCCTCGCCTACGACGCGCTCAAGCACCGGATGCGGATGGACGATCTCATGCCGGTGCTCGCGGCGATCGGCAACCACGAAGAGGAGAACGGCCAGGCGGTGGGCGTGGTCTCTGCCGCGGTCATCCTGGCGGACAAGTCCGACGTGCATCGAAGCAGGGTCCGCAAGAGCGGCCAGCCGGACTTCGACATCCATGATCGCGTCAACTATGCGGCCGAACAGTCCTTTCTCCGGGTAGACTCCAGTGCGCGAACGGTCACGCTGGAACTGACCATCGACACCCAGATCAGCCAGGTCATGGAGTACTTCGAGATCTTCCTGCACCGCATGGTCATGTGCCGCCGCGCCGCCGAGCGGCTCGACTGCCAGTTCAAGATCACGGCGAACGGAGCGACGTTGCTGTGAAGAGCTCCGGTCGGCTGTGGCTCTCGCTTCTGATCGTCGGCGTCGCCTTCGTGCTCGCGCTCTCGCAGTTCGCGCTCGGAAAGAAGCCCCTGCTCGGGCTGGACCTCAAGGGTGGGTTGTCCGTGACGCTCCAGGGCCCGTCGACCGCGAGCAAGAGCGTGATGGAGGACGCCGTCAACCGCATCCGCGACCGCGTCGACGCGCTGGGCGTCGCCGAGCCCGACATCTCGCTGGTCGGCAACAACGTGATCCAGGTGCAACTGCCCGGAGTCTCGGCCGGCAATGTCGTCAAGAAGGGCGACAAGTGGTGCGTGGCGGGCACCTCCGGCAAGGACCTGGGGTGCTTCACGTCGCAGAGCTCGGCGAACGCAAGGGCGCAGCAGACCAGCCAGCAGAACATCATCAGTCTGATCGGCCGGACGGCCCGGCTCGAGCAGCGGCCCGTACTGCAGATCGTCGCGCCCGGCGGCACGTCCACGGCGACGCCGACCATGAAGGCCACTCCGTACAAGGACATCCAGTTCAGCCCCTGCGTCACCGACGCCAACGCCATCTCGTGCCCGGCCAAGGAGAACATCTGGACGTACAACGACGCCAACAAGAACGGCGTCTTCGATGAGAACACGGAGTCCAAGTACCTGGTCGGCCCGGTCGTCATCACCGGCGCGAACCTCAAGAAGGTCAGCGCCCAGTACCTGTCCTCCTCGCAGCTCACGAGCGGGACCCCCGGGTGGCGCGTCACCTTCAGCCTCGACAGCGCGGGGTCGTCTGCATTCGGCAAGGCGACCACCAAGCTGGCCGCGATCTACAACTCAAACCCCAACTCGCCGCCCGTCACGGCCCAGCTCGCGATCCTGGTGGACAAGGTCGTCGTCAGCTCGCCGGTGGTCCAGCAGGCGATCACGACCGGCAGCGGCGAGATCACCGGCGGGTTCAGCGAGACGCAGGCGAAGGACCTCTCCGTCGTGCTGCAGTCCGGTTCACTGCCCGTCAGCCTGAAGCAGCTCACCGTCGAGACCGTGTCGGCGACGCTCGGGAAGGCGTCGCTGCGCGAGGGCGTGCTGGCCGGGCTGGCAGGGCTCATCGCGCTGATGCTGTACCTCGGCTTCTACTACCGCCTGCTCGGCGTGGTGACGTGGGTCGGGATGGCGATCTGGGCGACGCTCGCGTTCGGCCTGATCACGTTCCTCGGCCTCACCGTGAACTACGCGCTCACGCTCGCAGGCGTCGCGGGCATCATCGTGTCGCTGGGTATCACCGCCGACTCGTACATCGTGTTCTACGAACGACTGAAGGACGAGATACGCCACGGCAAGACCGTGCGCGCGTCCGTCCAGCCGGCGTTCAAGCGCGCTTGGCGGACCATCGTCGCGGCCGACATCGTCACCGCGATTGCCGCCGCGGTCTTGTACTTCGTCTCCATCGGGTCAGTTCGAGGTTTCGCCCTGACCCTCGGGCTGTCGACGATGCTGGACCTGTTCGTCGTCTGGTTTTACAAGCGGCCTACCGTGTTCCTGATGGCGAGGAGCCAGCGCCTCGTCGACCTGCCCGTCATCGGCCTGCGAGCCGCGGTTGCCGTCGAGGCGCAGCCGGCGACCGCCGGCGCGCGGCCCCAGATCGCGGGGGCGAGCAAGTGAGCGTACGGACGACCCTCGCCACGTTCCGCGGAAGCCGGGTTCCGCACTTCCAGATCATCAAGAACCGGAACCGGTGGTTTGCCCTGTCGGGCATCTTCATCGCGTTGTCCCTGTTCGGGCTGTTCTTCCGCGGCCTCAACTTCTCCATCGACTTCAAGGGCGGGGCGGCCCTCGTGTACGCGGCGCATCACGTGCCGACGGTGGCCGACGTGGAGGGGATCCTCGGCAAGTACGGCCTGGAGCAGACCTCGACGGTGGAGATCCTCGGGACCAACCAGGTCAACATCCGCACGTCGAGCCTGACCACGCTGGGCGTCCGGGCCGATCAGCTCCGGGCCGACCTTGCGAAGCAGGCGGGCATCTCGACGGACGCGATCAACGAACAGGACGTCGGGCCGACTTGGGGGAGCACGATCTCCGCGAAGGCCCTCCAGGGTCTGATCATCTTCCTGATCGCCGTCACCATTTACATCTCGCTCCGATTCGAACCGAAGATGGCGGCGAGCGCGCTCGTCGCGCTGGCGCACGACCTCATCATCACGGCGGGCATCTACGCCCTCGTCGGCCGGCAGGTCACTCCCGAGACCGTCATCGCGATCCTCACGATCCTCGGGTACTCGCTCTACGACACGGTCGTCATCTTCGACAAGATCAAGGAGAACACCAGCGTCGACACCATCGTCGCGCGCGAGACGTACTCCGGGGTCGTGAACACCTCGTTGAACCAGACGTTGATGCGCTCGGTGAACACCTCGTTGGTCGTCCTGCTGCCGATCGGATCGCTCCTGCTGTTCGGCGGCCAGACGCTCAAGAACTTCGCGTTCGCGCTCTTCGTCGGCGTCGCGAGCGGGACGTACTCGTCGATCTTCGTCGCGGCCCCCTTCCTCGCGCTGCTCAAGGAGCGCGAGCCGAGGTACCAGCAGATCCGCGCCCGCGCGGCGGTGCGGTCGTCGCGCCCCGGCCTGCGCGCCGTCTCGCCGAAGCAGGCCGCCCCGGCGGATGACGCCAACGGCGAGCTCGAGCCCGAGGAGGAGGCGGCGGCCGTGGCGGCCGCGCCCGCCGGTTCGTCGGCTGCCGGGTCCTCGGGCGCCGCCAACCGGCCCCGGACCGCAAGCTCGCGGACCAACAAGAAGAAGGGGCGACCGCAGGGCAAGCCCAAGCGCCGTCGCAGGTAAGGAGGACACATGTCGAACGAGGCGGGGGGACGCGCCTCCGGGGGCACCTTCGACACGATCGAGCGGCTTCGATCGTTGATCCGCGACGTGCCCGACTTCCCGCAGGAAGGCATCGTCTTCAAAGACATCACGCCGCTCCTTTCCGACGACGACGGGTTCTCCTCGGCGATCGATCTGATCGTCGTCCACTATGGGCGCGGCAACGTCGACAAGGTCGTGGGAATCGAGGCGCGGGGCTTCATCATCGCCTCGCCGGTCGCCTACCACTTCGGCGCCGGGTTCGTTCCCGTCCGCAAGGCGGGCAAGCTGCCGTGGCAAGCCGAGGCCCAGGAGTACCAGCTCGAGTACGGCAGCGCGGTCCTCGAGATCCACCGGGACTCGATCCACCCGGGCGAGCGCGTCCTCGTCGTCGACGACGTCCTGGCGACGGGCGGGACCGCGAGCGCCGCGGCGTCGCTCGTCGAGCGGCTCGGCGGCAAGGTGGTCGGCATCGCCTGCCTCATCGAGCTCACCGCGCTCGGTGGCAGGGCCCATCTGGGGGGCTACGACTTCTTCGCGCTCCTGGACTACTGAGGCGCGCTCCTCGGTCCCCGGCCGTTCCCCGCTACACTTGGCGCGAGGAGCGCCGTTGGGGCAACCGGAGACCATCAAGGCCGAACGCCGGGGCGGGATCCTCTCCCGCCTCCCCTTCCGGTCGTCCGATTCGCCACCCTCTTCCGCCGACTCCTACGAAGCGCTCGCCCGCCTCGTCCGTGAGCGGCGCCCCAGGACCGACCTCCGCGAGCTCCAGCGCGCCTACCAGTTCTCCGAAGCGGCGCACCGCGGGCAGAAGCGTCTGTCCGGCGAGGACTTCATCCAGCACCCCCTCGCCGTCGCCGCGATCCTGACCGACCTCGGCATGGACCTCGTCACCCTTCAGGTGGCGCTCCTGCACGACGTGGTGGAGGACACGCCGGTCACGCTGGAAGAGGTGGAGACGGAATTCGGCGACGAGGTCGCCTCGCTCGTCGACGGGCTCACGAAGCTGGAGAAGATCCGATTCCGGTCGCGCGAGGCCGAGCAGGCCGAGAACGTCCGCAAGATGATCGTCGCGATGGCGCGGGACATCCGCGTGCTCCTGATCAAGCTGGCCGACCGGTTGCACAACATGCGGACGCTCTACGCGGTGTCGCGCCAAAAGCAGCAGCAGACCGCGACGGAGACCCTCGAGATCTACGCGCCGCTCGCCCACCGGCTCGGCGTCGACCGGATCAAGTGGGAGCTCGAGGACCTGTCGTTCAAGACGCTTCACCCCCACCGGTTCGAGGAGATCAAGAGCCTCGTGGAGAAGCGCGACGGCGAGCGCCAGGAGCTCGTCGAGCAAGTGATCGACGACGTGCGCGGCAAGCTCGCGGAGCTGAAGATAAAGGCCGAGGTGGAGGGCCGCCCGAAGCACCTGTACTCGATCTACGAGAAGATGGTGCTGCGCGGCAAGGAATTCAACGAGATCTACGACCTGATCGGCATCCGCGTCGTCGTCGACTCGGTCCGCGACTGCTACGGAGCCCTCGGCGCGCTGCACGCGCTGTGGAAGCCGGTACCGGGGCGCTTCAAGGACTACATCGCGATGCCCAAGTTCAACATGTACCAGTCGCTGCACACGACCGTGGTGGGTCCGCAGGGCCGCAACGTCGAGGTGCAGATCCGTACGCGGCAGATGCACCAGACGGCGGAATACGGGATCGCGGCGCACTGGCGCTACAAGGAAGGAAAGGGCGACCAGCCCGACCGAGCCGACCTGGCCTGGCTCGGGCGCATGCTCGAGTGGCAGCAGGAGATGGCCGACCCCCGGGAGTTCATGGAGGGGCTGAAGATCGACCTGTTCGCGGGCCGTGTCTTCGCGTTCACGCCGAAGGGCGACGTGGCCGACCTGCCCGCCGGATCGACGCCGATCGATTTCGCGTACGCGATCCACACCGAGGTCGGCCACCGCTGCGTGGGGGCGCGGGTGAACGGCCGACTGGTGCCCCTCGACTACCACTTGCAGACCGGGGACTCCGTCGAGATCCTGACGTCCAAGGCGCGAGACGCGGGCCCGTCGCGCGACTGGCTTTCGATCGTGCAGTCGCCGCGAGCGCGCACGAAGATCCGGCAGTGGTTCTCCCGGGAGCGACGGGAGGACGCGCTCGAGACCGGTCGCGACCTGCTCCAGCGGTTCCTGCGCAAGCAGTCGTTGCCCATCGGACGGCTGATGTCGGACGCGACGATGTCGCAGGTGACGCGCGACCTCAAGTACCCGACGACCGACGCTCTCTACGTCGCCATCGGCGAGGGCCAAGTGTCTCCCCAGTCGGTCGTCTCGCGTCTTGCTCGGCTCGTCTCCGAGGAAGCCGACGAGCAGCCGGAGGAGATTCCGGCCGTCAGGCCCGTGCACCTCGGGCCTTCGCAGACCGGTGCGGTCGTCGTGCAGGGGCGAAGCGACGTGTGGGTCAAGCTCGCCCGCTGCTGCACTCCCGTTCCCGGCGACGCGATCGTGGGGTTCATCACGCGCGGCCAGGGCGTTTCGGTCCACCGCAGCGACTGCCCCAACGTGAAGTCGCTGGAGCGCGAGCCGGACCGCTTCATCGACGTCTCGTGGAAGGCCGGCGGTGCCACCACCTTCACCGTGATGATCCAGGTGGAAGCCCTCGACAGGACCAAGCTCCTGCGCGACGTCGCTCAGGTGCTCGGCGACCTGCACGTGAACATCGACAGCGCCTCGACGCACGTCGGCAAGGACCGCGTCGCCAAGCAGCGGTTCACGTTCGAGCT